>NZ_JAAFZC010000001.1:1688608-2047912 GCF_010614805.1 Pseudooceanicola aestuarii
CCCGCGTCTGAAGACGCAGTTCCGCGAGACGATCAAGGCCGCGCTCAAGGAAGAGTTCGGCTACAAGAACGACATGCAGATCCCGCGTCTGGACAAGATCGTTCTGAACATCGGCTGCGGTGCCGAGGCGGTGAAGGATTCCAAGAAGGCCAAATCGGCCCAGGAAGACCTGACTGCCATCGCAGGTCAGAAGGCATTGATCACCAAGGCGAAGAAATCCATCGCTGGCTTCCGCGTGCGCGAAGACATGCCGCTGGGTGCCAAGGTGACGCTGCGCGGCGACCGCATGTATGATTTCCTCGATCGTCTGATCACCATCGCGATGCCGCGGATCCGCGACTTCCGCGGCGTGCCGGGCAAAAGCTTTGACGGCCGTGGCAACTACGCCATGGGCATCAAGGAACATATCGTGTTCCCCGAGATCAACTTCGACAAGGTCGATGAAGTCTGGGGCCTGGATATCGTCATCGGCACGACGGCACAGACCGACGCAGAAGCGAAAGCCCTGCTGAAGCACTTCAACATGCCGTTCAACAGCTGATCGCGCGAGGAGTAGAGACTATGGCTAAAAAATCTATGATCGAGCGCGAGAAGAAACGTCAGCGCCTGGTGGAAAAGTATGCCGCCAAGCGTGCCGCGCTGAAGGAAATCATCAACGACGAGTCCAAGCCGATGGAAGAGCGCTTCCGCGCCACCCTGAAGCTGGCAGAGCTGCCTCGCAACAGCTCGCCCACGCGGCTGCACAACCGGTGCCAGCTGACGGGCCGTCCGCATGCGTATTATCGCAAGTTGAAAGTGTCGCGGATCATGCTGCGCGAACTTGGTTCGAATGGCCAGGTTCCCGGCCTGGTGAAATCGAGCTGGTAAGGGAGAGCTGAGATATGAATGATCCTATCGGCGATATGCTCACCCGCATCCGCAACTCTCAGATGCGTGGCAAGTCCACCGTGTCCACCCCGGCGTCCAAGCTGCGGGCCTGGGTGCTGGACGTGCTGGCGGACGAGGGTTACATCCGTGGCTACGAGAAGACGACCGGCAAAGACGGTCATCCGGCCCTGGAAATCAGCCTGAAATACTACGAAGGCACTCCTGTCATTCGCGAATTGCAGCGGGTTTCGACCCCCGGCCGTCGCGTCTACATGGGCGTCAAGGACATTCCCACGGTTCGTCAGGGCCTGGGCGTGTCGATTGTCTCCACGCCCAAGGGCGTGATGTCGGACGCCAACGCACGCTCTGCCAATGTCGGCGGCGAAGTGCTTTGCACCGTATTCTGAGGAGGTCGATATGTCTCGTATTGGGAAAAAGCCGGTCGATCTGCCCTCGGGTGTGACGGCGTCGATCTCTGGTCAGAGCATCGAAGTAAAGGGCCCCAAAGGCGCCCAGACCTTCACCGCGACCGACGACGTCACCATCGCGCTGGAGGACAACACCGTCACCGTGACGCCGCGTGGCAAGTCCAAGCGGGCGCGCCAGCAATGGGGCATGTCCCGCACGATCGTTGCGAACATGGTTCAGGGCGTGTCCACCGGTTTCAAGAAAGAGCTTGAGATCAACGGCGTTGGTTACCGGGCACAGATGCAGGGCAATGTCCTGAAGCTGAACCTGGGCCTGTCGCACGAGGTCAATTTCGAGGTTCCGAACGGCGTGACCGTGACGGCCCCGAAACCGACCGAGATCGTGATCGAGGGTGACAATGCGCAGCTCGTCGGCCAGGTCGCGGCAAATATCCGTGAATGGCGTGCTCCCGAGCCCTACAAAGGCAAGGGGATCAAGTACAAGGACGAGTATATCTTCCGCAAGGAAGGCAAGAAGAAGTAAGGACGGCGAGAATGGCAAACAGCAAACGCGATCTGTTCCAGAAGCGCCGCCTGCGCGTTCGGAACAAACTCCGCAAGGTCAACGCAGGGCGCGTGCGCCTTTCGGTGCACCGGTCGAACAAGAACATCAGCGTCCAGCTGATCGACGACGTCAACGGCGTCACCCTGGCATCCGCCTCCACCATGGAGAAGGATCTGGGCGTGGTCGGCAAATGCAACCTCGAGGCGGCCCAGAAGGTCGGCGCGGCGATTGCAGAGCGGGCCAAGAAAGCCGGCGTCGAGGAAGCATATTTCGACCGTGGCGGTTTTCTCTTCCACGGCAAGGTGAAGGCTCTGGCCGACGCTGCGCGGGAAGGCGGACTGAAGATCTGATACCGGGGGCCGGGTTCCGATCCGGCCCGCCGTATCCTACCGGGGCCTTCCCCGGAATTTGTGGAAATTCGTAGGCCGGGATCCGTCCCGGCCCACGCAAAGGGAGGGCGCCCCAAGCGCGCCCCGATGATCCGGGAGTGTTCGACGCTCACCTGGATTGGAAAACCGGGCCGCTGCCCTGACGGCGCGGACCCACGATGAAAGGAGAGCCGATGGCTCGTGATGACAACCGCCGGGACCGCCGCGATCGCGACGAGACCCCGGAATTTGCGGATCGCCTGGTCGCGATCA
The DNA here is from genome assembly GCF_010614805.1 of Pseudooceanicola aestuarii. Taxonomy (NCBI): domain Bacteria; kingdom Pseudomonadati; phylum Pseudomonadota; class Alphaproteobacteria; order Rhodobacterales; family Paracoccaceae; genus Pseudooceanicola; species Pseudooceanicola aestuarii. The sequence goes on from NZ_JAAFZC010000001.1 coordinate 1,691,089, forward strand.
ACCGTGTGTCCAAGACGGTCAAGGGTGGTAAGCGCTTCGGCTTTGCCGCACTCGTGGTCGTTGGAGACCAGAAGGGTCGTGTCGGCTTTGGCAAGGGTAAGGCGAAAGAAGTGCCCGAAGCCATCCGCAAGGCGACTGAGCAGGCCAAGCGCCAGATGATCCGCGTGCCGCTGCGCGAGGGCCGGACCCTGCACCACGACATCGAGGGCCGCCATGGCGCGGGCCGTGTCGTGATGCGTACCGCCCCGACGGGGACCGGGATCATTGCCGGTGGTCCGATGCGTGCCGTGTTCGAGATGCTGGGTGTTCAGGACGTGGTGGCGAAGTCCATCGGGTCGCAGAACCCCTACAACATGATCCGCGCCACGCTGGACGGTCTGCAAAAGATCTATTCCCCCCGGATGGTCGCGCAGCGTCGCGGCAAGAAGGTCGCGGACATCCTGCCGAAACGCGACGAGGCGCCTGCCGAGTCGACCCAAGTCGCCGAGGAGGCCTGAGACCATGGCTAAGACCATCGTTGTCAAACAGATCGGCTCTCCGATCCGTCGCCCCGCCGTGCAGCGCCAGACGCTGATTGGCCTGGGCCTGAACAAGATGCACAAGACCCGCGAGCTGGAAGACACCCCTTCGGTGCGCGGCATGGTCAACAAGATCCCGCATCTGGTCGAAATCGTCGAAGAGCGCGACTGACGGTCGGCTTTTCCTGCAAGATCCAAATGCCCGCGCATCGTCGCGGGCATTTTTGATTCTGTAGCCTTCCGCAGGGCAGGGCGCAAACCCGGGTCGTCGCTGAAACGGGATTGACGGACGGGCGATTTCCCGCATTTCCTTACAAATCGTTAACGCACATTTTTCGTGCAGATTTGTGGCGGGCTATTCTTGAAGTTCATTCCTCTCCTTGCGGTGGCCCTGTGTCATCTCGCCGCGCCTGTTCTGGGCGCAACGTCATCAGCCACGGGTATCGTCACGGCGGCGCCGATGGTGGTCGCTCATGGAGGCGGCTGCCGGAAATCCTCCCCTCCGGGGCGATGCTGCCACATGGAAACCAAGGTCGGCCGGGTGCATTGCCACTGAGGGCGCCGCGCGCACTCTTGCATCCACAATCGCAAACCCCTATACGCGCCCGGTGGCCCTGCGGGGTCACGGAATCATGACATCAGCAGCCGTGTCCCTTCCGCATCGCTTCGGGAAGGTGTTCCGGCAAGGAGAAGCGACATGAAACTGAACGAACTGCGCGACAATCCCGGCGCAACCCAGAAGAAAAAGCGCGTTGCGCGTGGTCCCGGTTCCGGCAAGGGCAAGATGGCTGGCCGTGGTATCAAGGGTCAGAAGTCCCGGTCCGGCGTGGCGATCAACGGTTACGAAGGCGGCCAGATGCCGCTGTACCAACGTCTGCCCAAGCGTGGCTTCAACAAGCCGAACCGCAAGAAATTCGCCGTGATCAACCTGGGCATCATCGCCAAGTACATCGAATCCGGCAAGCTGGATGCAGGCCAGACGATCACCGAGGATGCGTTGCTCGCTTCCGGTGCCGTGCGCCGCAAACTGGACGGTGTGCGTGTTCTGGCCAAGGGCGAGATCGGCACCAAGGTGACGCTGGAAGTGACCGGCGCCTCGCAAGCTGCGGTTGATGCCGTGGCAGCAGCGGGCGGGTCCCTCACGGTCACGACGGCGCAAGCGGCCGAATAAGAGGTTGTGAGCGGGGCATGCTCCGCTTACATAACCTTCCGAGTTTTCCCATGACGCCGCCAGAGCCGGAAAACGGTTCCGGCGGCGTCTGTGCATAAGAGAGAGAGCCGATGGTATCCGCAGCAGAACAGATGGCGGCCAACACCTCATGGTCCGCCCTCGGCAAGGCGACCGATCTCCGCAAGCGGATCTTCTTCACGATCGGGCTGCTGATTGTCTACCGGCTGGGCACCTTCCTGCCCGTTCCCGGCATTGACGGCGCCGCCCTGCGTGAGTTCATGGAAGGCGCGGGGCAGGGGATCGGCGGCATGCTGACGATGTTCACCGGCGGCGCCTTGGGCCGCATGGGCATCTTCGCCCTGGGCATCATGCCCTATATCTCCGCCTCCATCATCGTGCAGCTCATGACGGCCATGGTGCCGGCGCTGGAGCAGCTGAAGAAGGAAGGCGAACAGGGCCGCAAGAAGATCAACCAATACACCCGCTACGGCACGGTGCTGCTGGCGACGCTACAGGCCTACGGGCTTGCCGTCTCGCTTGAATCGGGTGACCTGGTGACGGATCCGGGCCTGTTCTTCAGGGCAACCTGCGTGATCACCCTGGTCGGTGGGACAATGTTCCTGATGTGGCTGGGTGAACAGATCACCGCGCGCGGCGTCGGCAACGGTATTTCCCTGATCATTTTCGTCGGCATCATCGCCGAGGTTCCCGCCGCCCTGGCGCAGTTCTTCGCCTCCGGCCGGTCCGGCGCGATTTCTCCCGCGGTGATCGTGGGCGTGGTACTGATGGTGGTCGCGACAATTGCCTTCGTGGTGTTCATGGAGCGGGCGTTGCGAAAGATCCATATCCAGTATCCGCGCCGCCAGGTGGGCATGAAGGTCTACGACGGCGGGTCTTCCCACCTTCCGGTGAAAGTGAACCCGGCGGGGGTGATCCCGGCGATCTTCGCCTCCTCGCTGCTGCTGCTGCCGGTGACGATCTCCACCTTCTCGGGCAGTGATACGGGGCCGGTCATGTCAACGCTGCTGGCCTATTTCGGGCCGGGGCAGCCGCTGTACCTGCTGTTCTTCGTCGCGATGATCGTCTTCTTCGCCTATTTCTACACCTTCAACGTTTCCTTCAAGCCCGACGAGGTTGCGGAGAACTTGAAGAACCAGAACGGTTTCGTCCCCGGCATCCGGCCCGGCAAGAAGACCGAGGAATACCTGGAATACGTGGTCAAGCGTATCCTGGTCCTGGGCTCCGCTTACCTGGCCGCCGTCTGCATGCTGCCCGAAGTGCTGCGCGGACAGATGGCCGTTCCCTTCTATTTCGGCGGGACTTCCGTGTTGATCGTGGTATCGGTCGTCATGGATACGATCCAGCAGGTGCAAAGCCATCTTCTGGCCCACCAATACGAAGGCCTGATCGAAAAGTCGCAATTGCGCGGCAAGGGCAAGCGCCGGCAACGAAAAGGACCAGCACGTCGATGAACATCATTCTACTTGGACCGCCGGGCGCCGGCAAAGGTACCCAGGCCCGCGTATTGGTCGATGAGCGCGACATGATCCAGCTGTCCACCGGTGACATGCTGAGGGAGGCCCGGTCCTCGGGCACCGAAATGGGCAAGGTCGTCGCCGAAGTCATGGACAAGGGTGGGCTGGTAACCGACGAAATCGTCATCGGCCTGATCCGCGAGAAGCTGGAAGGCGAGAAGAAGGGCGGATTCATCTTTGATGGATTTCCCCGGACGCTGGCGCAGGCGGATGCGCTGGCCGATCTGCTGGCCGACATGGGTGAGGCGCTGGATGCCGTCGTGGAATTGCAGGTCGAGGAAGAGGCGCTGGTCGCCCGTATCGTCGGGCGCTCCACCTGCGGCAATTGCGGGGAGGTCTACCACGACGTGACCAAGCCGATCCCCGCCGATGGCAAATGCGCCAATTGCGGCGGTACGGAGTTCAAGCGCCGGGCGGATGACAACGAGGAAAGCCTCAAGACCCGCTTGATGGAATATTACAAGAAGACCTCGCCGCTGATCGGTTACTACTATGCCAAGGACGATCTGCGCCGCGTCGACGGCCTGGCAGAGATGTCCGAGGTCAAGCGCCAGATCGACGAGATCCTGAGCAACTGACCCAATTTCGCTGTGGCAATACAGGGTTCGGCCCTGCCTCGGCGGAATTCTGGTTTTCTCCCGGCGCGGGGGAAAACCTTCTTGCCCTCTTGACGATCCTGCGATTCACACATACGCAGCCCTATCCCGGAACGTCGCTGATTCTCGTCGGCTGTGCCGGGGCCTCGCATATGACCCAGGGCCCGACGGCTGAAGCCTCGGGCCATGTGTTGTGAAAAAAGGTTCTGGAGCTACGGAACCGCAACAAAAGGAATACAGAACATTGGCACGTATTGCCGGCGTTAACATCCCGACTGCAAAGCGGGTGCCCATCGCCCTGACCTACATCACCGGTATCGGCCCGTCTTCGGCCCGCAGCATCTGTGACTCCGTGAACATCGACCAGACCCGCCGCGTCAACGAATTGTCCGACGCCGAAGTTCTGGCCATCCGCGAACATATCGACGCGAACTTCACCGTCGAAGGCGACCTGCGCCGCGAAGTGCAGATGAACGTCAAGCGCCTGATGGACCTGGGCTGCTACCGTGGCCTGCGCCATCGTCGCAACCTGCCGGTTCGCGGCCAGCGGACCCATACCAACGCCCGTACCCGCAAGGGCCCGGCGAAAGCCATCGCCGGCAAGAAGAAGTAAGGGAGGGCAGCAGATATGGCACGCGATACCCGTCGTACCAAACGCAAGGTTTCCAAGAACATCGCCGCTGGCGTTGCGCATGTGAACTCTTCGTTCAACAATACCAAGATCCTGATCTCCGATGTGCAGGGCAACGCGATCTCCTGGTCGTCCGCCGGCACCATGGGCTTCAAAGGCTCCCGGAAGTCGACACCCTATGCCGCGCAGATGGCCGCAGAAGACGCGGGCAAGAAGGCACAGGAACACGGCGTCAAGACGCTGGAAGTCGAAGTTCAGGGCCCCGGTTCCGGCCGCGAAAGCGCGCTGCGCGCGCTGGCCGCCGCTGGCTTCAACATCACGTCCATCCGCGACGTGACCCCGATCGCGCACAACGGCTGCCGTCCGCCGAAACGCCGTCGGGTCTGATCGTCTGCGACTCTCTTTGGTGGCCGCGCCCCGGCGCGGTCGCCTTTCGTCATTTTGAACCTCGGGAGTTTTCGGTCCCTCAGCCAGGGCCGAAACGGGAATGGAGGGATACATGATCCACAAGAACTGGGCCGAACTGATCAAGCCAACCCAGCTCGACGTCAAGCCGGGCAACAACCCGGCCCGTCAGGCAACGGTGGTTGCCGAACCGCTGGAACGCGGGTTCGGCCTTACGCTGGGCAACGCGCTGCGTCGCGTTCTCATGTCCTCCCTTCAGGGGGCGGCGATCACCAGCGTGCAGATCGACAACGTGCTGCACGAATTCTCGTCCATCGCCGGTGTGCGCGAAGACGTGACCGACGTGGTGCTGAATCTCAAGGGCGTGTCCCTGCGCATGGAAGTCGAAGGGCCCAAACGCCTTTCGGTCAATGCGAAGGGGCCGGGCGTCGTCACTGCCGCTGACATCTCCGAAAGCGCGGGCATCGAGATCCTGAACAAGGAACACGTGATCTGCCACCTCGACGAGGGGTCGGACCTGTTCATGGAACTGACCGTGAACACCGGCAAGGGCTATGTCCCCGCCGACAAGAACAAGCCGGAGGATGCCCCCATCGGCCTGATCCCGATCGATGCGATCTATTCGCCGATCAAGAAGGTGTCCTACGACGTGCAGCCCACCCGCGAGGGTCAGGTGCTGGACTATGACAAGCTGACGATGAAAATCGACACCGACGGCTCCATCTCGCCGGATGACGCCGTGGCTTATGCCGCGCGTATCCTTCAGGATCAGCTGTCCATCTTCGTCAATTTCGACGAGCCTGAATCGGCTGGTCGCCAGGACGAGGATGACGGTCTGGAGTTCAACCCGCTCCTGCTGAAGAAAGTGGATGAGCTGGAGCTGTCTGTCCGGTCCGCCAACTGCCTGAAGAACGACAACATCGTCTATATCGGCGACCTGATCCAGAAGACCGAGGCAGAGATGCTGCGCACGCCGAACTTCGGTCGCAAGTCTCTGAACGAGATCAAGGAAGTGCTCTCGGGCATGGGTCTGCATCTCGGCATGGACGTTGAGGATTGGCCGCCCGACAATATCGAAGACCTGGCCAAGAAGTTCGAAGACCAGTTCTGATCAGACAGGGCACCCGGTGCGGCGCCGGGTGTCTTCTTTCGGGGCCATTTTGGCCCTGCCGCCGCAACGGCCGCATCCCCCTGATGCGTCCCAAGGAGAGCCGGTGACACGCATCGCCGGCCAGACAAAGCAAAACCGCCCGTAGAGGGCAATTCGGAGTAAGACGCATGCGTCACGCACGAGGCTACCGCCGCCTGAACCGCACCCACGAACACCGCAAGGCATTGTGGGCGAACATGGCCGGCTCTCTCATCGAACACGAACAGATCAAGACGACGCTGCCCAAGGCGAAGGAACTTCGCCGCATTGTCGAAAAGCTGATCACCCTGGGCAAGCGCGGCGATCTGCATGCCCGCCGCCAGGCGGCCTCCCAGCTGAAACAGGACCAATATGTCGAAAAACTGTTCGACATTCTTGGCCCGCGCTACAAGGACCGTCAGGGCGGCTATATCCGCATCATGAAAGCGGGCTTCCGCTATGGTGACATGGCGCCGATGGCGATCATCGAATTCGTCGACCGCGACGTCGATGCCAAGGGCGCCGGTGACCGGGCACGCCTGGCCGAGGCCGAGGCAGCAGAGGGCTGATACCGCCCGACAGCGCAGAATTCCGGCCCCCGCAGTTTGCCGACTGCGGGGGCTTCGCGTTTCCGGTTCCTTGCAAAATCGTGCGCCGCTTCGCATATCTTGGCCCAGACGCCGCGACGGAGATCCCATGCAACGCCCGATCCTGACCGCCCTTGCCGCCGTGACCGTCACGGCCATCGTTTCTTTCAGTGCCTATCTGTTGGTGCCCTCCTCGGCCCCCGAGGCGGCAGAAACGCGCGTGCCAGTCAGCCAGGCTGAAATCTCCCTGGGCTTTGCGCCTCTGGTGCGGCAGGCCGCGCCCGCCGTGGTCAATATCTATGCCAAACGGGTGGTGGAAACGCGCCGCTCGCCCTTCGCCGATGATCCGTTCTTTCGCGATTTCTTCCGTGAATTCGGCCCGTCGCAGCCACGGGTGCAGAATTCGCTTGGCTCAGGGGTGATCTTGTCTGAAGACGGGATCGTCGTTTCGAATTACCACGTTGTGGCCCAGGCAGACGAAATCCGCGTGGTGCTGAACGACCGCCGGGAATTTGACGCCACGGTGCTGCTATCGGATGCGGAGGCCGACCTGGCGGTGCTGCGGCTGGACGGGGCCACCGACATGCCGCATCTGCGCCTGCGCGACAGCGATTCCGTCGAAGTGGGAGAGCTGGCGCTGGCCATCGGCAATCCCTTCGGCGTGGGGCAGACTGTATCGTCGGGGATTGTATCGGGGCTGGCCCGGACCGGCACGGCGATCGGCAACGCGCGTGGCTATTACATCCAGACCGATGCGCCGATCAATCCGGGAAACTCAGGCGGCGCGCTGATCGATATCAACGGCGACCTGATCGGGGTGAACACGCGCATCCTGTCGAAATCTGGCGGCTCCAACGGGATCGGATTCGCCATCCCCGCCGCCCTGGTGGCGCAATTCGTCGAACAGGCGCAGGCGGGCGGCGCGCGGTTCGAACGGCCCTGGGCGGGCATGACCGGCCAGCCGGTGGACGTGGATATCGCCGCCACCCTGGGTCTGGACCGCCCGCAGGGGCTGGTGATCGCCGATCTGCATGAGGCCAGCCCGTTTGGTGCCGCCGGGTTCCGTGCGGGTGACGTCATTCTGGCAGTGGATGGTCAACCGGTCGCGGGTCCGGCGGAAATGCTGTTCCGGATGAGCGTACGCGGCCTTGGAGAGGAAATGCAGGTCACGCGGTATCGCGACGGCGACCGCAAGGACATTGCTGTCACCCTGATTGCCCCGCCCGAGGATCCGCCGCGCGCCGAACGCCAGACCGGACGCCGGTCCGCCCTGCCGGGGCTGACATTGCACAGTGTGAATCCGGCCGTGATCGCGGAATACCAATTGCCGTTGACGGCAAGGGGCGCCCTGGTGGCCGACCCCGGCCCGGTGGGCCGCCGTGCAGGCCTGCGCATCGGCGACGTGCTGCTGGCCGTCAACGGGAAGCCGGTGATCGGGTCCGAAGGCGCAGATCGCCTCTTGCGGGATCTGCGCGGCTACCTGGAGCTGGATGTGCTGCGTGCCGGCCAGCGGATGACCATGCGGTTCCGCCTCTGATGGCTGACCTTTTCGGATCCGACGCCCCGCCGGCCCGTGCCGCGCCCGACATGCCCGACGGCCCGCGCCCCCTGGCGGATCGGTTGCGTCCGCAGGCGCTGGCGGAGGTGATCGGCCAGCCGCAGGTGATTGGCGCCAATGCGCCGTTGACGGTGATGCTGGAATCCGGCTCGTTGTCCTCCATCATATTCTGGGGTCCGCCCGGCACCGGCAAGACGACGATCGCACGCCTGCTGGCCCATGAGACGAAGCTGCATTTCGAACAGATCAGCGCGATCTTCTCCGGCGTGGCGGATCTGAAAAAGGTGTTCGAAGCTGCCCGCCAGCGCCGCCGCGCGGGGCAGGGGACATTGCTGTTCGTGGACGAGATCCACCGTTTCAACAAGGCGCAGCAGGATGGTTTCCTGCCGCATATGGAGGATGGCACGATCATCCTTGTGGGCGCCACAACCGAAAACCCCAGTTTTGAATTGAATGCCGCGCTTTTGTCTCGCGCTCAGGTTCTGGTGTTGGAACGCCTTTCTCTGGTAGAGTTGGAGGAATTGACCGCCCGCGCAGAGGCGGCGCTGAACCGCCCGTTGCCGCTGAATGCGCAGGCCCGTGCCGCGCTTTTTGCCATGGCGGATGGCGACGGGCGCGCGCTGTTGAACCTGGTCGAACAAGTTGCCGCCTGGCGCGTGGAGGCGCCTTTGGACACGGCCGCCCTGTCGGCGCGGTTGATGCGGCGGGCGGCCAAATACGACAAGTCGGGGGACGAGCATTACAACCTGATTTCCGCCCTGCACAAATCGGTGCGCGGATCGGACCCTGACGCGGCGCTGTACTGGTATGCGCGGATGCTGGAGGGCGGCGAAGACCCGCGCTACCTGGCCCGGCGCATCACCCGCATGGCGGTCGAGGACATCGGCCTGGCCGATCCGCAGGCGCAGGGCCTCTGCCTGGAGGCCTGGCAGACCTACGAGCGTCTCGGCAGTCCGGAGGGGGAGCTGGCGCTGTCGCAGGCGGTCGTCTACCTGGCATTGGCGCCGAAATCCAACGCGGGCTACGCCGCCTACAAGGCCGCCCGCCGCAGCGCCAGGACGAACGGCAGTGCCATGCCGCCGCGCCACATCCTGAATGCGCCCACCAGCTTGATGAAGGACCAGGGCTACGGCACGGGCTACGCCTATGATCACGACGCCGAAGACGCGTTCTCGGGCCAGGATTATTTCCCCGAGGACATGGAGCGGGAGCAGTTCTACAGCCCCGTCGAACGCGGGTTCGAACGTGACCTGGCCAAGCGGGTGGAGTATTTCGCCCGCCTGCGGGCGAAGCGTGGCGGGGGCGGGTCAGCTTGACTCCCGCCCCGGTTGGCGCGACAGGGGGCGCCATGATTTCAACGATCCTTCAGGTCGCCCTGGGCGGCGCCATCGGGGCCAGCCTGCGCTATCTTTCGGGGGTCGCGGTCACGCGTGCCTGGGGCGCGGGGGGCTTTCCGCTGGGCGTGATCGGGGTGAACATCCTGGGCTCCGGAGTGATGGGCCTGCTGGTCGCCGTGATGGCGGCACGTGGGTTGACCCATTGGGCGCCTTTTCTTGTCACCGGCCTCTTGGGCGGGTTCACGACCTTCTCGGCCTTTTCGCTGGAAGCGGTGACGTTGTATGAACGCGGCGCGTTGGGACAGGCGGCGGCCTATGTGGGGCTGTCCGTGGGCCTGTCCCTTGCCGCATTGGTGGCCGGGCTTTGGCTTGGCCGGGAGATCCTGACATGAGCGGCGTGCAAACGATCACCGTCGGCGCGGCGGATGCCGATCAACGGCTGGACCGCTGGTTGCGGCGCCTGTTTCCACAGCTGACCCAGGGCCGCATCGAGAAGATGTGCCGCAAGGGCGAACTGCGGGTCAACGGCGGCCGGATCAAGAGCAATCACCGGCTGGAGGCCGGGCAGGACGTGCGCGTGCCGCCCTTGCCCGATCCCGACCAGCAGCCCGCCGCCCCGCCCATCCCCCGCATCGGAGAGGCCGACACCCGGCTGATGCGCGATGCGGTGCTGTGGGAGGACGATCACCTGATCGTGCTGAACAAGCCCGCCGGCCTGCCCGTTCAGGGCGGCAGCAAGCAGACGCGTCATGTCGATGGCCTGTCTGCTGCGCTGACCCGACCGGGGGATGAGAAACCCCGGCTGGTGCACCGCCTGGACAAGGATACCTCGGGCCTGCTGCTGCTGGCACGGAGCCGGTCCGTCGCGGCCAAGCTGACTGAGGCGTTCCGCGCCCGCGAGACCCGCAAGATCTACTGGGCGGTGGTGGCGGGCGTGCCCTCTCCGGCGATGGGGACGATCCGCTATGGCCTGGTGAAGGCGCCGGGCCATGGCGCCGGTGGCGAGGGCGAGAAGATGCTGTGCCTGCATCCCGGACAGGTCGACAAGACCCCCGGTGCCAAGCGCGCGGTTAGCGATTACGCGGTGCTGTCCCCGCTGGCCAAGCGCGCCGCCTGGGTCGCGCTGGTGCCGGTGACGGGGCGCACCCACCAGCTGCGGGCCCATATGGCCGAGCTGGGGCACCCGATCATCGGGGACGGCAAGTATGGTGGCTCTGGCCAGGAAAATCTGGGCGACGGCTGGGGCGCGCAGCTGGGCGGAGAGCTGAGCCGCAAACTGCATCTTCATGCCCGCCACCTGCGTCTGCGCCACCCGATCACCGGCCGGACCCTGAACCTGACCGCGCCGCTGCCCGAACATATGGGCCGGACCTGGGAGGCGATGCAATGGCGCGCCGCCGACGTGCCCGTCGATCCCTTTGACGAGGACGAGGGGTTTCAATGATGCCGCGCCTGGTGGTGTTCGACGTGGATGGCACCCTGGTGGACAGCCAGGCGGATATCGTCGCCTCCATGACCGCCGCCTTTCTGGGCGTGGCGCTGCCGGTGCCGGAGCGTGCTGCGGTGCTGCGCATGGTCGGGCTGTCGCTTGACCACGGCGTCCGTCAAATCGCGCCAGGGTTGGCGGATGGCGTCTATGACCGGCTGGTGAGCGGCTACAAGGCCGAATACCAGCGCCTGCGCCTGTTGGGCGGGGCAGGGGGGACGCCGCTCTATCCAGGGATGATGGAGCTGCTGGACGGGCTGTGCGGTCGCGACGATCTGCTGTTGGGGATCGCCACCGGAAAGTCGCGGCGCGGTCTACTGGCCTTGCTGGAGATGCACGGGCTGGACCGGCATTTCGTCACCCTTCAGATGGCCGACGACCATCCGGGCAAGCCGCATCCCTCCATGCTGCTGAGCGCCATGGCCGAAACCGGCGTGACGGCGGCGAAGACTGTGATGATCGGCGACACCACCTATGACCGCGACATGGCACAGGCGGCGGGTGCAGGGTTTATCGGCGTTGGCTGGGGCTACCATGCGCCCGAAGAGATTTCCCCGCAGCGCCCGGCGGTGACCGATGCCGCCGCGCTGCGGCGCGCGATTGACGACGTATTCGAGGTGAAAACATGAGCGAATGGGCCCCCCGCCGATTCTGGAAACAGGCCGTGGCGACACCGCAGGACGGCGGTTTCGCCATCCATTTGGACAATCGCCCGGTTCGCACCCCGGCCAAGGCGCCGCTGATCGTGCCCTCGGCCGCGCTGGCCCATGCCATCGCCGCGGAGTGGGACGCCCAGGTCGAAACCGTGAACCCTGCCTCCATGCCCGTCACCCGCGCCGCCAATGCCGCCATCGACAAGGTGACGCCGCAACGGGAGGAGGTGGTGGCCATGCTGGCCGATTACGGCGACAGCGATCTGCTGTGCTACCGCGCGACCAGCCCCGAGGCGCTGATGCTGCGGCAGGCTGCGGCCTGGGATCCGCTGCTGGATTGGGCGGGCGCGACATTGGGTGCCCGGCTGCAACCGCGCCCCGGGGTCATGCATGCGCCCCAGGATCCGCGCGACCTGGCCCGGCTGAAGACGCAAGTGTCGGAAATGTCGGCATTCGAGCTGACGGCCTTTCACGATCTGGTGTCGTTGTCGGGATCGCTGATCCTGGGCTTTGCCGCATTCCACGGCGCGCGGCCAATCGGGGAGATATGGACATTGTCGCGGATCGACGAGGATTGGCAACAGGAGCAATGGGGCGCCGATGAGGAAGCCACCGCCCAGGCGGCGCACAAGGAAGAGGCGTTTTTGAATGCGCGCCGCTTCCTGGATTTTCTGCACGCAGCCTGAGTTTTGGAATTGGGTTCCTAATTCATCTACCCACTACTTGGCATTGCGCTGTGCCAAGTCGTGAATCGTAGCGGCAAGTAGATTAAAATTTGTTATGACAGCCTTGACCGGCCGCGATGAATCCGCTCACACTCCTGATACTGTTGGGGGGAACACCTTCTCAATATGTTTCACCCGAAGTCCAACACGGACCAGATGAACCGCCCGGAGCAAATCCAGCGGCGGACAATCAGGAAGAGGTTAACATGATGAAATCCGTATTTCTTGGCGCGCTGACCGTCGCCGGGCTGACCGCAGGCGCTGCCGCCGCGGCCACCCTGGACGATGTCAAGGCACGTGGGAAGCTGAACTGCGGCGTGACCACCGGCCTTGTCGGCTTTGCCGCGCCGGATGCGAACGGCGAATGGAAAGGCTTTGACGTTGGCGTCTGCCGCGCCGTCGCCGCCGCTGTTCTGGGCGACCCGACCGCCGTCGAATTCGTGCCGACCACCGGCAAGACCCGCTTTACCGCGCTTGCCTCCGGCGAAATCGACATGCTGGCGCGGAACACCACCTGGACGTTCTCCCGCGATGTGGACCTGAAGTTCACCTTCGTCGGCGTGAATTACTACGACGGCCAGGGTTTCATGGTTCCGAAGGAGCTGGGCGTCTCTTCGGCCAAGGAAATGGACGGCGCGACCGTCTGCATCCAGACCGGCACCACGACCGAGCTGAACCTCGCGGATTTCTTCCGCAAGAACAACATGAACTATGAGCCGGTCCCGATCGAGACCAACGCCGAGGCGCAGCAGCAATACCTGGCGGGCGCCTGTGACGTCTACACCACCGACGCGTCCGGCCTGGCCGCAACGCGTGCCACGTTCGAAGATCCCACCGCACATGTCGTGCTGCCGGAGATCGTCTCCAAGGAGCCGCTGGGCCCGCTGGTCCGCCACGGTGACGACGAATGGGGCGACGTGGTCCGCTGGTCCCTGAACGCGCTGGTCGCGGCCGAGGAACTGGGCATCACCTCCACCAACGTGGGTGACATGGCGTCCTCCGCCGGGGACAACCCGGAAATCAACCGCCTGCTGGGGACCGAGGGCAACCTGGGCGAGATGCTGGGCCTCGAGGCCGACTGGGCCGTCAAGGCGATCCAGGCCGGTGGCAACTACGGCGAGCTGTTCGAACAGAACATCGGCGAAAGCACCCCGATCGGCCTGGCCCGCGGGCTGAACGCACAGTGGACCGACGGCGGCCTGATGTACGCCCCCCCGTTCCGCTAAGTCTCTCGCAAGGGGCGCGATTTTTTCGCGCCCCTTCGCAACGGGCCCTTCGGGGCAGCCAGTCACCGACCGACGCGCGCAGACGCAATCAGAATACGGTCGGGCAACGGGGACCACATCACCATGTCGACACTCACCGACCCGCCGGCGGCGTCGTTCAAGCTATCCATGCTTGTCTACGATACCCGGTATCGAGCCATCACCTTTCAGATCATCGCGCTGGTCGCCTTCCTGCTGTTCTTCGGCTGGCTTGCCCTCAACACAGCGCAGAACCTCGCCGACCTGGGCAAGGAACCGTCTTTCGGGTTCCTGTTCGAACCGGCGGGATATGACATCAACCAGCGGCTGATCGAGTACAACTCGCAGTCCAGCCACCTGCGTGCCGCGTTTGTCGGTATCCTCAACACGCTGCTCGTGGCCTTCATGGGCTGTGTCGCGGCCACCGTCGTCGGTGTGCTGATCGGCGTGCTGCGCCTGTCCAACAACTGGCTGGTGGCGCGGCTGATGACCATCTACGTGGAGCTCTTCCGCAACGTGCCGGTGCTGATGTGGATCGTGCTGAGCATGGCCATCCTGATCGAAAGCCTGCCGGCGCCGCGTGACTTCCGGGGCGAAGACCCGGCGGCGACGATGTCGTTCTTCGACTCGGTGGCCGTCACCAATCGGGGTGTCTACATCCCCGAACCGCTGTTCTCGCGCGGGTTGGGCGACTTCCCGATAGGCGGAGCGTTCAACATCAGCCTCGACCTGATTGCGATTCTGATCGTGCTGGGCGGCAGCCTGTTCGTCCGCAACCGCATCGCGCAACGCGCCGAAGCGCAGCAGAACGCCACCGGCATCCGACCCCGAACATGGCATATCCAGCTCGGCGTTATCCTGCTGCCGCTGATCGTGCTGCTGGCGGTGCTGGGCTTCCACCTCGGGTATCCCGTGCTCAAGGGGTTCAACTTTGGCGGCGGCACCTATCTGCGCAACTCGTTGATCGCGCTGTGGCTGGCCCTGTCGCTTTATACCGCCGCCTTCATCGCGGAAATCGTGCGCGCCGGCATCCTGGCCATTTCCAAGGGCCAGACCGAGGCGGCAGCCGCCCTGGGCCTGCGTCCGCGCCGGATCATGAGCCTGGTCATCCTGCCCCAGGCCCTGCGGGTGATCATCCCGCCGCTGATCTCGCAATACCTGAACCTGACCAAGAACTCCTCTCTCGCCATCGCGGTGGGCTACATGGATATCACCGGCACGCTGATGGGCATCACGCTCAACCAGACCGGCCGGGAGCTAGAGACGGTTCTCCTTGGCATGCTGATCTACCTGGCCATCTCCCTGCTGATCTCGGCGGTGATGAACTGGTACAATTCCCGCGTTAAACTGGTGGAGCGGTAAGATGTCTGACACACACGCAGAATCCGTACTTTTCGTCCGCGACACCATGCTGCCGGAGAAGGAGCCACCATCCTCCACGGTGGGGATCATGGGCTGGTCGCGCTCCAACCTGTTCTCGACCTGGGTGAATTCGGCACTGACCATCCTGTCGCTGCTGTTCATCGCCATGCTGCTTTATCGCATGGTGCCCTGGCTGCTGTCCCCGACCTGGAGCGCAGCCTCCCTGACCGAATGCCGGGAGATGTTCGCGGCCACGGGGGAGGGCGGCCATGGTGGCGCCTGCTGGGGGGTGATCCGCGAGCGCTGGCAACAGCTGATGTTCGGGTTCTACCCCTCCGACCTCTACTGGCGGCCGGTGCTGGCGCTGGTGTTGCTGTTCGTGGCCCTGGGACCGATCCTCTTTGCCGCCTATGTCCCGGTAAAGATGATCTGGTTTTCCATGCTCTATCCCTTCCTGGCGGTCTGGTTGCTGTGGGGCGGGTCGATCTGGATGCCGATCGCGGCGATCCTGGGCTTTGTCATCGTGGCTGTGGCCTTCCGCGTATTGTCATCGCTGATCATCCCGGCCCTGGCGCTGTTGACCGGGGTCGTGCTGGCGGTGCTGTGGTGGACCGTGCTGGCCGCGCCCTTCGCGGGCGGGGTTCACAGCATCATCCCGTTGGGGATCGAAGCGGTGCAATCGCGGGAATTCGGCGGCTTCATGCTGTCGATCACCATCGGTGTGACGGCGATCATGTGTTCGCTGCCCATCGGCATCGTCCTGGCCCTGGGCCGGCGGTCCGACCTGCTGCTGGTCAAGGCGATCTGCGTCGGCTTTATCGAGTTCATCCGGGGCGTGCCGCTGATCACGCTGCTGTTCGTGGCCTCTACCCTGCTGAACATCTTCCTGCCGCCGGGCACCAATTTCGACATCATCCTGCGGGTGATGATCATGGTGACGCTGTTCGCCTCCGCCTACATGGCCGAGGTGATCCGTGGCGGGCTGGCGGCGTTGCCGACCGGGCAGTACGAGGGGGCCGACAGCCTGGGCCTGGACTACTGGCAGGCGCAGCGCCTGATCATCATGCCGCAGGCGCTGAAGATCTCGATCCCGGGGATCGTTTCCACCTTCATCGGGGTGTTCAAGGACACGACGCTGGTATCGATCATCTCGATGTTCGATCCGCTGGGCCTGGCCAATGCCATCCGCGCCGACACGGCCTGGAACGGTGTCTACTGGGAGCTGTTCATCTTCATCGGCGCCGTCTTCTTCATCTTCTGTTTTTCCATGTCCCGCTACTCGATGTATCTGGAGCGCAAGCTTCAGACCGGGCACCGCTAGGAGGGTCCGACCATGACCGACACTGCATTTGACACGATGCCCCAGGTAGACCGTTCCAAGCTGATGGTCAGCGACGAGGTCGCCATCGAGATCAGCAACATGAACAAATGGTACGGCACGTTCCACGTGTTGCGCGATATCGACCTGACGGTGAACAGGGGCGAGCGGATTGTGATCGCCGGCCCTTCCGGATCGGGCAAATCGACGTTGATCCGTTGCATCAACCGTCTGGAGGAACACCAGGCGGGGCGGATCATCGTCGACGGGACCGAACTGACCTCGGATCTGAAGAACATCGACAAGATCCGGTCCGAGGTCGGGATGTGTTTCCAGCATTTCAACCTGTTCCCGCATCTGACGATCCTGGAAAACTGCACCCTGGCGCCGATCTGGGTGCGCAAGGTGCCCAAGCGCGAGGCCGAGGAAACGGCCATGCATTTCCTCGAAAAGGTGAAGATCCCCGAACAGGCCAGCAAATATCCCGGCCAGCTGTCGGGGGGTCAACAGCAGCGGGTCGCCATCGCGCGGTCGCTGTGCATGAAGCCGCGGATCATGCTGTTCGATGAACCGACCTCAGCGCTTGATCCCGAGATGATCAAGGAGGTGCTGGACACGATGATCGAGCTTGCACAGGAGGGTATGACCATGCTCTGTGTTACGCACGAGATGGGCTTTGCCCGTCAGGTCGCCAACCGCGTGATCTTCATGGACCAGGGTCAGATCGTCGAACAGAACGAACCTGAAGAGTTCTTCAACAACCCGCGGTCCGAGCGGACGAAATTGTTCCTGTCCCAGATCCTGGGGCACTGACGAGCGGCGTTTGTGGCGGCGGATCCGGGGAGAGGGTCCGCCGGGCATGCGAGGGGCGAGGCCCCGAACGGCGGGGAGGCCGTTCGGGGCCTCGCAGTTTTTCGTCTGTCTCGGGGGCCTATGCAGGGGGCAGGCGCGGGCCTGCCGGTCACTCTTGGAGCAACTCGCGCGGCGTGATGAAATTGCGCACCGTGCCGGTCCCGAACTGCACCTCCGCCCATTCCGAAACCTCGAAATCCACCACCAAGGTCGCGCAGGTAGGGAAATCCGCGAACCGGCCATGCGGCGGCGCATCGCGCAGGATGCGGGCGGCGAAATCGGCCGCGCCGGGATTGTGACCAAGGATCAGCACATTCTCGCGGTCCGCCAGTCGCAGTTGATCCAGAATGATGCCGGCGGGCGCGTGGTAGAGCGTCTCCAGCAATTCAACACGGCCACTGATCTTCAGGCGCTCCAGCGTCTCGACCGTGCGGGCGGCGGTGGAGCACAGGATCACGTCGGGCAGATATTCGCGGTCGAACAGCCATTTGCCGATCGCCTCCGCAGAGCGCCGTCCACGTCCGTTCAGGGGGCGTGCGTGATCCTCCTGACCGGCGGTGGCCCAGGATGATTTCGCGTGACGCATGAGAATGAGGCGGCGGCGCATCTGGGCTGTTACTTGGTAAAATGACGCATATGAAAAATGTTTTGTGCCAAGACCCTGCCACGAGCGCGGGCCGGGGGGCAAGCCTCGCGCACCTGGCAGCCATGGTGAAGGCAGATTTTTCCGGCCTCTGTCTCCAACCAGGCGCGACAGGCGGGCACATCATAGCCCGCCGGGGTCAGCGCGCCCGCCGGACAGGCGGTGGCGCAGGGCGCGATGCAACCGGTACAGGGCGCGGGTCGGGGCGCGGGCAGGGGCAGGGTGGCGGGCAGAGCCAGCGCGCCGCGAAATGCCAGGTGCAGCCCGTCCTCGGCATCGGCCAGCAGGGTCACCGGTGAGCGCTGGACGCCGCCGGCGACTCGCGCCCAATCGTAGAACGGCGCATAGGGCGGCCCGTCAAAGGGAAAGACCGCGCAGGCGCCATCCTGTTGCCGGGTGAGGGCGTTGATGACGCGTCGCGACCAGCGGTCCATCGGATCCTCCGCCCCGTCGCGATATTCCGCGCTGGCGGTAAAGATCGCCCAGAACCGGGGTGTCTTCGGCGATAACAGCAACAAGGTGCCGGTCCCGGCGGGCAGCGCGGGATCCGGCGCGGGGTGCAGGGCCGCCGAAACCCGCAGCCCGCAGGGCCGCGCCGCGCGGTCCCAATCCGCGATCCCTAGCGACGAAAGGGGAGCCACAGGCTCCACCCCAATCGGGAGGGGCGCTCGTCCTGCCAGCCCAGGCCCAGCACCATCCCGTCATGCCCATCGCGCGGCGTGGCGGAATAGGTGCGAAACAGCCGATCCCAAAGTGAGAAGGCAAAGCCGTAATTGCTGTCCGTCTCGTCGCGATGCACGGAATGATGCACCCGGTGCATGTCCGGCGTCACGATCACCAGCCGCATCCAGCGGTCCAGCCAGGGCGGCAGGTTCAGGTTGGCATGGTTGAACATCGCGGTGCCGTTCAGGATGATCTCGAACAGCAGAACCGCCAGGGCAGAGGGGCCAAGCGCGTAGATCAACCCGATCTTCCACAGCATCGACAGCCCGATCTCCAGCGGATGAAACCGGATCGCGGTGGTCACATCCACGTCCCGATCCGCATGGTGCACCTGGTGCAACCGCCAGAGCAGCGGCACCTTGTGTGTCGCCAGGTGCTGAAACCAGATCGCGAAATCCAGGATCAGCACGCTGGCCGCCACCTCCGCCGCTGCGGGCCAGCCCAGCCGGTTGAAAAGCCCCCAGCCCCCTGCCTGCGCATCCAGCGCCGCCCCGATGGACAATAGCGGCAGGCCAAGGGCCATAAGCCGCAGCATCACGGTGCCACCGATCGAAATCCCCCAGTTGGTCAACCAGCGACGCGGGCGCTTCTGGGCACGGGCGCGGCGCGGGGCCCATGCCTCTGCCAGGGCGAAAAGGGTGAATAGCCCCAGGAATATCGGCAGACGAATCGCGGCAGCCTGGTCCATGCCTCAGCCTGCGCGGATCATCGACCCGGCGCCATGTTCGGTGAACAATTCCAGCAGCACCGCATTCGGTGCCCGCCCGTCCAGGATGACCACGGCACGCACCCCGCGCGCAATGGCGTCCAGCGCGGTTTCCGTCTTGGGAATCATGCCGCCGGCGATCACGCCCTGCTCGGTCATCTCGCGGATCTGCACATCGGACAGCTCGGTCACGACGTTGCCTTCCGCGTCCTTGACCCCCGCGACATCGGTCAGCAGCAGCAAGCGATCGGCCTTCAGCGCGCCCGCGATGGCCCCGGCGGCGGTGTCGCCGTTGATGTTGAACGTCTCGCCGTTGCGGCCCATGCCCAGCGGTGCGATCACCGGGATGATGTCGCTGCGGAACATGGAATGCAGGATGCCGGTGTCGATCTCGGCCGGGGTGCCGACAAAGCCCAGATCCGGGTCGGTCTGGTCGCAGATCATCAGACCGGCGTCCTTGCCCGACAGGCCGACACCCTTGCCGCCCTGTTCGTTGATCGCCTGCACGATGGCCTTGTTCACGCGGCCCGACAGTACCATTTCCACCACCTCGACCGTGGCGGCATCGGTCACCCGCTTGCCCCGGACGAAATCGGATTTCACGCCCAGCCGGTCCAGCATATCGTTGATCATAGGACCGCCGCCATGCACGATCACCGGGTTAACCCCGACCTGCCGCATCAGCACGATATCGCGGGCAAAGGTCTGCATCGCCTCGTCGTCGCCCATGGCATGGCCGCCAAATTTCACGACGACGATCGCCCCTTCGTAGCGTTGCAGATAGGGCAGCGCTTCGGACAGGGTGCGGGCGGTGGCGATCCAATCGCGGTTCATGGCAGTCTGCTTCTTCATCATCCATTCCTCGTTCCGCAACGTGATACGCGCTTGCCCCCGCGCTGCCAAGAGAAGACCGCCGCACCGACGCGGCTGCGCATCGGTGGAAAGCCGCGCAAAATTGGCGCCTCTCTTGAAGAAATTATTTATTAACTTCAGCCCTCTAAAAGCGCGTTCACGGCGTCGTAATCGCATGTGAACAACGGTGTGCGGGCTTCTAGGCGCTGTAGGCCGGTTTCTGCGCAGGCCCTGCGGGGCCACGGGCAAACGGGAACCAGGTGCATTATCTATCCGTTGTTCCGACAGTCCAGGCGGCGTGACCGTCTGACCGGAACCTGAGGCGTTGCCCCGGCGACGTCGAGAAAAAAGTGGGCAAAACGCCCCAGTTTAAGGAGAGACCCATGATCCGCAGTCTTGCGACCGCCCTTGCCGCGTCCACCGCACTTGCTGCACCGGCCTTTGCCGGAAGCGCGAACCTGGCCCCGGCCGACCCCGTTGTGCCCGCACCGGCGCCTGCACCCGTCTACAACACCACCGACTGGACCGGCGCCTATGGCGGTCTGTCCTTGGGCTACGGCGATTTCGACGCCGGCACCGCCGATGGCGACGGCGAAGTCTACGGCCTGCACGGCGGGTACGATCATGACTTCGGCACCTTTGTTCTTGGTGGCGAGCTGGATTACCAATCCGGTGATTTCGACACCACCGGCGGCGTGGACGTCGATGACATCACCCGTCTGAAACTGCGCGCCGGTTACGACGCGGGCGATGCCCTGCTGTATGGCGTTGTCGGTGCGGCCTCCGCCAACACCAACATGGGCTCCGACGAAGGTTATGTCGCCGGTCTGGGCGCGGAATACCGCGTGACCAACCAGGTCAGCGTGGGCGGTGAATACCTGTACCACGAATTCAACGACTTCAACGGTGGTGGCACCGACGTGACGGCGAACACCTTCTCCGCACGTGTGAACTACCGCTTCTGATCCGCATCATTCCTCCCCAGGATGCAGAGAAACCCGGGCGCGCCGCGCCCGGGTTTTTTCATGTCCGGTGAGCAGGGGGCAGGTTGCGGGAAACAAAATGGCTGCGGGCGCGTTGGGATCGCATGGACGTGATCAGAAAAACCCATGCTTTCACAATTACTTGTACCACGGCTCTTGCTCTCGTCTCCGGGGCGCAGGCGCAGGAACGGTTCGGTCCCTATGCTGGCGGCACGCTGGGATTGGCCACCGATTCGGACCACACCCCTTTTGTCAGCGCATTCGTCGGGATCGATCGCCAGTTCGGGACCATGATCGCGGGCGCCGAGCTGGAGCATTCGCGCACCGATATCGGCACCGCCTCCGGAAACCTCGATCGGATCACGCGGCTGAAGCTGCGGCTGGGCGTTGCGCGACGGCAGGACAGGGTCTACGGCATCTTCGGTGCGGCCCGCAGCGGCGGCGCCTTTGGCGCCCATCCGGGCTATGTGCTGGGTGTGGGCTACGAACGCCGCATCGCAGAGCCTGTGTCACTCGGCGCCGAGCTGCTGCATCATGGGTTCGACGCACCGGCCGGCGGGATGCAGAAGGTCAATACCTTCTCGATGCGGGCGATCTACCAGTTCTGACGGGGGCGTTTCCCCGATGGGACCAGCCCGAGCTCAGTCCAGGGTGGCAATGATGCTGCGCAGGGTCGCGATCCCCTCGCCCTTCTCCGAAGAGGTCGCGATAATCTCGGGGTAGGCGGCCGGGTGGCGGGACAGAGCGCCACGCACCTGTGCCAGCATCCGGTCGAATTCGCCCTTCTTCAGCTTGTCGGTCTTGGTCAGGACGCATTGGAACACCACCGCCGCACTGTCGAGCAGGGCCATGATCTCCTCGTCGACGGGTTTGACCCCGTGACGGCTGTCGATCAATACAAAGGCCCGGCGCAGTGTCTGGCGACCGGACAGGTATTGCTTCAACAGCTTTTGCCATTTCTCAACCACCGGCAGCGGGGCGTTGGCATAGCCATAACCGGGCAGATCGACAAGGAAGGACACATCGCCCAGGGCGAAGTAGTTGATTTCCTGCGTGCGACCGGGCGTATTGGAGGCGCGTGCCAGGTTTTTTCTTCCCGTCAATGCATTGATCAGGCTGGATTTCCCGACATTCGAACGCCCGGCAAAGCAGACCTCCATCCGGTCCGCCGGGGGCAGGCCGGACATGGCGACCACGCCCTTGACGAAATCGACCTCACCGGCGAACAGCTTCCGCCCCAATTCCGAGGTGAGGTGATCCGGCGCTTCTGCCAGGGGGAAGGGCAGGGCGCTCATCCGCGCACCTGCAGCCGGGGGCAGGCCCCGGTCATTTCTTCCCTTCGGCCGCGGATTTGCGGCGGAAACTCTTGCGGATATTGCCGAAAACGTCGGGCTTGTAGCCGTGGCTCCGCATGATGGCATATTGCTGCAAGAAGGTGATGGTGTTGTTGGTGATCCAGTAGAGAACCAGCCCGCTTGCGAAATTCCCCAGCATGAACATGAACACCCAGGGCATCCAGGCAAAGATCATCTGCTGCGTCGGATCGGCGGGCGCCGGGTTCAGCTTCTGCTGAAGCCACATGGAGATCCCCAACAGGATCGGAAGGATACCCAGGCTGATGATCGCCAGGAAGCTTTCGGGATCCGGCGTGGCAAATGGCAGCAAGCCGAACAGGTTCAAGATAGAAGACGGATCAGGCGCGGACAGATCTCGGATCCAGCCGACCCAGGGTGCGTGGCGCAGTTCCAGCGTCACGAAGATCACCTTGTAGAGAGAGAAAAAGATCGGGATCTGAAGCAGGATCGGCAGGCAGCCGGAGGCCGGATTGACCTTCTCCTTGCGGTAAAGCTCCATCATCTCCTTCTGGAGTTTCTGCCGGTCGTCGCCCGCTTTCTCCTTGATCTGCTCCATCTGGGGTTGCAGTTCCTTCATCTTGGCCATGGAGGCGTAAGATTTGTAGGCCAACGGGAACAGCAGCGCTTTCAGCACGATTGTCAGGGCGATGATCGACCAGCCCATGTTGCCGATGAAGCTGTGCAGCCAGTGCAGCACGGCAAAGATCGGCTTGGTCAGGAAGAAGAACCAGCCCCAGTCGATCGCATCCAGGAACTTCGTCACGCCGCCATCGTTCTGGTAGGCGCGAATGGTTTCCCATTCCTTGGCCCCGGAGAAGAGGTAGGTCTCGCTGGTCAGGGTGGCGCCGGGAGCCACCTCCTGTTGCGGCAGCACGGCCTCGGCCTGGTAGATGTTCTGGGTGGGGTAGAACTTCGCCGTCGACCGGAATGGAGTCTGCGCGGGCGGGATCAGCGTCGACATCCAGTAGTGATCGGTAAAGCCGATCCAGCCGCTGTCAGAGACTTCGATCCGTTCCGCATTGGCTCCTTCGCGGGGGTCGGTGTCGTAATCGACCATGTTGTCATAGCTGGCTTCTTCCAGCTCACCATCGGAAAGACGCACCAGGCCTTCGTGCAGGATGAAGAAGTTCTTCAAATCCGAAGGTTCGCCATGACGGCGGAGGAGGGAATAGGGGCGCAGGCTGACAGCCGCATCGCCGGTGTTTTCCACCGATTGCACGATGCGGAACATGTAATGGTCATCCACGGAAATGGTGCGGCGGAACACCAGGCCGCTGCCATTGTCCCATGCCAGGGTTACCGGGGTGTCGGGGGTCAGCGTCTCCCCATCGGCGATCTGCCAGTCGGTGGTCGCGCCGGGAACGGCGGCGGCATCGACATTGGTGCCGGCGATCCAGCCGTGCAGGGCGTAGTAGGCGTCCGCCTCCCCCTGAGGACGCATCAGCGTCACTTCGGGCGAATCGGTGGTCAGATCGACGCGGTAATCCTTCAGCGCCAGGTCATCGATCCGCGCGCCGGTCAGGGCGATGGAGCCGGAAAGGCGCGGGGTGTCGATGGGCAGGCGCGCCGATTGCGGCGCGGCATCCGGTGTGGTGTCCGTGGTGCCGAGCGTGGACTGGGGGGCGCCGTCGGCACCAGGGGACAGGGTCGTCCCGCCGGCAGCGGTCTGGGTGTCCTCGGTCTGTTCGGCCACGGCGGGCGCATTGGGGTCGGTCGCGGTGTCGGGTGGGGGGAACACGACGAGCCACACAAGAATGACGATGAAGCTGAGAGCCGTCGCAAGGATCAGGTTCTTGTTTTGGTCGTCCATCGAATATCGCGCCATATGCTATTGTCAGGTGAGTGGGGTTCAACCTGCCATGGCCCGAAAGGTCAAGGGCATTCGGCCCCCGCGCGACCAGCCGCCACCCCTGCGGGGCCTTTTGTCTGAAGGATCCGGCCGGGCGGAGGACTACCCGGCGCGTCGCCCGATCGGGGGCGTTTCCTTGAGCGAGGCCTGGTAATCGCGGAACCAGGCGACGCTTTCCTCAAACGGCATGGGGCGGGCGATGGTGAACCCCTGCACGTGGCTGCACCCCAGTTGCGCCAGCATGGCGTGTTCGCCAGGTGTCTCCACCCCCTCTGCCAGGGTGTCGATGCCCAGCCGTTCCGCCATGGTCAGGATGGCGGCGACCATGTCCTGCTGTTCCTTGTCGCGATCGACGCGGGTGACGAAACTTCGGTCGATCTTCAATCGCTGGACGGCATATTGGCGGATGGCGGCGATGGAGGCATGGCCGGTGCCGAAATCGTCCAGGTCGATGCGGCAGCCAAGCTTGGCCAGGGCGGTGATATTGCGGGTCACGCCATCGTCAGCGGATAGGGAGACCACGGTTTCCAGAACCTCGATGGCCAGGCGGTCCGGCGCAATGCCGTAGCGGTCAAGCTGCCAGGCGATCTTGTCGACGATGTGGGGGTTGGCCAGGTCCGCACCCGATACATTGACCCCGATCTGCGCGACCTTCAGTCCCGCGTCGTCCCAGCGACGCAACGCGATCAGCGACTGGACCAGCATCAGGTCCGTCAGTCGGCCGGCCAGGCCCTGGGCGTTGAGCGCCGGCAGGAAATCAGCGGGAGAGATGACGCCCCGAGCGGGGTGGATCCACCGGGCGAGCGCCTCGAACCCCATGACCTGCCCGGTGTCGGTAGAGACCTGTGGCTGGAAGTAGGGCACGATCTGACCCGTATCGAAAGCGGCAGCCATGTCTTCGTCCCGAGGCGGTGTGGCGGCCGCCAGGGCTGCGAGGTTGGGCGCGTGGGCGCGGATGGCGGAGGGGCCGTTGGCAGATGCTTCTTCGGCCGCGGCGGTGGCGGCGGCCAGGATCGCGCTGCCCTTGGGCTGCGGGCTGCGCGTGCCCAGGCAGAAGCCGAGGGAGCAGGTCAAGCTCAGGGCGGCGCCGTCCATCGACAGGGGGGCCTCCACCTCCCGTTGCAGGCGGGAGGACAACTGGATCGCCGCTTCCAGATCCAGCTGGGCCTTGGGGGCCACGGCGATAGCGAACACACCCTGCGCCATGCGGCTGACAAGATCGTCGTCGCGCAGCGCGCCGCGCAGGCGGGCGGCCGTGGCAACCTGCGCGCTGGCCAGGCCATCGCGGCCCAGACGGTGGCCCAGGGTTTCGATATCGTCGAGCCGCAGGACGATGCACAGGGTAGGACGATGCGTCGCCAGTCGCGGGTTCAGTGCCGCGTTCAGCATGTCGATCACCTGGTCGGGATGGGGGAGGCCGGTCAACCCATCGCGGTCGGGCCCTTTCCAGCGGCCCGGTCGGGCAAAGGCGCCGCCCAGGGAATAGGCCAACGGCAATCCCAGGGTGACGACGATCAGCGCCGCCTCTCCCCCCAGCCAATAGGCGGAAAGAGCCATCGCGGGGACAAAGGCCAGCATTTGCGGCCCCAGCAATCGGTCCTGTGCCCTGTTGCGCATCGCACGCAGTGTTCTGTTCAGCCCTCTTCTGCGCATCCTCGTCTCCCGATCCGTCAGGGCCGGTCTACGCGCATATTCTCAACGTGAGCTTAACGCAGTTGCGGAACCTCCTTGTCGCCCGCCGTCGGGGATTCGGCCGGGGATGGCCGGGAAAGTCCTGCGAAATCAAATAGATTTGGGTCCAGAAGATGTGATGGCCGGGTGTTCATCAAGGCGCGAAACATTTTCTGCCGACGTCCGGGCGCATTTTTTTCCCAACCATCGAGGATCTGTTTGACCTGTTGGCGCTGCAACCCGTCCTGGGATCCGCAGAGGTCGCAGGGGATGATCGGATAGTCCATGGCGTGGGCAAACCGCTCGCAATCGGCCTCGGCCACGTGGGCGAGGGGGCGGTAAACGAAAAGATCGCCTTCCTCGTTGACCAGCTTGGGAGGCATCGTCGCCAGGCGCCCCCCATGAAACAGGTTCATGAAGAAGGTTTCCAGGATATCGTCGCGGTGATGGCCCAGCACCACGGCAGAGCACCCTTCCTCCCGTGCGATTCGGTAGAGGTTGCCACGCCGCAATCGGGAGCAGAGAGCGCAGAAGGTCCGGCCCTGAGGCACCTTGTCCATCACAATGGAATAGGTGTCCTGGTATTCGATGCGATGCGGAACGCCCATCTTCTTCAGGAATTCGGGCAGGACTGTCGCCGGGAAACCGGGCTGCCCCTGGTCCAGGTTGCAGGCCAGCAGATCGACGGGCAACAGCCCGCGCCATTGCAATTCGTGCAGTACGGCCAGCAGGGTATAACTGTCCTTGCCGCCCGACAGGCAGACCAGCCAGCGCGCGCCGCGTTCGATCATGCCGTATTGGTCGATCGCCTCCCGCGTGGCCTGCACCAGCCGCTTGCGGAGTTTCTTGAACTCCGTCGTCTTCGGGGCGCCTTGGAACAGCGGGTGAATGTCATCGGCATCGTCAAGCATGGGAATCCCTTCTGGAACGAACGTCAGTCCGGCACGTCGTCCACGCCCATGCCGCCCCAGGGGTGACAGCGCGCCACCCGGCGCACCGACAGCCAGGTGCCGCGCCACGGGCCGTGGCGGTCCAACGCTTGCAGGATATAGGCCGAGCAGGTCGGATCATACCGGCAATTATGCCCGACCCAGGGGGAAAAGATCATCCGGTAGGCGCGGATCGGCAGGGACAGCACATAGGCGGCGGGGGACATCGGCTAGCCCTTGCCGTGCAGCTTGGCGATGGCGCGGACGAAATCGGCGCACAGCAGGTCAAAGGGGCGGTCGGCGGTGGCATCGCGGCGGCCGATCAACACGTAATCCCAGCCGGGCCGCCCGATTAGCGGCAGTTCCAGCCGGGCGACTTCACGCAATCGACGCTTGGCGCGGTTGCGGGCGACGGCATTGCCGACCTTCTTCGAACAGGTGAAGCCGACGCGGATGGCGCCGGGCGCGGGGTCCGGCGTCTCCCGCTTGCGTGCCTGGACCATAATCGCAGGTCCCCCCTGGCGGCGGGCACGGGCGGCGGACAGGAAATCGGCGCGCCTGGTCATCGTGACCAGCCCGGGCGCGGCCGGTGCGCGGCCGGCGTCCGGGCATGACGAAACCGCCGAAGCCATGGGTCCGTCGGCTGGTGCGTCAGCGTCAGGCCGGGCATTCGGCGGTGTCATGGTCACACGCGGGCTGCGGTGGGCCGATACGCTTACGCGCTCAGCGACTTCCGGCCCCGGGCACGCCGTGCGTTCAGGATCTTGCGGCCGGCCTTGGTGGCCATGCGCGCGCGGAAACCGTGGCGCCGTTTGCGGACCAGGTTCGAAGGTTGGTAGGTGCGCTTCATCGCTCCGTCTCCATTTCATGCCCGAGGTTCGTGGCCTGCGGGTAGGGCCAAGCGGGTGCAATTCGGGAATCGCCCCAAGCGGCCCGCGCTGTTCGAAGCCCGGTCTATAGGCAGCGGCGCCGGCGAAGTCAAACCGGCATCGGGGTTTTGTAACAGTTTTCCCGCCAGCAGCCCGGAATGTTTCGGAAACGCTGTTCCACACCCGTTGCAGGGCGATTTCGGTCACGTCCGATCACCCTGACGTGACAGGGCTGTCGCCGCTGTCGCCTTGGCTGCATGTCTAGGGGTACGTCACACCAGAGATACCGCACAAGGACCAAGGATGAGCGAAATCGCCACGCCCCCAGACCGCCCCGCCCCGTCGCGCCTGCGCCGCCGATTGCCGTTGATCGCGGTGGCGGTGGCGGCCCTGCTGGGTGCCTTCCTGCTGCGCGATACGCTCAGTTTCGACACGCTGGCCCGGCACCGGGAGGCGCTGACGGATTTCCGCCAGGATCACGCCGTCCTGACGGCGCTGGCCTTCATTGCCGCCTATGCCGCGATCGTGGCGTTCTCGTTGCCGGGCGCCACGGTGGCGACGCTGACCGGAGGGTTCCTGTTCGGTCTGTGGCCCGGTGCGTTGTTCAACGTGCTGGGCGCGACGCTGGGCGCGGTGGGGATCTTCCTGGCGGTGCGCGCCGGACTGGGGGATCAGCTGGCGGCCAGGATGAACGCCTCCGAAGGCCGGATTCGCAAGCTCAAGGACGAGCTGGACCGCAATCAATGGTCGATGCTGTTCCTGATCCGGCTGATGCCGGTGGTGCCGTTCTTCGTGGCCAACGTGCTGCCGGCGTTGCTGTCGGTGCCGCTGCGCCGTTTTGCCATCACCACCTTTCTGGGGATCATGCCCGGCGCGGTGGTCTTTACCTCCGTGGGCGCAGGCCTGGGCGAGGTGTTCGACCGGGGCGACACGCCGGACCTGGGGGTCGTTTTCGAACCTTTCGTCCTGCTGCCCTTGCTGGGACTTTCGGCGCTGGCGCTTCTGCCGGTGATCATCCGCGCGTTGCGGGGAGGAGATGTGACATGAACCGGATCAAATGTGACCTGCTGGTGGTTGGCGCCGGCTCGGGTGGGTTGTCCGTGGCGTCAGGTGCCGCGCAGATGGGCGCCGACGTGGTTCTGGTGGAAAAGGGCCGCATGGGCGGCGATTGCCTGAATTACGGTTGCGTGCCGTCCAAGGCGCTGATCGCCGTGGCCCGCGCCGCGCATGAGGCGCGCGAGGCCGGTCGCTTCGGCGTTTCCACCGGCGCGGTGGCAGTCGATTACGCCGCTGCCATGGACCATGTGCAGGCGGCCATCGCCACCATCGCCCCGCACGATTCGCAGGAACGGTTCGAAGGCTTCGGCATTCGCGTCATCCGAGAGGAAGCCCGATTCACCGGCCCCCGCGAGATGCAGGCCGGTGACACGGTGATCAGCGCACGGCGCATCGTCCTGGCCACCGGCGCCAGCCCGGCCGTGCCGCCGATCCCCGGCCTGGCCGATGTGCCCTACCTGACCAACGAAACGCTGTTCGACCAGCGCGAGAAACCCGAGCACCTGATCGTCCTGGGCGGCGGCCCGATCGGCATCGAGATGGCACAGGCCCATCGCCGGCTGGGCTGCGCCGTCACCGTGATCGAGGCAGAGACAGCTCTGGGCCATGACGATCCCGAACTGGCGGCGGAGCTGAAGGAGATCGTTCGGGGCGAAGGTGTCGATCTGGTCGAAGGCGCCCGAGCCGAGGCGGTCGCGCCATCGGCAGAGGGGATCACCGTAACCACCGATGACGGCCGGCGTATTACCGGGACGCACCTTCTGGTTGCATTGGGGCGGCGCGCGAATACCGCGGCGCTGAACCTCGACGCAGCCGGGATCGAGACGACGAAAACGGGTATCCAGGTCGATTCGTCGCTGCGGACCACCAACCGCAAGGTCTTTGCCATCGGGGATGTCGCCGGCGGGATGCAATTCACCCACGTCGCCGGCTATCACGGCGGCATCGTGGTGCGCCGCGCCGTGCTCGGCCTGCCGGCCACGGCCAAGACCAGCCATATCCCGCGCGTTACCTATGCCGATCCGGAACTGGCCCAGATCGGCCTGACAGAGGCCGAGGCCCGCGGTGAATACGGTGGCCAGATGTCGGTCGTGCAGGCACCGCTGGCCTCCAATGACCGGGCTGTGGCCATGGATCGCCGCGCTGGCCGGATCAAGGTGATGGTTGTGGGCGGAAAGCCCGTCGGGGTCTCCATCCTGGCGGCGGAGGCGGGGGAATTGATCGCGCCCTGGTCTCTTGCGATCTCCAAGGGGCTGAAACTTTCCGACATTTCGGGCATGGTTTTGCCGTATCCGACCATGTCGGAGGTGGGCAAATCCGCCGCGAGCGCGTATTTTTCACCAAAGCTGTTCGATAACGCCTGGATCAAACGCGCGGTGCGGCTGGTCCAGCGCCTTGTTCCCTAGGTAAAAGCGCCCGCGTCACGCCCCATGATGAATACCCTCTCCGGCCGTTTCCTGTTCTTGACCGTGATCTTCGTCATGTTGGCCGAAGTGCTGATCTTCGTGCCATCTGTCGCGCGGTTCCGGGAGGATTATCTGCTTTCCCGGCTGGAGAGGGCACAGATCGCGTCACTGGCCCTGCTGGCCGACGACATGATCGGCCCCGACCTCGAAGAAGAACTGCTGCGCAACGCAGAAGTCTTCAACGTTGTGCTGCGCAGGGACGAGGCGCGGCAGCTGGTCCTCTCATCTCCGGTGCCGGGGCCGGTGGTGGGCACCTATGACCTGCGCGATCCCACCGCCCTGCGCTTGATCCGCGATGCGATGTGGACGGTGCTGCGCCGGGAGGATGCGGTGATCCGGGTGTTCGGCAATCCGGTGCGGGAGGCCGGGCTGCTGATCGAAGTCACGATGCCTACCGGGCCGCTGCGCAGCGCGATGCTGGATTACGGGCTGCGGATTCTACTTCTGTCGGCGGTCATCTCGGCCTTTACCGCGGTTCTGCTGTTCGTCGCCGTGCGCGCTCTGCTGGTCCACCCGATCAAGGGGGTCGTGGGCCATATGAAATCCTACGCGCGCGCGCCCGAGGATGCCCGGCGTATCATCGAGCCCACTGCCACCATTCGCGAATTGCGCGAGGCCGAGACCGCGCTGCACGATCTGCAAACGCAGCTGACATCGGCGCTGCGGCAGAAGGAACGGCTGGCCCAGCTGGGCGGCGCGGTGGCCAAGATCAGCCATGATTTGCGCAATATCCTGACCTCGGCGCAGCTTTTTACCGACCGGATCGAACAGGTCGAAGACCCGACGGTCAAGCGATTGGCGCCCAAGTTGGTGAACTCCATCACCCGCGCCGTGCACCTGACGGAAAGCACGCTGGCTTTTGGACGGGCCGAAGAGCCGGCGCCTCGCCTCAGTTGGATCACGCTGGCCGATGTCACGGCCGACGTGGCAGAGAGCGAGCTGCTGGCCGTGGGCGAGGCGCCGGTGCAGATCGTCGACGAGGTGCCGCCGGGGCTGAAGCTGCGGGCCGACCCCGAACAGCTGCACCGCGTGTTGATCAACCTGGTGCGCAACGCCCGCCAGGCGTTGGCCCCGACCGGCCGCGAGGGCCAGGTCACGCTGAGCGCGGCGGAGACGGAAGCCGATTGGCTGATCCGGGTTACCGATACCGGCCCCGGCCTGCCCCCCAAGGCGCAGGAAAACCTGTTCACCCCCTTTACCGGCGGTACCAAGAAGGGCGGTTCTGGTTTGGGCCTGGCCATCGCATCGGAGCTGGTGCGCGGCCACGGCGGCAGCATCAGCCTGGAGCATACCGGCGCCCAGGGCACCGGCTTCCTGATCCTGCTGCCCAAGGATCTCGCCGACCGCGAGACCTGATGCTGCCCGGTGCGCCCGCCGCGAAAATTTTCCCTGGGTTACGTGGCGATGCCCGGGATTTTGCCCTTGCGCTCCCTCTGCACAGGGTCTAAACCACGGCTCCACGCACCGGTAGCTCAGCTGGATAGAGTACTTGACTACGAATCAAGGGGTCGGGGGTTCGAATCCTCCCCGGTGCGCCATTTACCCCCTCGATCGCGGGTAGATATTTTCTATCCAGGTGAGACGTCGCTTGTTGCCATGCAGGCAGCGGGGCAATGGTCCCGATTTTGCGCGCGACCCCATGGGTTTTTCCCAGGCCTCGACAGTTTGAAACCGGTGGGGGACGGTGCGCAGCGCGACGGGCCGCCGGGAGCGGATCACTGCCCCGTGGCGGGACAGGCAAGGTTGGCAACGCCGGTCAGGTTCAAGGTGCGACTGAACCTGCCGGACGTCGCGACCGCGTCAGAGCGCAGCCGCCAATGTTGCCGTCACCAGAAGCGGTGCGCAGATCGCAAGCGCGACCCAGGGCCACGGTTTCTGATACCATTCCTTGTAGGCATGGCAGCGACCGCAGAGGTCACCGCGCATGCGCATTCTATGCCCGCATGCTTCGCAGCGGAATAATCTGATAGTCAATGTACTCATCCCAAAAATACGCAGGTGGCGGAACCGTTCCATATTCCCCGCCGCGACAAATTTTTTGCTGTTTTTTATTCGCGCCCTTTGAATTGAGCGCAGGTTGCAATAGGGACGTAGCGCGAAGTTCATACCATTGGCAAGCGGGGCTTCCGGAGAAATTTCTTTTCTGCACAAAGAACTTGCGGGATTTTGACGCATAGCCCTGTCGTGCGCGCAAAATGTCGCTTCCCTAGGGGCATGTTCTGCGTTTGGCGGATGTATCGCAGATCGCTTATGGCGGCCAACTTCGCGGGGAGATCGCATGAAATATGTGCGGGACGGGGCGCTGGCGCTCTGTCCGAATCCTGCGACGCAGTCGGGGGCCGGCAGCTGGCGGTCCGAACTCCGGCCACGGGCCGGCCCCTCGCCCTGTCCGGGTCAGAATTCTTCCAGCTGGGGACGTTTTCCGATGGTGACGTGGTCAATCTCCTCCAGCGCGAAGCCGCGGATCAGCGAGGGGATCATCATGCTTACCAGGATGAAGATCGGCAGCCCGACCACCGTGATCACCTGTTGCAACGCGGTCAGCCCGGCGTCGCCTGCCAGCACGATCAGCATCGCCGCGACCACCCCTTCGGCCGCGCCCCAGAAGACGCGTTGATGCACCGGACCGGGGCGGGCGTGGCCGGTGCACAGCATGTCCACGACCAGGGAGGCCGAATCCGAGGATGTCGCGAAAAAGATGGCGACGATCACCACGGCAAAGCCCTGAACGAAACCCGTCATCGGGAAATGTTCGAAAAAGGCAAACATCGCCAGGGGAACGCTTTCCGCCACGGCGCGGCTGATCTCTCCGGCCTGATCGCCCATGGCGGCGCGCGCGGCGGCACCGATGCCGTCGAACTCCATCGCCTGCCAGCCGAAGATGGAGAACCAGACCAGAGTGAACAGCGACGGTGCCAGCAACACGCCGAAAACAAATTCCCGGATCGTCCGCCCGCGGGAGATCCGCGCCACGAATAGCCCGATGAAAGGCGACCAGGTCACCGTCCAGGCCCAGTAGAAGACTGTCCAGCTGCCCTGCCAGCCCCAGCCATCGGTGGTCGGGTTCTCGTTCGCCAGCATATCGTTCCAGAAGGCCAGGCGGGGCAGATTCTCGAAATAGAGGCCGAAGGTCTCCACCATGCCGCGTAGCAGAAACAGGGTGGAGCCGGTGCACAGCACGAAGATCATCAGCCCCACGGCCATGCCGATATTGAGGTTCGACAGCAGCTTTACCCCCTTGTCCAGGCCCGCCACGATGGAGCCTACGGCCACCATGGTCAGCATCGCCAGGATCAGGACTTTCAGCATGGTGCCGTCCTGCCAGCCGAACAGCGCCGACAGCCCGGCGGCGATCTGCGAGGATCCCAGCCCCAGCGACACGGCGACGCCGAACAGAGTGCCCAGGATGGAGGCGATGTCGATGGCCTTGCCTACGGGGCCGTGGATCCGCTCCTTCAGCAGCGGATAGAAGACAGAGCTGACCCGCACCGGCAGGTCATAGCGGTTGATGAAATAGGCAAATGCCAGGCCCGGAAGGGTAAAGATCGTCCAGGTGTGCAGCCCGAGGTGGTAGATCGCGATGGATATCGCGTCCCGGGCGGCCTCCTCCGAATGGGGTTCGACACCGGGCATTGGCGGGGACTGGAAATGGCTGATCGGTTCGGCCACGCCCCAGAACATCAAGACGGTCCCGATCCCGCCGGCAAAGAGCATCGTGAACCAGGACAGGTTGGAATATTGCGGCCGCGATCCGCGCGGGCCCAGGCGGATGTGGCCATGGCGGGAGACGGCCGCCCAGACCAGGAAGCCCAACCAGATGTTG
This sequence comes from Pseudooceanicola aestuarii, assembly GCF_010614805.1. Lineage (NCBI taxonomy): Bacteria > Pseudomonadati > Pseudomonadota > Alphaproteobacteria > Rhodobacterales > Paracoccaceae > Pseudooceanicola > Pseudooceanicola aestuarii. The sequence goes on from NZ_JAAFZC010000001.1 coordinate 1,725,121, forward strand.
ACCCCCAGGATGAAGAACCAGCCCAGGTTGGTGACGATCCAGCTGCGCCCGGCGGCAAAGGCGTCGCCGATCGGGTTCGGGGCGATCACCAGCATCAGGACAAAGGCGGCAGTCAGCCCCGCCGAGACGAAAAAGATGGTTGGATCGGTCTTCAGACCCAGGCGGCGGGCTAGATTTTCCACGCAATTCCCCTTGTTGGTGCCCCGCGTGTCAGGCGGGGTGACAGGTTCGGTAACGCAACCCCAACGGCGCCGCCCCGGCGCCGGTTCCCGATCCCGTGATCAGGGCGTGAGCGGGGCGGTCCCTTGGCACCCGCCGGCCGATCCGGTAGCGTCCGGCGACACCCCGTCGGGGGCAACATCATCGGAGACCCGCCATGGATATGAACGACAGTCGCGTCATCAAGGCAAAACGGCCCATCGTCTTTGCTGCGCTGCTTTCGCCCGAGGTTCTGAAAGATTGCGTACCCGGCGCGCAGGAGGTCACCGGCACGCCGGAGGACGGGTTCACCGCCACGGTGGTGCAGAAGGTCGGCCCGGTCAAAGCCACGTTCAAGGGCGCGGTTACGGTGTCCGACATGGTGCAGGACGAAGCTCTGACCCTGACCGGCGACGGCAAGGGCGGCGCCGCAGGCTTTGCCAAGGGCCAGGCGCGCGTCACCCTTGCCGATCACCCGGATGGCACCGAGCTCACCTACGAGGTGGAGGCCAAGGTCGGCGGGAAACTGGCGCAGCTGGGCGGGCGGATCATCGACGGCTTTGCCCGCAAGATGGCCGACCAGTTCTTCACCCGGTTCCAGGAGGTTCTCGAAGGGCCCTCCGATCCCGAGGCGGAGGATGCCGAGCCAGAGGCGGTGCGCAAGGGCTGGCTGTCGCGGCTGCGCGGCAACTGACCCCGGAGTGTCGGGGTGCGGCGGGCCGAATCGGTCCGCTGGCCCGTTTGTGCCTTCGCGGAACGGCATGAGCTTGCATTCAATGTGCGCCAGCGCGCAGAAATAGGCGCATGCGGGTGGTTTGCGCATCGCCGGCGAGGCGCTAGGTATCGGGGGCAACCAGGAAAGGACCTGCGATGACCCCGATCGTTGACGTGCGCAACCTGACAAAGACTTTTGACGGCGGGTTTCAGGCCCTGAAGGGCGTGGATCTGGAAATCCGTGCCGGTGAGATCCTCGCCCTCCTGGGGGCCAATGGCGCGGGCAAGACCACGTTGATCTCCATCCTGTGCGGGATCACCACCCCAACCGATGGCACCGCCTGGGTCGGCGGCAATGATGTGGTGCGCGATTGGCGCGGCGCCCGCCAGCTGATCGGGCTGGTCCCGCAGGAAATCAACCTTGAGCCCTTTGAAACGGTCAGCAACACGGTGCGCCTCAGCCGGGGGCTGTTCGGGCTGAAACCCGACAACGCGCTGATCGAACGGATCCTGCGCACCCTCTCGCTGTGGGACAAGAAAGATACCCGGATCAAGGAACTGTCCGGCGGCATGAAGCGCCGGGTGCTGATTGCCAAGGCTCTCAGCCACGAACCGCGCGTGCTGTTCCTGGACGAACCTTCTGCCGGGGTGGATGTGGAATTGCGCAAGGACATGTGGGAAACCGTCGCCCAGCTGAAGTCCGAGGGCGTCACCATCATTCTGACCACCCACTACATCGAGGAGGCGGAAGAAATCGCCGACCGCGTCGCCGTGATCCGCGCCGGGGAGATCCTGCTGGTGGAGGAAACCGACCATCTGATGCAGCGCCTGGGCCGCAAGGAATTGCGCATCGACCTGCGGGAGCCGCTGACCGCCGTGCCCGACAGCCTCGCGCCGTTCGATCTGGTGCTGGCGGCGGACGGGATGTGCCTGACCTACAGCTACGACACCCACGGCGACCGCACCGGCATCGCCTCGCTCATGGCGGGGCTACAGGAGGCGGGGATCGTCCTGCGCGATATCCAGACCCATCAAAGCAGTCTCGAAGAGATCTTTGTCGGCATGATCAAGGAGGACGCAGCATGAATCTGCGCGCCGTACAGGCCATCTATGTCTACGAGATGAAGCGGTTCTTCCGAACCCTGCTGCAAAGCTTCATCTCGCCGGTCATTTCAACCTCGCTTTATTTCGTGGTGTTCGGCACCGCTATCGGCTCGCGGATCGACCAGGTCGACGGGATTTCCTACGGGTCTTTCATCGTGCCGGGGCTGATCATGCTTTCGGTCATCATGCAGTCGATTTCCAACGCCAGTTTCGGGATCTATTTTCCGAAGTTCATCGGTACATTCTACGAACATCTCTCCGCGCCGATCAGTTTCCTTGAGATCACGGCCGGGTTCGTGGGGGCGGCGGCGACCAAGTCACTGTTCATCGGGCTGGTCATCCTGGGCACCGCCTCGGTCTTTGTGGACCTGACGATCCTGCACCCGCTGGCGATGGTGGCCTTCCTGGTTCTGACCTGCCTCAGCTTTGCGCTGATGGGGTTCATTATCGGCATATGGGCCAAGAATTTCGAGCAATTGCAGCTGGTTCCGCTGTTGGTGGTGACGCCGTTGGTGTTTCTGGGCGGGTCGTTCTACTCCATCTCCATGCTGCCGGAAGTCTGGCAGAAGGTGACGATGTTCAACCCGGTGGTCTACTTGATCTCGGGGATGCGCTGGTCTTTCTTCGGGGTCTCCGATGTGCCGATCGGCATCAGCCTGGCGGCGATCCTCGGGTTTACCCTGCTGTGCCTGGCGATCATCTGGCGCATCTTCCAGACCGGCTGGCGCATCCGCGACTGACGCCACCCGCCACCCGTCACCCGGATTTGCAGCCGTGTCCCCCGTCCGTGGGCACGGCGTTTTCAATCCTGCGGGTTGAAATGGTCGTAGATCGCCTCGGCCAGCTGGCCCGAGATCCCGTCCACGGCCTTCAGATCCGCCAGGTTGGCGCGTGACACGGCCTTGGCGCTGCCGAAATGCGCCAGCAGGGCACGTTTGCGGGTCGCGCCGACGCCGGCGATATCGTCCAGCGGGTTGGCCGATATCGCCTTGGAACGTCGCGCCCGGTGCGTGCCGATGGCAAAGCGATGTGCCTCGTCCCGGAGCCGCTGCACGAAGTAGAGTACCGGATCGTTCATCTTCAGCGCAAAGGGGCGCAGGCCGGGGCGATGGAACTCTTCCTTCCCGGCGTCCCGGTCCACCCCTTTGGCCACGCCGACAAAGGGCAGGTCGCTGACCCCCATCTCGTCCATGATCTCCTTCACCGCGGAGATCTGGCCGGCGCCGCCGTCGATCAGCAGCAGATCGGGCCACAGCCCCTTGTCTCGGTCGGGATCGTCCTTTTGCAGGCGGGTCAGTCGGCGGGTCAGAACCTCCTTCATCATGCCGAAATCGTCGCCGGGGGTCAGGCTGTCGCCCTTGATGTTGAACTTGCGATACTGGTTCTTCATGTAGCCGTCCGGTCCGGCCACGATCATGGCGCCCACCGCATGGCTGCCCTGGATGTGGGAGTTGTCGAAGACCTCCACCCGTGACGGCGGGGCGTCCAGTTCGAACGCCTCCGCCAGGCCGCGCAGCAGCTTGGCCTGAGTGGCGCTTTCGGCCATGCGGCGGCCCAGGCTCTCGCGGGCGTTGCGGGCGGCGCCTTCGATCAGCTCTGCTTTTTCGCCACGCTGGGGCACCAGCAGGGCGACCTTTCGCCCGGCCTTGTCCGACAGCGCCTCCGACATCAGGTCGTCATTTTCGATGGGATGGGACAGCAATATCTGTTTCGGCGGCTCCTTCTGATCGTAGAACTGGCCCAGGAAGGCCTCCAGAACCTCCGCCTCCTCGATATCGGCGCCGGCGCGGGGGTAGAAATCCTGATTCCCCCAATTCTGATGCGCCCGGATGAAGAAAACCTGAACGCAGGCCTGACCGCCCTCCATATGCAAGGCGATCACATCAGCCTCCGCGGTGCCGCGTGGGTTGATGCCCTGCGCCGATTGCACTTGTGTCAGCGCGCGAATGCGATCGCGCAGGGCGGCGGCGCGCTCGAACTCCATCGCGTCGGAGGCCTCCTGCATCTGCTGGGCCAGTTTCTCCTGGACCTTGGTCGACCGGCCGGAGAGGAACCGTTCGGCATCGGCTACGGTGCCGGCGTAATCCTCCTCCGAGATATGCCCGACGCAGGGCGCGGAGCAGCGCTTGATCTGGTACAGCAGGCAGGGGCGCGTGCGGCTTTCGAACATGCTGTCGGAGCAATTGCGCAGCAGGAACACCTTTTGCAACTGGTTCAGCGTCCGGTTCACCGCGCCAGCCGAGGCAAAGGGCCCGAAATAGGCACCCGGCGCCTTGCGCGCGCCCCGGTGCTTGCGGATCTGCGGATAGGCGTGATCCTTGGCCAGCAGGATGTTGGGGAAGGATTTGTCGTCGCGAAGCAGCACGTTGTATTTGGGCTTCAGCTGCTTGATCAGGTTCTGTTCCAGCAGCAGGGCTTCGGTCTCCGTGCGGGTGGTCAGGAACATCATGGAGGCGGTGTCCCGGATCATCCGGGAGATCCGCGCAGAATGCCCTGTCGGCCGCGCATAGCTGGAGACGCGCGCGCGCAGGTTGCGGGCCTTCCCGACATAAAGAACCCGCGCCTGGGCATCCAGCATCCGGTAGACGCCAGGTTGCCCGGTGAGCGACGACAGGTAGCCCTGGATCACCTCGCGCCCCTGCGGGACAGGGGGCGATTCGCTGGTCGGTTGATCGTTACTCTGGGTCATGGCCGTACCGGTCCGATTCCTCCGCTGGGCTGCAATTTCCCGAAGGTGGTCTCAAGAGTAAAGGTGTCCACCAAATCTGTGGATAACCCCGTGGGTATTTTGTGGCCTTCAGGAAAAAATCCAGCAATATTGCTCACTTCGTTGTTTTGCCTAATTTTTGGGCTATTATGTATCATATTGATTTTAAACAAAATTAAAACGTGCTCTCGGCAAGCACCTGATAACTTTAACCTTTTGGTAACGATTTGATGACACGCGTTTTCGGCGTGTACAACTTTCGCCGCTCCGGCCGGTTTGGGGCCCTTGCGGGGGGGCTGGGGATCTGGAACCGGGCGCGTTCCGGCCGCGCCTCACGGGCGCTCAGACCAGCAGCAGCGTGATGTAGCCCAGGTACAGCGCGGTCAGCGCCACGCCCCAGGGCCGGGTGATGTCCCGACTGCCGAAAACGAACGGCACCAGCAGTACGGTGGCCCCCAGCATCACCCACAGGTCAAAGCGCAGAACCTCCGGTGCCACGGGGATCTGGCCAAAGAGGCTGGTCACTCCGATGATCGCCAGCAGGTTGAACATGTTCGACCCGATGACATTGCCCAAGGCGACGTCCGCCTGCCTGCGCAGCGCCGCCATGCCCGTGGTCGCCAGTTCGGGCAGGGAAGTTCCGACCGCGACGAGGGTCAGCCCGATTACGGTGTCCGAGACACCAAAACCACGCGCGATGATCGACGCGTTTCTGACCAGAAGTTCGGCGCCCAGCGGAAGGCCGGCCAGCCCGATCAGCAGGAAGATCGCGATGCGCCAGCCGGGAAGCGCGGGGTCGGCGCCCTCCACCGTCTCGATGGCGTCGCGGTCGGTGCGCCGGTGGGCCAGCGTCTCGCGGATCTGGAGTCCCAGCACCAGCGCCAGGGCGGCCAGCAGAATGATCCCGGTGCCGAAGCGGAACGGCCCCGTCCAGGCCAGCGCGATGAACAGCAGGGTCGCCGCCAGCATCATCGCGTAGGATTTGCGCGTGTCGCAGCCGCTGGTGGGCATGGTGGCGATCAGCGCGGGCAGGCCCAGTACCAGCAGCACGTTCGCGGTGTTGGAGCCGACGACATTGCCCAGGGCCAGCCCCGGCATGCCGTCGAACAGCGCAGAGAGCGATATCAGCAGTTCCGGCGCCGAGGTCCCGAACGCGACGACGGTCAGGCTGACGATCAGCGCCGGGATCCCCATCCGCAGGCTGAGGTTCACCGCCCCCCGGACCAGCGCGTCACCGGCAAGCAGAAGGATCACCAACCCGAGGGCGGCGAGAAGCCAGGGCATCATGGAAAGACTTATCCTTTTCGGTTCCGGCAGGGGCAGGGGCCCTTGCCGATCCTGTAACGGCCGCAATGGCGGCATTTTGCGTTCGACAGACGTTTCTGGCCGGGCAATGTCAGTTTGCCGAACATCGCCAGCACGCCCATGCCGACCAGAAAGAGGGTCACGACCTTCAGGATCACCCTAGAGGCCGAACCGGGCAAAGGCGGCCCGTTCCTCGATCGTGGTGGCGGTCTGGTCCAGCACCAAGGCGCCGATACGCGACAGCAGCCCCTTTTTCGGGCCGTAGACGCGGAACCGCACCTTGTCGCCAAAGCGTTTCTTCATCTCGGGCACCAGGTGACCGATACCGTCGATCAACCCCAGGTCGCGGGCGCGGGGGCCCAACCAGATCTCGCCGGTGAACAGATCCGCATCCTGTGCCAACTTGGCGCCGCGACGGCGGGTGACCTGCGCCTTGAACGTCTCGTGAATCTCGCCCAGCACGCGCTGGATACGTTCGACGTCCTCTTCCTTTTCGGGGCGGAACGGGTCCAGCATGCTTTTGCTTTCACCGGCGGTGTAGACGCGGCGTTCGATCCCCTGGCGGGCCAGGAAGACATGCGCGCCGAAACTGGCGGAGATCACACCGATGGATCCCAGCACCGACGCCTCGTCGGCCAGGATCTCGTCGGCGGCGGTAGCCAGCCAATAGCCCCCCGATGCGGCGACGTCCTCGACAAAGGCGATGACGGGGATGTTCTTCTCCTCCGCCAGGCGTCGAATGCGCGCGGCGATCAGGGAGGATTGCACCGGCGAACCGCCGGGCGAATTGATGCGCAGCGCCACGGCGGCGGGTTTGCCGCGGCGGAACGCTTTCTCGATCTGGGGGGCCAGCGATTCGTCGCTCAGCCCGCCACGGGCGCCCTGGGAAATCATCCCCGACAGCCGGATGACTGCGACACTGGGCGGGCGGTTCAGGAAAGGCAGCCATGTTTTCATGACCCGGATGTAAGACGCGGCGCCCCGTCGGGCAAGGGCCGTGGCCCCCTGCGCGCCCCATCCGCCGCGTATCCGTGACGCACCGGCGTGCGCGGCGCATGGAAAAGCCGCAAACCGGGCCGGCCTGGACCGCGCGGGCTTTCCCGGCGCGCGCAGAGGCATTAGGTATCGGGCCATGACCATGACCCTGCCCAATCTCCTGACTCTCCTGCGCCTGTTGGCCGCGCCGGGATTCGCCCTGTGCTACCTGTTGCTGCCCCGCCCCTGGGCCGATGGCGCGGCGCTGCTGCTGTTCACCACGGCCTCGGCCACCGACTGGATTGATGGCTACCTGGCACGCAAGTGGAACCAGGTGTCGAAGCTGGGTACGATGCTGGACCCGATCGCGGACAAGGCGATGGTGGTGATCGCACTGTTCACCCTGGCGGCCTTCTCCGGGCTGTCGGGCTGGCTGATCCTGCCGGGCGCGCTGATCCTGTTCCGGGAGGTCTTCGTTTCGGGCCTGCGCGAATACCTGGGCGATACGGCCGGCCTGCTGAAGGTGACGAAGCTGGCGAAGTGGAAGACGACCGCCCAGATGGTCGCCATCGTCGTGCTGGTGGCGCAGGGTATTGCGGAACATCAGCTGGGCATGTCCGTCTTCGGCATGGACGGAGAGATGATCGGCGCCATCCTTGATGGACGGGAGGCGGACCGCGTGAACCTGCGTCTGTGGCTGCTGGCCAATGATGTGCTGGTCTGGGGCGGGGCGCTTCTGATCTGGGTCGCGGCGCTGCTGACGGTGCTGACCGGCACCGACTATTTCCGCAAGGCGCTGCCATATCTGAGGGATTGACCATGGATGTTCTCTATTTCGCATGGGTTCGTGAACGCATCGGCCTGCCCCGCGAGACGGTACGGACAGAGGCCGTGACCGTCGCCGATCTGGTGGCCGAGCTGCGTGCGCGCGAAGACCGCTATGCCGCCGCCTTCGAGGACCTAAGCGCCCTGCGCGTCGCCCTGGACCAGGAATTGTCGGATTTCGACGCTCCGCTGGCCGGGGTGCGGGAGGTCGCGTTCTTCCCCCCGATGACCGGGGGCTGATCAATGATCACCGACATCCGCGTCCAGTCCGCAGCCTTCGCCGTCGGCGCTGAAACCGACCGGTTCGCCGCGGCGGTGGCGCAGGCGGGCGGGGCGGGGGCCATCGTGACCTTTACCGGGCTGGTGCGCGATCTGCCCGGCGCCGGCGGGCTGGACCGGATGGTGATCGAACATTACCCCGGCATGACCGAAAAGGCGTTGAAAGCCATCGCACAGGACGCTGCCGGCCGCTGGCCTCTGGAGGCGGTGCTGATCCTGCACCGTCACGGTGAACTGCACGCCGGTGCGGCGATCATGATGGTCGCCACCGCCTCTGCGCACCGTGCGGCGGCCTTCGCGGCGGCGGATTTTCTGATGGATTACCTGAAGTCCCGCGCGCCCTTCTGGAAGAAGGAAATCACCGCGGACGGGTCCGATTGGGTCGCGGCCAAGGACGCGGACGAGGCGGCCCTGACCCGCTGGTAGCGGGAGCGACCAAAGGCGCGGCGTCAGACTGGCCGCAGCCCGCTCACTGGGCGGCGTGAACCCGTTCGATATAGGCGCGCAGGTCTTCGGCCTCGTGCCGGGCCTCGCGCAGGCCGTCCATCGCGGCGGAGAGTTCCGCCTCTGTCTGAGACAATTGGTTGGTCAGTTCCGCTTCGCGCTGCTGAAGATAGGTGATCGCCTGATCGCGGGTCTCTTCGGCGTCGTGCAATTCCTGGGCCATGCGCTCCAGCTCTCCGATGTCGGATTTCGACACGCGGGTAAAGCGGTGGATCAGCCAATAGGCGAACCAGCCCATGCAGAAGGCGACGAACAGGATGATCGCCGTGGCAATGATAAACTCAGTTCTGTTCATCCGTCGCGTCTCCAGAGCTTGCGGCCTCCCCGGACGGATCGGCAGCATCTCCTTCTGCGACAGATTGCGCGGGGCTTGCAAGTTCGGTTTCGACGTCATCGTCCGTGGCGGCGCCGTCCGCATCTGCTTCGGCGCCTTCCACAGCAGTGGTCTCCGCCCCGATCAGGGAGAATTCGATGCGGCGATTTGCCTCCCGGCCCTCCTCCGTGCCATTGTCGGCGATCGGGGTCTCTTCGCCGTAGCCACGCGCGGTATAGGCGGCGGTCAGGACCCGGCGCATCCGCAATTCGTTCAGCACGGTCTGGGCGCGAGCCTGGGACAATTGCTGGTTCATCTCCTCGCGGCCCTGGCTGTCGGTATGGCCCGAGATTTCAAGCGGGATCTCACCGCAGGTCTTCAACACGTCGGCGATGTCATCCATCACACCCCGGCTGTCGGCGGTGATCGTGGCCTTGCCCGGTTCGAAATAAATCTTCCGACCTGTCTGGATCTCGGTCAGCTGGGCCAGGCATTCCTCCGGCGTCGGGATGGCGGCCAGAGGGTCCAGTTTTTCGCGGTAGACCACGTCGATGGCGAAATCTTCCTTCTCCCCCAGTTTGGCGGACAGCAGGCGCGCGATCTCGGAACCGGCCAGCTCGCGGCCGGTTTCGCCGCGCACCGACACGGCGTCCGGCGTCACGGTCACCGCGCCATTGCTGAGCCATGACAGCGATTCCAGCCCGGCCAGCACGCGCACCGGCCAGTCGTCGGGCAGATCCGTGTCCAGCCGGGCGGCGGCGTGAACCGTGTCGCTGCCGAACTTGGCGCGGGCATAGCTGATGGTGGCGGCGCGCAGCACCTCGTCCGAGACACGGCCACGCAATTGCACCAGCCCCTCCGGCGACAGGGTCGCGGCGAATTCCGGCGGTCCCTGTTCTTCGGCATCGGGGGTTTCTGGCAGCACGGCGTGCAGGGCAAAGACGTCGGGCAGGTTGTTCTCCAGCTCTCCCACCACCTGGTCGAAGGTGCCGCGATCGGCGCCCTCGACCGCGACCAGCGAAATATCGGCGTCGGAAAAGGTGACAGAGCCGTCGCCGATCCGACCCAGCCCCCGGATCGCCATGTCGGCGGCGGCAGCCCAGTCCGGCGTCGGCACACCCAGCCCCAGGACGCAATCGGCGGCGCCTTCCAGGTGGGTGTCGCGCGCGGCGGCCACGATGGTTTCCCGCGCCTCGGCTGTATCGGCGGAACAGGCGTCGAACCGCCCGGTCCCGTCTTCGATCAGGTAGCGCAGGGTAAAGGGGGTGACCACGGGACGCGGCGCGGAGATGTCCAGCGTCAGGGTCAGGCTGTCGGGGGCGGATTTCTTCAGCCGCGCCTCCAGCCGGCCCTTGGCGGCCATGCTGTCGGTCATCGCGACGATGGAGACGGTGCCGGCATCCATGGAGATCTTGGACCGTGGCACGTCGCGCAAGGCCAGAACCGAGAAGTCCAGCGCCCGGCGCCAGCCTTCGGGTCGGTCGTAATCGGCGGTTTGCAGCAGGTCGCTGACCTCCTCCACGCCGGGCAGGCCCGAAAAGCGGTCGATCAGGGCTTCCCGGTTCGTGACCAGCGGGATCAGCCCGGTCAGGCTGAGTTCCTCGTCATTGCGCAGCATTTCGATGGAGAATCGCGGCGGGGCGATATCTTCGGCGGCGGCGACACCCATCCGGTCGATCACGCGGGCGGCGTCGACCACCCGGCCGGCCATGGTGCGTGCCTGAAAGCGGATCGCCTCACTGGGGGCGGTGCCGGTGAGAATCACCTGCAACCCGTCGGCCTCTACTTCTGCCCAGCCCAGCCCGTCCTGGTCCAGCTCTGTCCGGACGCCGGTTTCGGAGGAGCGTTCGATCAGCGAAACCGCGAATCCGGCCGCGACCAGGCTGGTCACCGCCGCCACGGTAAAGGCCCCGGCAAGAATGAAGACCGAAGACAGACGCATCATGCAAGCTCCGCTTTTGTTGTCCCGGACCAAGTCTCTAAGGCGCAGCGCCCCACATGGCAATCAGAGCAGGAAGGCTACGGCGAAAAACGGCAGGGGCAACAGGCCCGCATCGCGGTTTGACCGAAACAGGCGCAGCAGCAGGGGGTGGTCCTCGGCGTCGAACCGGCGCAACTGCCACAGCATGTGCCAGCCCATCGCCCAGGGCCCGGCCAGCGCGACCACAAGGGCCAGCGGGCTGCCCTGGGCCTGCACCGCGCCGACTACCGCCAGCCCGAACAGCGCCACGCTGCACACCAGGAACCCGGACAGCCAGCGGGGACTGGCCTCTCCGAACAGGCGCGCGGTGGATTTCACCCCGATCAGGGCGTCGTCCTCGGCGTCCTGGTGGGCATAGACCGTGTCGTAGAACAGGGTCCAGACGATGCCGGCGACATAGAGAACTATGGCGGGCCAGCCCAGAGAATTGCCATGCGCCGCCCAGGCCAGCAGCGCGCCCCAGTTGAACGCCAGCCCCAGGAAGATCTGCGGCCACCAGGTGAACCGCTTGGCAAAGGGATAGATCGCCACCGGGAGTAGCGACAACACGCCCAGCCCGATCGCTACGGGCGGAAAGGTCAGCAAAATCAACAGCGACACCAGCGCCTGCGCCGCCATCCAGGCCAGCGCGCCCTTGACGCTGACGGCCCCTGACGGGATTGGGCGGGACCGGGTGCGCGCCACGGATCCGTCGATGTCGCGGTCGGTGATGTCGTTCCAGGTGCAGCCCGCGCCCCGCATCAGGAAGGCGCCGATGCCGCAGCCGGCAAAGATCCAGGCATCGAACCAGGCCGCGCGCCCGTCCGACAGCATCGCCAGCGCCAGGCCCCACCAGCACGGCAGCAGCAGCAGCCAGGTGCCGATCGGCCGGTCGGCCCGCGACAGGCGCAGGTAGGGACGGGTGGCGGCGGGGGCCAGGCGGTCCACCCAATTGCCTTGGACGGCGTCGGCCACCTGTCCCTCTGGCGTCTGCTGCGGGCCGGTCATATGTTTCCCTCATGAGCAATGTAAAAGTCAGGCTACATGTAGATCACCCGCTGGGGCCGGGGCAAACCGTTCCGCTGGAGCGGGACCAGGCGCATTACCTTTTCGGGGTGATGCGGTTGGCCACCGGCGGCGCGGTCGCCCTGTTCAACGGGCGCGACGGGGAATGGCGGGCCGAGGTCACGCAGGCGGGCAAGCGCGGTGGGGAACTGGCCTGTGCCGAACAGACCGCACCGCAGCGCGACCCGCCGGACCTGTGGCTGCTGTTCGCCCCGATCAAGAAGGCGCGCACCGATTTCATTGTCGAGAAGGCGGCCGAGATGGGGGCCGCGCGGATCCTGCCGGTGCAGACCGATTTCACCAATTCCGAGCGGATCCGCCGCGACCGGCTTCAGGCCCATGCGGTGGAAGCAGCGGAACAATGCGGCGGCACCTACGTGCCCGAGGTGGCGGAGCTGGCGCCGCTGGACCGCCTGCTGGCCGGCTGGCCTGCCGGGCGCCGCCTGATGTTCTGTGACGAGGCCCTTGCGGGAGAGGACGCCGCCCTGCGCGGCGAACCCGGCCCCTGGGCCATCCTGATCGGGCCGGAGGGCGGATTTTCGCCGGCTGAACGCCAGCGCCTGCGCGGGTTGGATTTTGCCACGCCGGTCGCGCTGGGCCCGCGCATCCTGCGGGCCGATACGGCGGCGGTGGCCGCGATGACCCTGTGGCAACAGGCATTGGGAGATTGGTCATGAGCTTTGTCCGCCCCGAGGCGCGCGCCGCCCTGATGAAATGGCGCGAGGCGCTGGCGGGGGGCGTGGTGGCGCTTCTGGGGCTGTACTGGACGCTGGGCAGCTTTGGCCTGCTGCGCTGGATCGGCGCCGTGCTGCTGCTGGTCGCCGGCGCGCTGATCGTGGCGGGGGTGCAGCGGGCGCGGTTTCGCACCGATGGCGGCGGACCTGGCGTGGTCCGCGTGGACGAGGGGCAGATCGCCTATTTCGGCCCGCTCGATGGGGGCGTCGTGGCGCTGAGCGAGGTCAGCCGACTGGCGGTCGATCCCTCTGCATACCCGCCCGGCTGGTCGCTGTCGCAGGCGGGCCAGCCGGACCTGTTCATCCCCTTCAACGCCGAGGGCAGCGAAGCCCTGTTCGACGTCTTCGCAGCGTTGCCCGGCCTGAAGACGGAGACCCTGCTGACCCATATGCAGCGCTACCGGGAGCGCCCGCCCCCTCACACCATCGTGATCTGGGAGCGTGCCGCCCTGCGTCTGCACTGATGCCGAGGCGGCTGTGCATTGACACGCCGAACAATTCCAATAATGCCTTGGGGTTCATGTTCTGCTGACCGAGAAAAGAGGCCCCAATGTCCATACCCCAAACCGGCGGCGGGCCGATCGAACGGTACGAACAACTTGCCGAATATCTGGAAGACGGCTGCAAGCCCGTGTCCGACTGGCGCATCGGGACAGAGCATGAAAAGTTCGGCTATTGCCGCGACACGTTGAAACCCATCCCCTATGCGGGCGAACGTTCGGTCCTGGCGGTGCTGGAAGGGCTGCGCGACGGCCACGGCTGGGCCCCGCTGGAGGAAGACGGCCGTCTGATCGGACTGACCAAGGACGGCGCCAATGTCTCGCTTGAGCCGGGCGGGCAGCTGGAACTCTCCGGCGCGCCGCTGGAGACGATTCACGAGACCTGCGACGAGGTGAACGCCCACCTGCGTGACGTGAAGGACATCGCCGACAAGGTCGGTGTGGGCTTCATCGGGCTGGGCGCCGCGCCGCATTGGCTGCATGACGACATGCCGCTGATGCCCAAGGGCCGGTACAAGCTGATGGACGGTTACATGCAACGCGTCGGCACCACCGGACGGGTCATGATGCGCCGCACCTGCACGGTTCAGGTGAACCTCGACTTCGGGTCGGAGGCGGACATGGTCCAGAAGATGCGCGTGGCGCTGGCGCTGCAACCCGTGGCCACCGCGCTGTTCGCCAATTCGCCGTTCTTCGAGGGCAAGCCCAACGGGCTGAAAAGCTATCGCAGCCGCGTCTGGCGCGATCTGGACGGTGACCGTACCGGCACGTTGCCTTTCGTGTTCGAGGATGGGTTCGGCTTTGACCGCTGGGTCGATTACGCGCTGGATGTGCCGATGTACTTCGTCTACCGCGATGGGGTCTACATCGATGCGCTGGGCCAGTCCTTCCGCGATTTCCTGAAGGGCGAATTGCCGGCCCTGCCCGGCGAGAAGCCGACCCTGTCGGACTGGGCCGATCATCTGACCACGATCTTCCCCGAGGCACGGCTGAAAAAATTCATCGAGATGCGCGGCGCCGATGGGGGGCCGTGGCGGCGGCTGTGCGCGCTGCCGGCGTTCTGGGTCGGGCTGATGTATGATCAGGGCGCGCTGGATGCCGCATGGGACGTGGCCCGCCGGTTCACGCCCGCGCAGCGCGACGAGATGCGCATCGCAGCCGCAGATCACGGCTTGCAGGCGCGGATCGACGATATCAACATGCACGATCTGGCCCGCGAGGTTCTGGACATCGCGGAGGCCGGGTTGAAGGCCCGCGCCCGTCCCGGCGCCCAGGGCCTGATCCCGGACGAGACGCATTTCCTGAACGCCCTGCGCGAAAGCGTCGAGTCCGGCAAGGTGCCCGCGGATGAGCTGATGGACCGGTACAACAGCGCATGGGATCACGACGTGACGCGGGTGTTCGGCGAATACAGCTACTGATCCGGCGTCGCGCCGTCAGGCAGGGCCAAGCGGTACGGAACAGGATACAGGGCGGCGCGCGGGCGGCGCCCTATTTCTTTTTCTTCTTTCCGGTTTTCTTGCCGCCATCGCCTTCTCCGGCCGCGCCGTCGTCTTCGGCGCCTTCATCTGTGCCCAGCACATCGATCAGCAACCCGCCGTCCAGCACCGCGCGCCGTTCGGCGGCCGTCAGGGCCATGGTCTGGGCCAGAAGGCGGTCGACCTCATCCAGCGCGTCGTGCCAATCGGTCATGCGTAACGCCACGGGGCCGGGAGTGCCGTCCTGCGCGGCCTCGTCCTTCAGCTTGGCCAGCGCGGCCAGGGTCGGGTGCAGGTCACGCGCGCGCCGGTGGTCGGTGATCGCGCGGGTCAGGGCGTTCATGTCGCGGATCGTGGTAAACCAATCGCGCCGGTCGCCCAGCTGCCGGTTGGCGCGAATGACCTTCCAGCCCTGCAATTCGCGCAACCCGGTAGAGACGTTGGACCGCGCCAGCGACAGGGTGGTGCTGATTTCTTCGGCAGTCAGCGGGTCGGACGCCACGTGCAACAGGGCAAAGATCTGTGCGACGGACCTATTCATCCCCCAACGCGGGCCCATTTCACCACAATGCAGGATGAAATTCTGCATGGAGGGGGTCAAATCCATCTCAAACTCCTAAAAAAATATGCGTAACGGGCATAGCAGACAAAATGGTCCTGCCCCAGTCAAAGGTTATTTGCCGCCGATTCTGGGCTCTGTCCCGGCCAGCAGGCGGCGGATATTGGTCGCGTGTCGCCAGAAGATCAGAAGTGCCAGCGCCGCGCACAGGGCGGCCACCTCCGCCCGGCCCAGCAGCACCGCCCAGATCGGGGTAGAGGCGGCTGCAACCAGCGCCGACAGCGAGGAGATGCGCATCAGCGCCGCCACCACCGCCCAGGTGGCGCAGGCGGCCAGCCCAAGCGGCCAGGCCAATGCCAGCAACGTGCCCAGGTAGGTCGCGACCCCTTTGCCCCCGGCGAACCGCAGCCAGACCGGAAAGCAATGGCCCAGGAACGCGGCGAACCCGGCCAGTTGTGCGGCATCCTCGCCAGCCAGCGCGCGGGCGATCAGCACCGCCGCCGCGCCTTTGCCCGCATCGGTGATCAGGGTCAGCAGCGCCGCCAGCTTGTTGCCGGTGCGCAAGACGTTGGTGGCACCGATATTGCCCGATCCGATCTGTCGAAGGTCGCCCAGTCCGAAAACCCGTGCCATCACGATGCCGAAGGGGACCGATCCCAGCAAATAGCCCGCCACCGCCCAGAACAGCAGCAGCACGGGCGGGGTGACGAGATCGGGGGTCACAGCGGCTCTCCATGGATCTGGGTTCCGGCGACAAAGGTCGCGCGCACGCGTCCCTGCATCCGGGCACCGTCAAAGGGGGTGTTCTTGGATTTCGACTGTAGCGCAAAGCGATCCAGCACAAAGGGCGCATCGGGGTCGAACAGCACCAGGTCCGCCGGCGCGCCGGGGGCGATCCGTCCGCTGTCCAGCCCCAGCCGGCGGGCCGGGTTCAGGGACAATGCGCGCCACAGTTGCGCCAGCTCGATATCGCCCGCATGGACCAGCCGCAGCGCGGCGGGCAGCAATGTTTCCAGTCCCACGGCGCCGGATGCGGCCTGTTCATAGGGCAGGCGTTTGCTTTCCTCGTCCTGTGGCGTGTGCATGGAGGAGATGATGTCGATCAGCCCGCTGGCCACCGCCTCCACCACCGCGCGGCGGTCGTCTTCGGAGCGCAGCGGCGGCTTGACCTTGAAGAACGTTCGGTAATCGGCGACGTCGAATTCGTTCAGCGTGAGGTGATGGATCGACACGCCCGCCGTGACGTCCAGCCCGTTGCGCTTGGCCCGTTCGAAGGCGGGCAGGGCGCGGGCGGTGGTGATCTGGTCGAAGTGGTAGCGCACGCCCGTCATCTCGATCAGGGCGATGTCGCGGTCCAGGGCCATGCGCTCTGCCATCGGTGTGACCGACGGCAGGCCCTTGAGAGCGGCGAACTTGCCCGAGGTGGCGCAGGCCCCCGCCGACAGGCCCGGCTCCTGCGGGTGTCCGATGACCAGCGCGTCGCGGGCGCGGGCATAGGTCAGGGCGCGCGACAGCACCTTGGTATCCGTGATCACCTGGTCGCAATCGGTGAAAGCCACGGCACCCGCGTCGCGCAGGAACCCGATCTCCGTCATTTCGCGGCCGGCACGCGCCTTGGTCAGGGCGGCCATGGGCAGCACGCGCACCGGCGTTGCCTCCCGCGCGCGGCGGGCGATGAATTCCAGCGTCTCGGGCGTGTCAATGGGCGACAGCGTGTCGGGGCGGGTGGCGATGGTGGTTACGCCGCCCGCCGCCGCCGCGCGGCCGGCGGTGCCAAAGCTCTCCTTATGCCGTTCGCCCGGCTCTCCGACCTTGACGCCGATATCCACGATACCGGGCGCCAGGTGCAGCCCGCGGCAATCATGGGTCGTGTCGGCGCCTTGCAGATCGGCTTCGGCCCCGGCGGCGACGATCCGCCCCTCGGCCATCAGCAGGGCACCGGGTTCGACGGTTCCCGCCTCGGGATCGACAAGCATCAGGTTCTTGAGAAGCGTGGTGGTCATTCTGGCATCCCCGTTCGTTGCCCGCCTTGTAGCAGATCGGGCGGCGGGGTGAATCGCCGATTTCGATGCGTCCGGGCGGCGGGGTGATCCAACGGGGCGGCTTATTGGACGATGGCGTAGATCGTGGCCAGGATCGCCAGCAGCACGGCGGTGCCCAGCACCACGGCGGCCGTCCAGCCCCGGCGCCGTGGCGCTGGCGCCGGGGGCGCCGGCGTCGTGGCCAGACGGTCGCGGGCGCTGTCGCTGACCAGCGGTTCCATCGTGCTGTTGCCGCGCGCGGCGGGATAGCGGCCGATGAATTGCAAGGTGCGGGGCGGGTCGAGGGTCAGATCCCGGGTTCCGGCGGCGCTGCCCTGCAACAGGACCACCGGCGCGCTCAGTGCGTCCAGCCGGGCCCGGTCGCGGGCCACGGCGTCCTCCTGCAATCCCAGCCCGTCGGTCAGGTAGCCGGACAGGCCCAGACCGGCCAGATCGGCGGGATGCACCACCTCCACCGCGTCGGGGGTCAGATCAGAGAGGCCCAGCACCTCCGCTACCGTGGCGCTGGCCCGACCGTTCAGGGGCGGTGCCTCGCGCAGGGGGGCCAGGACGTCGGCCTCAGGGTCGGTGGCGAAGACAAAAGTGGCATCGCGGTCGGCGGGGCGGATGGTCAGGGTCATGGGGTCGGCTGCTCCGTCTGAGTGCTGTGGGCGGGCGGGCTTTCGGCGGACGACGCGCGCAGGTCGCGCATCAGACGATAGACCCTGTCGCCGTCCTCTATCCTTTCGAACCCGACAGGCACCGCGCGGGTTCCATTCCGTCCGCGTTGGCTGCGGGTGGCGAAGTGGATTGTCGCGGGTGGGCCGGGCACCAGGCTCAGCCGGGTTGTGGCACGCAGATCGTAGCTGTCCAGCCGGCGCCCGCGCAGGGGCATGTCCGTCGCGATGAAGGCCCGCCGGTCGGTCAGGGTGTACCAGGTATGCCGCCGCCGCCAGGCGGGGAACAGGATCGGCCCCAGGGCCACGGCCAGCCCTGCGGTGAAGTGGATCAGGCCGAACATCCAGAACAGCCCGCCCGCGCCGGAGGCCAGCACCATCCAGAACAGCGCAAAGCCGGAAAAGGCCAGCCCGAAGGGCAGGGCGATCAGCGCGCCGGGGCCAAAGCCCAGCCCGCCGCGTGGCCGGCCTTGCCACAGGATGCGTTCGTTAGGGGCGAGGATACCCTCCCAGCCGTCGACCTGCGGTTCCGCCATGGGTTTGCCCTGCCGTTGCGTCACCGGGTCATCCTGTCACCCCGTGCCCCGGTTTGACCAGTGCAAAGCGCGGATTGCGAGGACGGGGAGAGCCTGCGGGTCAGGCGATCCAGACGACGACGGCCACCAGCGCGAACAGCAACAGCAGGACGATGGTGGCCACCCGCCCCATCATCGCCGCTTCCGAGGGTGCGGCGCGGCGCGGTTTGTCGTTTGCGTTCGTCTGTTCAGTTATTTCTGCATTGTCTGAACCTGCGGTCGTTTCTGATATGACGGAACCGTCCGTCATGTCGGAATGGTCAGTCATTTCGGAATGAGCGGTCTTTTTCGGGTGCGCCGGCTTTTTCGAAATCTCCGTCATGCCGCTGCCCGCCGGGTCTTCAGATTGCGGGCCAGAAGGTCCATCGCGGCCATGCGCACGGCCACGCCCATTTCCACCTGGTCCTGGATGACCGATCGGTTGATGTCATCGGCCAGGGTGCCGTCGATCTCCACCCCGCGGTTCATCGGGCCGGGATGCATGACGATGGCGTCGGGCTTGGCAAAGGACAGTTTCTCCGCATCCAGCCCGTAGCGGTGGTAATATTCCCGCTCCGAGGGGATGAAGCCGCCGTCCATCCGCTCCTTCTGGAGGCGCAGCATCATCACCACGTCGACATCGCGCAGCCCTTCCTCCATGTCTTCGTAGACCTCGCAACCGAATTCGGCGAACTGGCCGGGGATCAGGGTCGGCGGGCCGACCAGACGCAGGCGGTTCTCCATCTTGCCCAGCAGGATCAGGTTGGACCGGGCGACACGGGAATGGGCGACGTCGCCGCAGATGGCGATGGACAGGCGGTGCAACCGTCCCTTGGCGCGTCGGATCGTCAGCGCGTCCAGCAGCGCCTGCGTGGGGTGTTCGTGGCGCCCGTCCCCGGCATTCAGCACGGCACAATTCACCTTTTGCGCCAACAGGTCCACGGCGCCGGAATGAGGGTGGCGGACGACCAGAAGATCGGGATGCATCGCGTTGATCGTCATGGCCGTGTCGATCAGGGTTTCGCCCTTCTTGATCGAGGATGCCTGCATCGCCATGTTCATCACATCAGCGCCCAACCGTTTGCCCGCAAGTTCGAAACTGGCCTGCGTGCGGGTCGAATTTTCGAAAAACATGTTCACCTGGGTCAGGCCACGCAGGGCATCGCCGTGCTTGTGCTCGGCGCGATTCAGTTCGGCGTAGCTGTCGGCAAGGTCCAGTAGGGCGGTGATTTCGGTGGGGGCGAGGGGCTCGATTCCCAGAAGGTGGTCCTGCTGAAAGGTCATGATGGCGACTCCGCTGATTGCGGGGGTTATAGGCGCGGGGGCGCCGGGGTCACAAGCGCGCTTCCGCCCGCCGGGGAGGACGCGTAGATTGCCGCCATGGAATCGTTCGAGCAATGGCATCTGGATCGCGCCCTGCTGGCCTGGCAGGTTGAACTGGGCGTCGACGAATGCATCGTCGATGCGCCCGTGGACCGGTTTGCGCTGAACCCCGCGCCGCAGGGCCGCCGGGGCGCCCCGGCCAGCCCGGCCACCGCGGTGGAGCAGCCAAGGGCCGATCCGGTCGCGCTGGCCCGGCAGGCCGCGCAAGGGGTGGAGACGCTGGACCAGCTGCGCGCCGCCATCGCCGGCTTTGAGCATTGCGAGCTGAAGCGCGGGGCGCAGAACCTGGTCTTTGCCGACGGCCATCCGCAGGCGCGCCTGATGGTTCTGGGCGAAGCGCCGGGCCGGGATGAGGACAAGATCGGCCGCCCCTTCGTTGGCCGGGCCGGGCAATTGCTGGACCGGATGATGGGCGCCATCGGGCTGGATCGCACGGCAGAGGTGCCGGAGCGGGGCGTCTACATCACCAATGTCCTGCCCTGGCGCCCGCCGCGAAACCGCGACCCGGAACCGGCCGAGATCGCCATGATGCTGCCGTTTGTCGAACGTCACGTGGCGCTGGTGGATCCGGACGTGATCCTGCTGATGGGCAATATCTCGTGTCAGGCGGCACTGGGCAAACGCGGCATCCTGAAGCTGCGTGGCCAATGGGCGGAGGCCTTCGGCAAACCCGCCTTGCCGATGACCCACCCGGCCTACCTGTTGCGCCAACCCCAGGCCAAGCGCGCCGCCTGGGCGGATCTGCTGGAGGCGCAGGCCAAGCTGGAGGCCGGGAGATGAACCTGCACCGCCCGCCGCAGAACCCGCTCCGGGCCTCGACCCTGTCCATTCGCAGGCAATGCGACGGCCAGGGCGCCCTCCGCCCCCTGCGGCAGGCCCTTCCAAAACGGAGCTGACGATGACCGATCGCCCCTTCATCCCCGTGCGCATCGCGGTGCTGACCCTCTCGGACACGCGGACGCTGGCAGACGACCGCTCCGGTGACACGCTGGTGGCGCGGATTGCGCAGGCCGGTCACCTGCTGGCCGATCGCGACCTGCTACCCGACGACCGGGCCGCCATTGCCGCGCGGCTGCGGGCGTGGATCGCGGATGACGGCGTGGATGTCGTCATCTCGACCGGGGGAACGGGGCTGACCGGGCACGACGTGACCGTTGAGGCCCATCGCGATGTCTACGAAAAGGAGATCGACGCCTTCGGCACTGTCTTCACCCATGTTTCCATGGCCAAGATCGGCACCTCTGCCGTGCAAAGCCGCGCCACCGGCGGGGTGGCGGGCGGCACCTATCTGTTCGCGCTGCCCGGCAGTACCGGTGCCTGCAAGGACGCCTGGGACGAGATCCTGGTGAAGCAGCTGGATTATCGCCACATGCCCTGCAATTTCGTGGAAATCATGCCGCGCCTGGACGAACATCTGCGCCGCAAGTGATCGCCCCGCCGCCGGCCATGTGAAAATTCGAACGTGCGGCAAAAAAATCCGGTGGAAATCGCGGGAACGGGCGTAACAGCCTTGTGGCTTGGCTTTGCCACGGCGGGGCACGATACTTCGTTGTCAGTTTCAAGGATCGACTGGACCCCAAATGCGTTTTCTGCGGCTTAGCTTGACCGGGCTATTTCTTCTTTCCGTCACCCTCGGGCTGCTGGTCTACGCCGGGTCACTCGTCTCTTCGGCGATCAACACCTGGCTGACGGACGAACCATCGATGCCGCGCGCCCGCGAACGGGTCTTCGCGGTCAAGGTGGAGGAGGCCACCCCGCGCGAGGTCACGCCCGTCCTGACCGTCTTTGGCGAGGTTCAGAGCCGGCGCACCCTGGAAATCCGCGCCGCCGCCGGCGGTACCATCATCGGGCTGGCCGACAGTTTCGAGGAAGGCGGCACCGTCTCCGAGGGCCAGGTGCTTGCCCGCGTCGATCCCGCCGATGCCGATGCCGCGCTGTCCCGTGCCGGTGCCGACCTGGCGGATGCGCAGGCCAATCGCCGCGATGCCGCCCGCGCGGTGGAGATCGCCCGCGACACCCTGACCGCCGCCGAGGACCAGGCCGGCCTGCGCGACCGGGCGTTCAGGCGGCAGCAGGATCTGCGCGACCGGGGCGTGGGGACCGAAGCCGCGGTGGAGACGGCGGAACTGGCGGCCGCCTCGGCTCGGCAGGCGGTGCTGGCGGCGCGCAATGCGTTGGCGGCGGCGGAAACCCGTGTGGATCAGGCCGAAACCACCCTGACCCGCGCCAGGCTGGCGCGGGACGAGGCGCGGCGCCGCGTCGATGACATGGTGATCCGCGCGAAATTCGACGGCACCCTGTCGGGCGTCGCAGTGGTCGAGGGGCGGCGCGTTTCGGCCAATGAAAAGCTGGCCGATCTGGTCGATGGCGCCGCGCTGGAAGTCGCATTCCGGGTCTCTACGCCGCAATATTCCCGCCTGATCGACCGCGATGGCACCCTTCGTCCTGCGGATGTGGAGGTCACGCTGGATGTGCTGGGCGCGTCGCTGACCACCACCGGCACGATCAGCCGCGATGGCGCGGCGGTGGGCGAAGGGCAGACCGGGCGGCTGCTGCTGGCCCGTCTGGACGCCGCACGCGGGCTGAAGCCCGGAGATTTCGTCACAATCCGCGTGCGGGAGGAGCCCCTTGCCGGGGTGGTCCGGTTGCCTGCCTCGGCCCTGGATGCCGAGGGCACGGTGTTGGTGATCGGCGCCGACAGCCGGCTGGAGACGCTGCCCGTCACGCTGGTCCGGCGGCAGGGCGACGACGTGCTGGTGCGGGGGCCTGCGGTGCATGGACGGTCGGTGGTCACGCAACGCTCTCCGCTGCTGGGCGACGGCATCAGGGTCAAGCCGCTGGGGCCCCGACCCGAGACGGCGCAGACCCCCGCCGCCCCCGCGATGGTGGAGCTGAGCGCCGAACGCCGCGCCCGACTGGTCGCCTTTGTTCAGGAAAACAAACGTCTCCCGGACGCGATGCGCACCCGCATCCTGGCCCAGCTGGAACAGCCCAGCGTCCCCGCGCAGGTGGTGGAACGGCTGGAATCCCGGATGGGAGGGTGACCAGATGACCCGCCCCATCCCCCAGGCCGCCGGCGGGCTGCTGTCCTATTTCACCCGCCACCGCACGGCGGCGAACCTGCTGCTGGTGATCTTGCTGGTCGCAGGGCTGGCCGCTGTTCCACGGATGCGGGCGCAGTTCTTTCCCGACGTGGTGGTGGATGATGTCGATGTCTCCGTCATCTGGGAAGGGGCCGGGGCAGAGGATATCGACACCGCCATCGTGCAGCTGCTGGAACCTGCCCTTCTGGCGGTGGAGGGTGTGGAAAGCAGTATCGCCAATTCCCGCGAAGGGCGCGCCTCCATCCGGTTGGAATTCGAACCCGGATGGGACATGTCGCGCGCCGGTGACGATGTGCAGACGGCGGTCGATGCCATCACCACCCTGCCGGTGGAGGCCGAAGACCCGGAGGTCCGGCGCGGCGGCTGGCGCGACCGGGTGACGGACGTGGTACTGACCGGTCCGGTGGGCGTCGATCAACTGGCCCGGTTCGCGGATGAATTCGTCACCCGCCTGTTCGCGGAGGGCGTCACCCGCACCACCATTCGCGGTGTCGCGGCGCCCGAAACGGTGATCGAGGTACCTTCGTTGAACCTGATCGCCCACGAAGTCACCATGCAGGAGATCGCCCTGGCCATCGCCGCAGAGGTCGACGCCGATCCCGCCGGCGACGTCACCGGCGCCAATGCCCGTGTGCGCACGGGCCGGGAAAAACGCTCGGCCGATGAGATTGCGGGGATCGTTCTGCGGTCCAATCCCGATGGCTCTGCCCTGACGGTGGGCGATGTGGCCCGCATCCGGGTGGAGGGCGTCGATCGCACCCGTGGCTATTTTGTCGGGGAGAACCCGGCGATTTCCGTCCGGGTGGACCGATCCGACCAGGGCGATGCGATCAAGATCCAGCGCCAGGTGGAGGACGTCGCCGCGCAGATGGAGGGTACTCTGCCGGAAGGCACCTCCATTGATCTGATCCGCACCCGGGCGGAGGCGATCACCGGGCGGTTGAACATCCTGGTGGACAATGGCGCGACGGGCCTGTTGCTGGTGGTGGCACTGCTGTTCCTGTTCCTGAACGCGCGCACGGCGTTCTGGGTGGCGGCGGGCATCCCGGCCTCCATGTTGTCGGCGATCGCGCTGATGTACGTGGCCGGACTGACGATCAACATGATCTCTCTGTTCGCGCTGATCATCACGCTGGGGATCGTGGTCGATGACGCCATCGTGGTCGGCGAACATGCCGATGCGCGGGTGCGCAAGCTGCGCGAAACCCCGGTGCAGGCGGCTGAGAACGCGGCCCGGCGCATGGCGCTTCCGGTATTTTCGGCCACGCTGACCACGGTGATCGCCTTTTTCGGACTGACGGCGATCGGCGGACGGTTCGGGGACATGATCCAGGACATCCCGTTTACCGTGATCGTGGTGCTGTTGGCGTCGCTGGTGGAGTGTTTCCTCATCCTGCCGAACCACATGAGCCACGCGCTGGCACATTCCGACAAGGACCATTGGTACGACGCACCCTCGCGGGTGGTGAACAGGGGCTTTGTCTGGATGCGGCATCGCTTGTTCCGACCGTTCATGGCCGGGGTGATCCGGGCGCGCTACCCGGTGCTGGCCGGGGTGGTGGTGATCTTTGCCAGCCAGGCGGCGCTGTTCATCCGGGGTGACGTGCAATGGCGGTTCTTCAACTCGCCGGAACGCGGATCGGTCACCGGCAACTTCATGATGGCACCCGGCGCCACGCGCGATGACACCATGGCGCAGATGCGGGAGATGCAGCGCGCGGCGCAGGAGGTCGCGGCCCGATACGAGGCAGAGCACGGGCGCAACCCTCTGGATTACGTGATCGCCGAGTTCGGCGGCAATTCCGGGCGCAGCCTTGCGGGGGCCGAGACGAAGGATGCCGATCTGCTTGGCTCCATCGCGATCGAGCTGATCGACCCGGACCTGCGCCCCTATTCATCCTTCGCCTTTGTCGCGGATTTGCAGCAGGCGGTCGTGCAGCATCCGCTGGCGGAAGAGGTCTCCTTTCGCGGCTGGCGGTCGGGGCCGGGGGGCGACGCGCTGGATGTTCAATTCTACGGGGCGGAAGCCGAGACGCTGAAGGCCGTGTCGGAGCGGCTGAAAGAAGACCTGCTGCGCTTCGCCGAAGTTTCGGCGGTGGAGGACAACCTGTCCTACGACAAGGAGGAACTGATCCTCGACCTGACGCCGCAGGGCCAGGCTCTGGGCTTTACCATCGATATGCTTGGCCAGGTGCTGCGCCACCGGCTGAACGGGGTCGAGGCGGCGACCTATCCCGATGGCCCCCGGTCTGCCACCATCCGGGTGGAACTGCCGGAGGACGAGCTGACCGCCGATTTCCTGGAACGCACCATGCTGCGCACGCCGCAGGGGGCCTATGTGCCGCTGGCCGATATCGTGCAGGTGGACCGCCGCACCGGGTTCTCCACCGTGCGGCGCGAGAACGGTTTGCGGTTGATTTCTGTCACCGGTGATATCTCGGAGGACGATCCCGCCCGCGCGGAAGAGATCATGAAGGTGCTGGAGGACGATATCCTGCCCACCATTGCCTCGGAATTCCAGGTGGAATGGCGCCTGTCCGGCCTGGCCGAGCAGGAGGGCGATTTCCTGTCCGACGCCACCACCGGCCTGGTGTTGGTGCTGACCGGGATCTACCTGGTGCTTTCCTGGGTCTTCTCCAGCTGGACCCGGCCGGTGGTGGTGATGGCGATCATCCCCTTCGGGCTGGTCGGCACGATCTACGGCCATGCGCTGTGGGAGGTGCCGCTGTCGATGTTCACGGTGGTCGGACTGCTGGGCATGACTGGCATCATCATCAACGATTCCATCGTCCTGGTGACGACGATCGACGAATATGCCGAAGATCGCGGCCTGTTCCCGTCGATCATCGACGGTGCGGCTGACCGGTTGCGGCCCGTGATGCTGACCACCATGACCACCGTGCTGGGGCTGGCGCCGCTGCTGTATGAACGCTCCTCGCAGGCGCAGTTCCTGAAACCGACAGTGATCACGCTGGTTTACGGGCTGGGCTTTGGCATGGTGCTGGTGCTGCTGGTCGTCCCGGCGCTGATGGCGATGCAGCATGACGTGGCGCGGATGATCGGCGCGTTCCGGCGCAGCCTGCGGACGCGGCGGGCCGGAGGGATCCGGGCGGTCGGCTGGCTGGGCCTGGGGGGGATGCTGGCCTGGCTGGGCCTGACCATGGGCCATGTGCTGCTGCGTGGGGAGCTGTTTGCGCCGCTGGCCGCGCTGCTGCCCGGCGGTGGGGCGGAGGCCGGCATGGGGGTGGCGCTGCTGCTGTTCGTGACGGGAATGGCGGTCGTGTCACTGGTGCTATATGGCGTCAGCGCACTGTCCCATGCGCTGAGACGCCGGTCCCCCCGCGGCGTCTGACGGGGCAGGCCGCTGGCAAGCGCGCCGACGCAGGCCGTTTGCCCCGTGATCAGGAGCGGTCGCAGCCCGAGATCTCGATCGCGCGTTCGGCGGTCAGGATGGTCACCGTTACGGCAGATCGGTCGAAGGCAAAGACCCCGCCGCCCGCATGCGTCATCTCCACCTGCGCCACCAGGTCCCCCCCCTGGCGGGCGGTTTTCGTGGGGGTGACCCAGATTGCCGGATCCGCCATTTCGACCACGGCGGTCTCCCCCCGGCCCTGCGGTGGCACGCTGACCCGCGCCTCAACGGTGACGGAGCCGTCGCGACCCGGCGCGATGCTGCATCGGGTGGCGGTCACCCCGGCCTCCGCACCCGTATAGGGGCGCTGTGCCATGGCCGACACGATCTGCGGGCTGCGCGCGCGCTGGTCGGCGGGCAGGGTGGCCTGCACCTGGATCTGTAGCGGAACGCACACCGTCTCACAGATGCCCAGGTCGATACGTGCCTGCAATTCCACGTCTTTTCCGCTCCGCCCCGGATCGACCACCAGCGGCAGGATCACCCGGTGTTTGTACCCGATGGATTGCAACCCGTTCTGATCAAACACGACCGGACGTGGCCAGACGACGCGCAGATCGGACAGGTTGCGCGACCCGGACCAATCGAATTGTGGCGGGATGCCACCCTCGCCGGGGCTGCGCCAATAGGTCTTCCAGCCCTCGGCCAAGGTCAACTCCAGCCCGGCGACATGGCTGCCATCGGCATTGCGCCAGCCGGGCAGAAGCCGGGCATGCAGATGGTCGGCATAGGGGTTCGTCTGCGCGCAGGCGGCGCTGGAACCAAGGATAAGGGCCAAGACGGCAGAGCGGAACAGAAACATGCCAATCAATTGCGTCAACTTGCGCTGAAATCCAAGTCACAAGGCGGCGAGGGCGCCCCCGCCCAAGGCGATGTTCGCGCGGACAAGTATCGCGTCGGTTGCATGTGATGCAATCCAACGTCATGGTGGTGGTGAACAGATACAGGCATTCCGAGTTACTCCTTTGATTGATCTCTCTGATCTGACTGGAAAGATATTGATCGCGATGCCGGGCCTGCCCGATGACAGGTTCGCGCATTCGGTGATTCTGATCTGTGCCCATTCCGACGAAGGGGCGATGGGGCTGATGATCAACAAGCCTGTAGGCGGGATGCAATTCGCCGATCTGTTGCAGCAGCTGGACCTGCCCCCCGGACCGCAAAGCAGCGTGACCACCGTGCGGACCGGCGGCCCGGTGGAGGGGGAGCGCGGGTTCGTCGTGCATAGCGACGATTACAGCTCTCCCATCTCTTCCATGCAGATCGCGCCGGGGTTGGCGATGACCGCTACCCTGGACGTGATCGAGGACATCGCGATCGGCGACGGGCCGGACCGGGCGTTGGTCATGCTTGGATATTGCGGCTGGGGCGCCGGTCAGCTGGAGGGGGAGATCGCACAGAACGGCTGGCTGTTGGGCCCGTCGGATTGCGATCTGATTTTTGCCGAGGACGATGCCGCCAAATGGAACGGGGCGCTGAAGGCGCAGGGGATCGATGCGCTCAGCCTGTCATCTTCGGCCGGCACAGCCTGAGAGTTTCACCGGTCGCGAGGCGCGAAACGGCCCCGTGGTCAGCCGCGCGGTGCGGCGGCGCGGCGCAGGCGGTCGTTGATCGCCACGCCCAGGCCGTGATCGGGGATCGGCGCCACGGCGATGCCCGGCGCACCGCGCGCGTCCAGCCGTCGCAGCATGTCAAAGAGATTGGCCGCCGCTTCCTCAAGCCGACCATCGGGGGAGAGGTTCAGATCCGCAACCCCGGCGCCGAACCCCAGCATCACCTCCCCCCCGCGCGCGCTGCGCGCGTTCAGCCGCACCGGCGCGTCGGGCGCGTAGTGCGATGCCAGCATTCCCGGCGCCGTGATGCCGCCCGATGGATCCGGCAGCTGCGGGATGAACCCGGCCGCGCGCAGCATCTCGGCGGTCAGGCTGCCGGGACGCAGGATCGTGACATCGGCGCCGTCGCCGGGCGCCAGAATCGTGGATTCGACACCGATCCCGCAGGTTCCGCCATCCAGAACCGCCGCGATCCGGTCGCCCAGATCCCCGGCTACATGGCTGGCACGGGTGGGAGAGATCCGGCCCGACCGGTTGGCTGACGGTGCGGCGACGGCCCGGCCCAGCCGTTGCAGGATTGCGCGGGCGGCGGGGTGGGCAGGCATCCGCAGCGCCAGCGTGTCCAGCCCGGCGGTCACCAGCGATGACACAGCCGCCCCGTCGCGCCGGGGCAGGACCAGCGTCATCGGCCCCGGCCACCACAGATGGGCCAGCCGTCGCGCGGCGGGGGTGAAATTGGCCAGCGCCTCGGCCATCGGCAGATCGGCGACATGGGCGATCAGAGGGTTGAAACTGGGCCGCCCCTTGGCCGCGTAGATGGCGGCCACAGCTTCGCCGTTGGCGGCGTCGGCGGCCAGCCCGTAGACCGTCTCGGTCGGGATGGCGACAAGGGCGCCCTGCGCCAGCAATCGGGCTGCGGCGGCATGGCCTGTGGCATCGTCGTTCAAAAGGCGGAGCTGGGACATCGAGTCGTGACGCGGCGTTCGGGTTGATGGTGCCCGCCGGACATCTAGGCTATGCAGGCGGAACCTTCGCAATAAGGCCAAGCGCCGCAGTTGTTAAGGACTTTCAGGAGGAGATACTCATGGCTTTCCGGGCACCCGTTTCCGAATTCACCTTTCTGTGCGAACATGTTGTCGATTTCGACAAGGTCGCCGCGACCGAGATGTTCGCGGAGGCGACACCGGACACGGTGGAGGCCGTGCTGACCGAAGTCGGCCGCCTGTCGGAGGAGGTCTTTGCGCCGCTGCAACGCAACGGCGACCTGGATCCGGCCCGGCTGGAGAACGGCGTGGTGCGCACGTCCCGGGGATTCGCCGAAGGGTTCCGCGCCTTTGCCGACGGTGGCTGGATGGGCCTGTCGGGGCCTGCGGAATACGGCGGCATGGGCCTGCCGATCACCCTGACCTCGGCCCTGAACGATATGCTCAGCGCCTCCTGCCTGTCGCTGGGACTGAACCCGCTGCTGACGCAAGGCCAGATCGAGGCGCTGGAACATCACGCCAATGACGAGATGAAGGCACTGTATCTTCCCAAGTTGCTGAGCGGCGAGTGGACCGGCACGATGAACCTGACGGAGCCGCAGGCCGGGTCCGATGTCGGCGCCCTGCGCTCGCGCGCGGAGCCGAAGGGCGATGGCACTTATGCCATCTCCGGTCAGAAGATCTTCATCTCCTGGGGGGACCATGATTTCGGCGGCAATGTTTGCCATGCCGTGCTGGCCCGGCTGCCCGACGCCGCGCCCGGAACGCGGGGGATCAGCCTGTTCATGGTGCCGAAATACCTGGTGAACCCGGACGGGTCGCTGGGCGATGCGAATTCACTGCGCGTCGTCTCGCTGGAACACAAGCTGGGTCTGCACGGCTCCCCCACCTGTGTCATGGAATATGACGGCGCCACCGGCTGGCTGATCGGGGAGGAGCACAAGGGCATGGCGGCGATGTTCACCATGATGAACAACGCCCGCCTGAACGTCGGTATCCAGGGTGTCGGCGTGGCAGAAGGCGCCTACCAGGCGGCGCTGGCCTATGCGTCGGACCGCAAGCAGGGTCGCACGCCGCTGGAGGGGAAGCCGGGCGGTACGGGCAGCATCGTGGACCATGCCGACGTGCGCCGGATGCTGGCCACGATGAAGGCCGATGTCTTCGCCTCCCGCGCGATCGCATTGGCCTGCGCCGTGGCGCTGGACATGCAGAAGGCCACGGGCGAAGCCGAATGGTCCGCCCGCGCCGCTTTCCTGACCCCGATTGCCAAGGCGTTCGGGACGGAAACCGGGATTTGCGTCGCAGAAACCGGGCTACAGGTCCATGGCGGCATGGGCTTCATCGAGGAGACAGGCGCCGCGCAATACAGCCGCGACGTGCGCGTGACCTCCATCTACGAAGGCACCAATGGCATCCAGGCGATGGATCTGGTGGCGCGCAAGATGATGGACGGCGGGGAGATGGCCTATGCCCTGCTGGACGAGATCGAGACCTGCGCCGAACAGGCCCGCGACCGGATGCCCGAACTGGGTGAACCCGTCTGGCAGGCAACCGAAACGCTGCGCGAGGCGACGGAATGGATGGTCGCCCAGGGCGATCTGAATGACCGTTTCGCCGGCTCCATGCCCTACCTGATGGGCTTTGCCCGCGTGCTGGGCGGCTATTACCACCTGAAGGCCGCGATGGCGGAGGCCGAAACCGATGGCCCGCGCACCCGCCTGGCCCGGTTCTACATCAAGCGCCTGCTGCCTCAGCATCAAAGCTACCTGGCGGAGGCCGTGGAAGGCGCCGCCGACCTCTATGCCCTGAGCGTGGAGGAGTTGAGCGCGTGAGTGTGACGGAGGCAGAGACAGGGCGCAGCGCCGCAACGTCGCGGGCGGGCGCCCCGGCCTCCGGCAAGATCCACTACCCCTGGGAGGGCCATCCCGGCCCCGATCAGGCGGTGGAGGTCGCACCGGGCGTGCTGTGGCTGCGGTTGCCGCTGCCCATGGCGCTGGATCATGTGAACGTCTACGCGCTGGACGACGGCGACGGCTGGACGCTGGTCGATACAGGAACCTACACCAAGGCGTCGGTGGCATTGTGGGAAACGCTGTTGGCCGGACCGCTGGGCGGGCGTCCGGTGCGCCGTGTGCTGCTGACCCATCACCATCCCGATCACGTCGGCATGGCAGGCTGGTTCATGACCCATCACGGGGCGGAGCTGATCACCTCGCGCACCGCATGGCTGACGGCCCGGATGCTGGTGCTGGACGAGGAAAAGCTGCCCTCGCCCCAGGCCGAAACCTTCTGGCGCCGCGCCGGCATGCCGGAGGACCGCCTGCGCGCACGGATGGCGCAACGCCCGTTCAACTTCGTCGATATCGTGCATCCCATCCCCGTTGGCTATACTCGCCTGGTCGAGGGTGACAGCATCCGCATCGGCGGCCGGGACTGGGATGTGCGCATGGGCAACGGCCATGCACCGGAACATGTCACCCTGTGGTCGCGCGACGACAACCTGGTGCTGGGCGGCGATCAGTTGCTGCCCTCCATCAGTCCGAATGTCGGGGTGCAACCCTCCGAACCGGAGGCCGATCCCCTGGCAGATTGGCTGGAGGCCTGCGAGCGCCTGTCCGGCCCTGCACGGGAGGATCAGCTGGTGCTGGGCGGGCACAAGCTGCCCTTTACCGGCCTGCCCAAGCGGATGCACCAGCTGATCGAAAACCACCACGGCGCCCTGGCTCGGCTGCGCGATTTCATCGCCACGCCCCGCACCGCGGTAGAATGTTTCCCGCCGCTGTTCAAACGCAAGATTGACGACGGCACCTATGGGCTGGCACTGGTCGAGGCGGTGGCCCATCTCAACCACCTGCATCAGGCCGGCGCGGCCACCCGGACCTTGCGGGACGATGGCGCCTACCTGTGGCACAGCATTTGAGGGGACGACATGGACGACAGGATTGCAACCAGCGCAGAGGCGGCTGAAAACGCGGTCCTGCCGCGCCGTCACGAGGTGATCGCCGATCCCGACGCGCAACCCTTGGGGCCGCTGCCCGACCACATCACCACCAAGCCGGTGAAGTCGAAAAGCCCGGCGGAATGGGCCTACGAACGGCTGATCCTCTACATCCAGAAGTTCGAGGAGACCCTGGACGCCGAACACGAGGTCGCCATGGGCTTCGCCGGCGGCGAACTCGGCATCCTTCGGATCGAGGGGATGGGCTATTTCGACCCCGATATCGTCACCTTCCACGGGCGCGACCCGGCCGGGGCGAAAACCCAGCTGGTGCAGCATGTCAGCCAGCTGTCCGTGATGCTGCGGGCCCTGCCCAAGCGGCCGGAAGCGCCCCAGGCGCGGCGCATCGGGTTCCGGCTGGTCGAGGATCTGGAAAACTCCACCCCGCGCGAAACCTGATGGCGTGACAGGGGCTGCAAAACCCGGTATTCCGCATCACAGATTGACAAGCATACACGAGGTTCGCGCGATGGCCGATCACAAGCACGGTGAAATGGATACCACGGTTCAGGAAAAGACCTTTGACGGGTTCATCAAGGTGGCAACCTGGACGGCCGCTCTTTCGATTGGCGTTCTGGTGTTCCTCGCCCTGTTCAACACCTGAGCCCGCGCGGCTGACCTGCTCCTTCCGGGGTGGCAACGGAGAGACCCATGATCAGGATGATCCTCGTGATCGCCGCACTGACCGGATTGGCCGGTTGTGCGGCAGCGCCGGGCGGGGGCACGGATGCCTTTGTCGGCGGACCGCAGCAATCCGTCGTGGCGCGGGGAAGCTATACCCATTCCGGCCCGCCGGCCCTGACCCTGATCACGGTGCGCAACAACCGCACCGGTTTTGGCGCCCATACCGCGCTGCTGATCAATGCCGGCGAGCGGGTGATTTTTGATCCCGCAGGCTCCTTCCACCACGAAGAGATCGAGCGGCGCGGCGATGTGCTGATCGGCATCGATCCGGCCTTCTGGCAGGGGTTCAAGTCGATGCACGCCCGGGCGACCCATCACGTCGTTACCCAGCGGATCGAGGTATCCCCCGCCGTGGCCGCCCGCGCGCTGGAGCTGGCCTATGCAAGGGGAGAGGTCGCCGCTGCCCATTGCGCCCACAGCACCGGCAATATTCTGCGGCAGCTGCCTGGCTTTTCCGGTATCGATGTCGGATATTATCCCAATGATCTGGCAGAACAATTCGAACGGATCACCGGCGCGCCGCAAGTGCCCTTCTACGAAAATTTCACCCCTCAGGGCGCGGTCGCGTCCTGAGACTTCGCCGCTGACGCGCCCAGCGGTCAGCCCACCAGGTAGAGCAGCCCGAACAGGGTGACCGCGCCGCACAGGATCGCGGTCAGCGTCTGCCGGGTCAGCAGGCCCACGACCAGCGTGACCACCGCCGCACCGAATCGCGGCACGTCGAATTCCCCGCCTGTGGCGGAGGGCCAGACCACCAGCGGCGCCACCAGCGCGGGCAGGATGGCCACGGCGGTGAACCGAAGGTGGCGCAGCAGCCATTCCGGCAAGGGGCGGTCGCCGACCAGCCCGATGAAGACAAAGCGCAGCCCGAAGCTGCCCACCGCCAGCGCGGCGATCACGTACCACAGTTCGGGACGTTCGATCATTTTCGGGCCTCCATCCGTTGTTCGACCTGCGCCCCGGCGATCATCCCCGCCAGGCCGGACAGGATCAGGCCGAAATTGTATGGCACCCATGTCAGGCAGAGCGATGCGGCAACCGCCACGCCACAGGCGACGAGGTGCGCAGGCGTGGTCAGCATCGGCGCGATCATCGCAAGGAAGGTGATCGGCAGCGCGAAGTCCAGCGCCAGCCCTTGCGGGATAGCGTTGCCCACCAGTGCTCCCAACACGGTAAAGCCATACCACGGGATGCAGCACAGGGTCGCCACCCCGAAGAAATACGCGACGCGCTGGCCGGTGGTCCACTCGGGATGGTCCGGATAGGCCCGCATGGAGGTGGCAAAGGTCTGATCCACGAGGAAATAGGCCAGAAAGCCCCGCTGCCACATCGGCGCGTCGCCGACATAGGGGGTCAGCGTGGCGGAATACATCGCCATGCGCAGGTTCACCGCCAGCGCCGACAACAGTGCAATCACCGCCGGGGCGTTTTCCGTCAGCAATTGCAGGGCGGTAAACTGCGCGGCGCCTGCGATGACAGCTACGGAAAACAGCAATGTTTCCAGAACGTTCAGGCCAGCCTCGGTCGCGACGACGCCGAACAGCATGGCAAAGGGCCCCACCACCAGCAGGAAGGGCGCGCCGTCCCGCACGCCCATGAAAAAGATCTTCTTGTTGGTGGAACGCATCGCGGGATGCCTCTAATCTGGTCAGCAAAGCAGACCTACCCCGCGCCCTTCGGAGATGCAATTGACCGCAGGCCCCAGTCCCGCAGACCCGCTTTTGCCCCCCGGCAGGCCCCCGCCCGGACTGATTCTGGCAGGAGGCCGGGGGCTGCGCCTGGGCGGGGTGGACAAGGCCCTGCTGCCACTGGGAGACGGCGTGGTGCTTGACGCCGTCCTGGATCGTCTGCGGCCGCAGGTCGGGGCGATGGCCCTGGGGGCGAACGGCGATCCGCAACGGTTCGCGGGGCGTGACCTTCCGATGTTGGCAGATGCGGATGGCGGTGGCGTGGGGCCGTTGGCGGGGGTTCTGGCCGGGCTGGATTGGGCGGCTGGGCAGGGGGCGGAGTCGCTGATCACCGTGGCGGTGGACACGCCGTTCTTTCCCGCCGACCTGGTGGCCCGGCTGTCGGCGGGGGCGACGCCCGAATTGCCGCTGGTCCTGGCCGAGACGCCGGATGGCCGCCTGCACCCGACATTCGGCCTGTGGCCGGTGGCCCGACGGGAGGCGCTGCGCGGCTGGCTGGCGCAAGGCGGGCGCAGACTGGGCGGCTGGGCGGCGGAGCAGGGGGCGGTGCCGGTTCGCTTTCCTGACGCGGCGGCGTTCTTCAACATCAATCGGCCCGATGATCTGAGCCGGGCGCAGACGCTCATGGATGGGCTTCGGGCGTAGCGGCGGAGCGCCGGGTCAGCGCAAGGTCACGGCCTGCACCCACCACGCGGGATACGCTGCACGGACGGTCGATTGCGCCGCCTGGGCGGTCGCCTGGTCAGGGTAGAGCCCGAAACAGGTAGTGCCTGATCCGCTCATCCGGGCAAGGGCGGCGCCGGTGTCGCGCAGGACACTCAGCACCGTGCCGATCTGTGGGGCAAGGGCGATGGCTGGCGGTTCCAGGTCATTGCGTTGCCCGACCAGCCAGTCGATGACGGCACCCGGGTTGCGGAACTCCGGCAGGCGAGCGGGCAGGGGTGGAAAATCACGCCGCTCCAATGCCTGAAACACCCGCGGCGTGGCAAGATGCAGCCCCGGATTGACCAGCAGCGCGGGGAGCGCGGGACAGGGCGGAAGCACGCTGACCTGTTGCCCGATGCCACGCATCCGGGCGGCGCGAGACAGCAGGCAGACCGGGATATCGGCGCCCAATGTGGCGCTTCCCTCGGGCGGGGGGCGGTCGTGCAGCAACGCCAAGCCCCGCAAGACCGCCGCCGCATCCGCCGAGCCACCACCCAGCCCCGCCCCTGCGGGCAGGGATTTCTCCAACGTGATCGCGGCGGAGTGGCCCATCCAGGCCGCCGCCCGCAGGGCCAGGTTGTCGGCCGTGGCAGGAGCGACATGGCGCATCGGGCCGGTGATCTGCAAGGCGGAGGAGGCCGCCGGGGAAATGATGAGCCGATCGCCGATATCGGCAAAGACCACCAGAGAATCAAGCAGATGCAGGCCATCTGCCTGCTGCCCGGTCACATGCAGTGCCAGATTGACCTTGGCCGGCGCAAAAACGCGGACGGAATTGGCCGTCCGCGTTCCCGTGATGCTGAAATCGGCCGTGTCAGCCGCCGTCACGCGCCACCTGTAGTGGTTCGGCTCCTTCGTCGGCCAGAACGGCGTCCAGCCCGACCTTGAGCTTGCGGCGAATCCGTTCCGCATCCGCATCCTCCGGCGCGAAGGACAGGGCGCGGTTCCACTGGAATTCGGCCTCCCGCGCGCGTCCGACGGCCCAATAGACATCTCCAAGATGGTCATTGACGATGGGATCCACCGGCATCAATTCCGTCGCGCGTTCCATGTGGCCGACCGCCTCTTCGTAGCGGCCCAGCCGGTAGAGAACCCAGCCGAGGCTGTCCATGATATAGCCGCTGTCGGGCCGCACGTTGGCGGCGCGTTCGATCATGGTCAGCGCCTCGTCCAGTTTGCGGTCCTTTTCCACCAGCGAATAGCCAAGGTAGTTCAGAACCTGCGGCTGGCCGGGGTTCAGCTCCAGCGCCCGGCGGAAATCGGTTTCGGCGGAATCCCAATGGTTCAGACGCTCGTTGCTGATGCCGCGCGCGTAATGCACGAACCAGCGGGACGAATCGTCCTGCGGATAAAGGCCGAGCGCCTTGTCATAGGCGGCGACCGCCTCGATATGGTGGCCCTGCTGACGGTACAGATCGCCCAGCGTGGAATGCACCACCGGCAATTGCCCATGGCTGACAGCCAGCTGCTGCATCACCTCGATCGCGGCGTCGACCTTCCCGGCCTTGCGCAGCGCATCGGCGCGCCCCAGCTCTGCCGCGTGGAAGGCCGGGTTGTCGCGCGGCACCCGGCGGTAGGTGCGGGTGGCGAGGTCAGGATGATCCATCTTTTCCAGCAGCCCGGCGGACAGCAGCAGCGCGTCGATGTGATCGGGGCGCAGGTATTCGGCCACGCGGGAATAAAGCAGCGTGTAATCGTGGCTGGCCTCCGTCTGGAGAGCGGCGGCGACGGAGTAGAAGACTTCGGCTACGCCGTCGGAAATACTGGTCACATGGGTGTAGGGTAGGGTGTCACCGGCGGCGAGCGCGGCGCGAATGGCCTGCAACGCCGGGTCCAGGTCAGAGCCGAACAGGGTTTCGATCAGGTGCAGCGCGTCGTCGTTGCGGTCCAGCTGGCTCAGCACCTCGATGCGGGCCATGGCGCCCCGGCGGGTCATCTGGACCTTCTGGTCGGGTGTGCCTTCGTAGATGGCTTCCGCCGCCTCGAAATCGCCGACATATCCCAGGGCCAGAGCCTTGTGATACAGGGCGAACCGGGTCAGGCCCTTTTGATCGGCGACACCGTTATAGGCGGTCAGCGCGGCCTGCATGTCGCCCTTGCCGATGTTGACCCAGGCGGCGATCAATCCGTCCACCAGCGGTCCGATGCCACGCCCTTCTTCAAGGCGGGCGAGGACAGCGTCATAGGCGCCTGCGCGGACTTCCTCCGCGACCAGTGCCATATGGGCGATCTGGCTGGGCCGTTCGCCTTTTTCCATGCGCTGCGCCACGGGCACGGCCTTCGGCGTTTCACCTGCGGCGATCTGCGACAACACCATGCTTTCCAACAGCTTGGCATTGTTCGAATCCTTGCCGAGCGCGCGGAGATAATAATGCACTGCGGCGTCGTAATCACTGCTGAGACGTGCCTGGCGCGCGGCCAGGTAGCTGCCAGCATTGCCCTGCGCCTGGACGGGGGCGGTCTGTGCCGCCATGCCCATCGCCGCCGCCAATGCTGCGAAACGGAGTGCCTTCATCCCGATACCTCTTCTACCCGATTGAAAGAGCCTAGGGCATGGATGGCGTGGCATGCAATGCATTCGGGCCGGATAGGAAGAATTCTACGCAAGATTCTTCCGCACCGGCCCGATTCAGCGCCAAAGTTGGACGCTGCCCCTACATGTTGGGGTAATTCGGTCCGTCACCACCCTGCGGAGTGGTCCAGTTGATGTTTTGCGGCGGATCCTTGATGTCGCAGGTCTTGCAGTGCACGCAGTTCTGGAAGTTGATCACGAAGCGCGGCTCCTGCCCGTCTTCGGTGACGAATTCGTAAACACCGGCTGGGCAATAGCGCGCGGAAGGCCCGGCAAAGGTCGGCAGGTTGCGTTCCACCGGGACAGCGGGATCCTTCAGTTTCAGATGGCAGGGCTGGTTCTCCTCGTGATTGGTCATCGAGAAGGACACATTGGTCAGCCGGTCGAAACTGATCTTGCCGTCGGGCTTGGGGTAGTCGATCGGCTTGTGCTTGGCCGCCGGTTCGGTCGCGGCGGCGTCGGTCTTGCCGTGTTTTTGCGTCCCCAGCAGGGAGAAACCGAAGGTGTTGGTCCACATGTCGATCCCGCCCAGGGCGAGCGACGCGGTCAGCCCGTATTTGGACCACAACGGTTTGACATTGCGCACCTTCTTGAGATCCTTGCCGATCGCGCCGCCGCGCACCTCGGCCTCGTATTCGGACAGTTCATCGCCCGCGCGGCCGTCCTTGATCGCGGCATGTGCGGCCTCTGCCGCAGCCTTGCCGGACAGCATGGCGTTGTGGTTGCCCTTGATCCGAGGGACGTTGACCATGCCCACGGAACAGCCCAGCAGCGCGGCGCCGGGCACGACCATCTTGGGCATCGACTGATACCCGCCTTCGGTGATGGCGCGGGCGCCGTAGGCGACCCGTTTCCCACCTTCGAGCAGTTTCCTGACCTCGGGGTGATGCTTCAACCGCTGGAATTCCATGTAGGGAAAGACATGCGGGTTCTTGTAGTTCAGGTGCACCACGAAACCGATGAAGATCTGGTTGTTCTCGGCGTGATAGATGAACGAACCGCCGCCCGCATTCGATCCCAGCGGCCAGCCCATGGTGTGGGTCACGGTGCCTTCGGCATGTTTGGCCGGGTCGATTTCCCAGATTTCCTTCATGCCAAGGCCGAATTTCTGCGGTTCCTTGCCCTTGGACAGGTCGTACTTGGCGATCACCTCCTTGGCCAGTGATCCGCGCACCCCCTCGGAAAGGAAGACATATTTGCCGTGCAGTTCCATCCCCGGTTCGTAGCCCGGACCCTCGGTGCCATCGGGGTTGCGGCCGAACTCGCCGGCGACGACTCCCTTGATCCGATCGCCGTCATAGACGATTTCGGAACAGGCCATGCCGGGGAAGATCTCCACCCCCAGTTCCTCGGCCTGTTCGGCCATCCAGCGGCAGACATTGCCCATGGAGACGATGTAATTGCCGTGGTTGTTCATCAGCGGCGGCATCGGGAAATTCGGTACGC
Organism: Pseudooceanicola aestuarii; assembly: GCF_010614805.1. Taxonomy (NCBI): domain Bacteria; kingdom Pseudomonadati; phylum Pseudomonadota; class Alphaproteobacteria; order Rhodobacterales; family Paracoccaceae; genus Pseudooceanicola; species Pseudooceanicola aestuarii. Next base: position 1,764,121 of record NZ_JAAFZC010000001.1, read on the forward strand.
GGATGCTGCCGGCCTCACCCAGCATCAGGAAATTGTCCTTTGTCACCGGGGTATTCAGCGGCGCGCCTTTTTCCTTCCAGTCGGGGATCAGGGCGTCCAGACCGATGGGGTCCAGTACGGCACCGGACAGGATGTGGGCGCCGACCTCGGAGCCTTTTTCCAGCACGACGACCTCCAGGTCGGGGTCCAGTTGTTTCAACCGGATCGCGGCAGACAGGCCGGCGGGTCCGGCGCCGACGATGACCACGTCATATTCCATCGTTTCGCGCTGGGTCTCGGACATGATGTTGCTTCCTGGTCTGTGTACTGGGTCCGGGTTGTCCTATCGCGGTCCCGGCCGGAGGGTCAATTGCAACAACGCGTCACAAGGGCCCGCGACGGGGGTGATGGCGCTATCAGGGCGCACCGGAGGTTCTTTGGTAACCACGTAGGGCGCACCGGCGACGTGTCGCGCGATCCCGTGCCAGGGTCGCCGGCGGGCCGGCGCGCCGCATCGCGTATGTGCGGTACAGGACCGGGGGAGCAGGGTTTCGCTTGCATTTCCCGTCCGGTTTGGGTGAGGTACCGGGAACGATCTGCGTGTGAAGGGGCCTTGGCAAATGGGGCCCCTTCGTCGTTACCGTGGAGGATCCAATGGAAAAGATACCGATGACCCGCGCGGGGCACACCGCGTTGGAAACAGAACTGAAACAGCTCAAATCCGTGGAGCGCCCGGCAATTATCCGAGCGATCGCGGAGGCACGGGAGCATGGCGACCTTTCGGAGAACGCGGAGTATCATTCCGCGCGCGAAAAGCAGAGCTTCATCGAGGGCCGTATCAAGGAACTCGAAGGGGTGTTGTCGCTGGCGGAGGTCATCGACCCGACCACGCTGTCCGGGTCGATCAAGTTCGGCGCTACCGTCACGCTGGTGGACGAGGATACGGACGAGGAAAAGACCTACCAGATCGTGGGGGAGCATGAGGCCAATATCGAAAAAGGCCTGCTCAACATCAAATCCCCCATCGCCCGCGCCCTCATCGGCAAGGAAGAAGGCGACAGCGTCGAAGTCCGAACCCCTGGCGGTGACCGGGCCTATGAAGTGCTGAAGATCAAATTTGCTTGATCCGTCGCGCCATATCGCCGAATGACGGACATGGGACGGAATGCGCGACACTCGGGAGAGAAAACCGATGCTGGTTGGCCGCTACCAATCACCTGAGAGGGGCGGAATGAAGATCGGAGAATGGGTAGCTATGGGCCTTGCCCTGCTGTGGCTGGTCGGATCGCTGCTGTTCTTTGTCGTGCTGGGCCCGGATGCGGGCGCTGAACCCGGCCTCACCTCAGGGGGCGGGACTGCGCTGCAATCCGTCATGGTGCTGGTCGCCGTCTTCCTGCCCGTGGCGATCATCTGGATGGGCCTCATGGCCATGCGCTCGGCCCGCGTCATGCGCGAAGAGGCGCAGCGCCTGCAAAGCGCTGTAGACGCGATTCGGCATGCCTATGTCGTCCAGGCGCAGCGGGGCAGTACCTCTCCCGATGCCAGCGTCGCGAAAAAGCTGGAGGAAATCGCCGAAGCCACGCGCAAGACGGAATCGGCACTGGCCATCTTCACCACTTCGCGGGAAACGCTGCCCCCCCCCGGCCCGGCCCCGCGCCGCGCCGATCCTCGGCAAGACGAGGCGGAGAATCAGGCGCCGCTGCCCCTGTTGGGTACCCGGACCGAGGAAATGGCCCCTCCGTTGGACACCGGAGATTTCATCCGGGCCATCAACTTCCCCGAAACGGCCGAGGACGAGGAGGGATTTTCCGCCCTGCGCCGGGCCTTGAAGGATCGGGGCACCGCGCTGCTGATCCAGGCCGCGCAGGACATCCTGACGCTGATGAGCCAGGATGGAATCTACATGGACGACCTGCGACCCGACCGCGCGCGGGTGGAGATCTGGCGCCGCTTTGCGCAGGGAGAGCGCGGGCGGCAGGTCGCGGCGTTGGGCGGGGTGCGGGACCGGTCGTCGCTGGCGCTGGCGGCCGGCCGGATGAAACAGGACCCGATCTTCCGCGATGCCGCGCATCATTTTCTGCGCCGGTTCGACAAGACCCTGATCGAATTCGAGAAAACCGCCAGCGACCAGGATATCGTCGACATGGCCGATACCCGCACGGCCCGTGCCTTCATGCTGCTGGGCCGGGTTGCGGGGATCTTCGACTGATTTGAACGCAAGGGCGGCGCGGTGCTGCATAGACGGGCCATTCGGGGCCGCTATGCATTGCATGCGGCAGCGCGGCGGCCAGTCCGGTCAGCTGAGCCGAGCCACCACATATTCTGCCAGATCCGACAGGTTGTCGCGCAGTGCCCCTTCGGGCAGGGCCAGCAGGTTGCGCCGGGCCTTCGCCGCCCAGTCCTGCGCCGTGGCGCGGGTGCTGTCGAGGCTGCCGTGACGCCCCATCAGGCGCAGCGCTTCGTCCAGGTCGCCTTCCTCCTGGCGGCCCCGGCCGATGGTTCGCTGCCAGAACTCCCGTTCCACGGTGTCGGCGGCGGCGATGGCGCGGATCACCGGCAGGGTCAGCTTCCGCTCACGGAAATCGTCGCCGATATTCTTGCCGGTCTTGCCGGCCTGACCTTGGTAATCCAGCAGGTCATCGGCCATCTGGAAGGCAATCCCCAGGGCGTCGCCGTAATCGCGCAGCGCCGTGATATGCGCCTCGGAGGCGCCTGCGATGACTGCGCCTGCCTCCGTCGCGGCGGAGAACAGCGCCGCGGTCTTGCCGCGCACCACCTGGAGGTAGGTGTCCTCCGGCGTGTCGATCTTTTGGGCGACGCTGAGTTGCAGCACCTCGCCCTCCGCGATCGTGGCCGAGGCATTGGCCAGGATGTCCAGTACCTGCAGGGAGCCGCATTCCACCATCAGCTGGAACGCGCGGGCAAAGAGGTAATCCCCCACCAGCACCGAAGATTGATTGTCCCACAACAAGTTGGCCGACGGGCGGCCACGTCGCTGCGCGCTTTCGTCGACGACATCGTCATGCAGCAGCGTTGCCGTATGGATGAACTCCACCGTGGCGGCCAGATGCACGTGGTAGGGCCCGTCGTAGCCGCACAGGCGGGCCGCGGCCAGGGTCAACATGGGGCGCAGGCGCTTGCCCCCGGCCTCGACCAGATGGGCCGTCACCTCCGGGATGCGGGGCGCGTGTTCGGACGCCATGCGTGTGCGGATCAGGCTGTTCACCTGCGCCAGATCATCTGCCAGGCGCGCGGCAAGCGCGTCGTGCGGTCTCCCGATTTCCTTGTCCACGGCCGTCACTCTTTCGTCACCTGCTCTCGACAAACTTGAGGTGTGGCCGTTATCTGACTGATATGAGACAGATCCTCGGTACAAATGACCCCACGGCCCTTGCCTTCGCCACGGCACTCCTGCGCGGCGAGGGTATAGACTGCTTTGAAATGGACGTAAACATGAGCGTTCTCGAAGGCTCTGTCGGAGTGCTGCCGCGGCGACTCATGGTGCGCGAGGCCGATCATGCCCGGGCCAGCGTCGTTCTGTCGGACAATGGTCTGTCCCCCGCCCCCTGATCGGCGGGCGGCTGCCCCGACCTCCGGTGATCGCGAGGATGCCGGCGCGCTGGATCCATCACCGCAACTCACTGAATTGACGCGTGATTCCTTCCTTGGCGGGCGGCTCTACCTGCACCAGCCGCAAAAGGGATATCGCGCCGGGATCGATCCGGTCCTGCTGGCCGCCGCATTGCCCCTGACCGCGGGCCAAAGTTTGCTGGACCTGGGATGCGGGGCCGGGGCCGCGGCACTATGTGCCGGGGCGCGGGTGCCCGGTTTGCGGCTTGCAGGGCTGGAGCGGCAGGCGTTCTACGCCGATCTGGCGCGCCGCAACGCAAGGAACGCCGGTCAGCAGATGGATGTGTTCGAAGGCGATCTGACCCAGATGCCCGCCGCGCTGAAACAGCGCCGTTTTGACCATGTTATCGCAAATCCTCCGTATTTTCGACGTGACGCCTCACTGTCGTCCGTCAATCATCGGAGAGAAGGGGCGATGGGCGAAAAAACGCCCCTTGCCGCCTGGGTCGATGCTGCGGCCCGACGCTGTCGCCCGCGCGGGCTTGTCACCTTCATTAACAGGGCCGAACGGCTGCCGGACCTGATGCATGCCTTTGCCGAGGCCCTCGGGTCGTTTGAGCTGAAACCGTTGATCCCGCGCGCGGGGCGCGCGGCGCAGCTGGTCCTGCTGCGTGGGCGCAAGGAAGGGCGTGCGGGCTTTCGCCTGCATGACGGCATGGTTCTGCACCGTGGCGCGCGGCATACCAGCGATCGGTCGGATTATACCGATGAAACACAGGCAATTTTGCGGAATGCTGCCGAATTAACGTTTCATAAGTAATTTTCAGCAAGAGTTCATGGAAATCCGCGCAACCTAAACCCACATCAAGTGACAGGCGAGGGAAACTATGCTGTACTCGCCTGATAAGCGTAAACCGAGAGGAGTAGACCATGAGCTTGAGTTCCCACCTGGAAGAACTGAAGAAGAAACACCAATCCCTCTCCACTGCCGTGGAATCCGCCCAGCGATCGCCCAGCACCTCGGACGCCGAAATCCGCGAGATGAAGAAGCAGAAGCTTCAGATCAAGGAGAAGATCGTCCGCCTCGATACCTCCATGTGACCGGCCGGGGCAGGGGGAATGCCCTGCCTCGTCTCTCAGCCCTTGTCCGTTTGCGCCCCGAAGGACGCGCGTGCCGCAAGGGCCGCGCCGCCAGCGATCAGGCAGGCGGCGCCCATCAAGGTCCAGGTGGCCGGGGCCAGCCCGGCAACGATCAGCACCAGCGTGGACAGCAGCGGCGCAGCATAGGAAGCTACGCCCAGAAGTTGGATATCGCCGCGCTTCACGCCGATATCCCACGTGTAGAATGCCAGTCCGACCGGCCCCAGCCCCAACCCCAGGATGGACATCCATCCCAGTGTGGCTTGGGGCCAGCGTGTTTCCTCCAACCCCATATGCAACAGTGCGGAGAGAACCGCGGCAATCAGGCAGAACAGGGTCACGGCGGCTGTCGGAACCGTGCCAAAACGGCGGGACAGGACAGAGTAGCTGGACCAGGTCAGGGCGCAGGCCAAGGCCAGCGCATAGCCGGGAAAATGCTCCGGCGCGAAGCCGTTGCCGCCGCCGCTGATGATCAACGCCGCCCCGGCAAAGCCGATGGCCCCGCCGATGATATGACCCGCCCGCAATCGTTCTCCGGGCAGCAGCCCGGACAACAGCACGATCAGCAGGGGCCAGAGATAGGCGATCAGCCCGGCCTGCGCTGCGGGCGCGGCGCGCAGGGCGGCAAAATACAGGGCGTGATAGCCGAACAATCCGATCACCCCCAGGGCATAAGCCGCCGCGGGCACATGCCGCAGCGCGCCCCATTGCCCGGTCACCCCGCACCAGATCAGCCCCAGCCCGCCACCAATGGCAAAGCACATGGCGTTCAGTTGAAGGGGCGGCACCGGCACGCTGCCCACGGTGAGCAACGCCAGAAGCGCCCAAAGAAGAATGGCCGTAAAGCCGATGATCGTCGCCTGACGCTGTCTCATCAGGCTGATGTGGCGCAAACGCGACAGGGGGTCAACTGGGCCACCGCTCGGCTTCGTCCTCCCTCCGGGGGGAGTGAATTCCGTGCTCGCGACGGTCCGCCCTGACGGACAGGCCCGCCTTCGGGCTATCCCGGTGTTCCCCTGTTTACGAGTGATCCTTTGTCATGACCCATGTCCTTCCCGAAGGGCCGCCTCGTCGCGGCCTGAGAACTAAAATTCGTCACAAGCTATATCGATTTACCTGTATCAAGGGGAAGCTCTCCACCCGGAACCTTGACCGGCTGTGCCGCGACTACGCCACGACGGAGCCGACGCTGGTCATCCATTCCGAAGATGTCGACTACGCCCCCCATTTTCCGAATGCCCATACGGTGACCAAGCGGCGCGACGTCGCCGCCGATCTACATGTGGACCCGCACTACATCGGGTTGGAAGCCATTCCCGATGCCAGCTATCCGTTGGTCCTGTGCACCGGCCTGCTGGAACATGTGCCCGATCCGGCCCGCCTGATTGGGCAGATGCAGCGGATCCTGGCGCCGGGCGGACGTTTGGTGATTTCAGCCAGCGCGGTGTTTTCCTTTCACGAATCTCCCGACAATTTCTTCCATTTCACACCCCATGGTTTTCGCCATCTGTTCCGCGACTGGAGCCGGATGGAGATGCTGCGCGGGTCCAGCCAGCCGTTCGAGACGATCGGCATCCTGCTGCAACGTATCCTGCTGCAATGCGAGGTCTTCCCCCCCTTGAGGCCGCTCATCGAACTGCTGGCGCGGACTATCCGAATTCTGGATATTTTCGTTTACCGTCAATTTGATACGGTTCAGTTTTCCGACGCGCGCAGCATGACGGACACGATGCTGCCGTCCAACATCCAGGCCTGCGTGGTGAAATGACCGCAGGTTCGGCGACATATGAAAAGCGCACAGCGCGACGGGCATTGATGGCCGGGCTGTCGTGGCACCTGGGTTTGACCCTGCTGCGGCGTGGCGCAGGGTTCGCTGCCATGCTGGTGGTCGTACGTGCATTGGATCGCAGCCAATACGGCCATTATCAATTCGTCTTTACCATTCTCGGCCTGGCCGGGATTACGGCGCTTTCAGGCATGAAGGCGGCGGTGACCCAATCGGTTGCGCGCGGCCATCCCGCCACCTACCGACAGGCGGCGCGTTTGTCATTTATGGCCTCGACACTTGGCGGCGCGGCGGTGGCCGGCTACGGCCTGTTTGTCTGGCATCACGGCAACGCGGAGCTGGCGCTGGCATTGGTTCTGGCCGGGATGCTGTTTCCCACGGCGCGTGGTTTTCTGACCTGGCAGGCCTTTTTGTTGGGACAGAGAGAATTCGCCCGGTCCGCCAGGGTGCAGGGGAGTGCCGCATTGCTCTCCGCTTTGCTGCTTGTCAGCGCGGTTGGGATCTGGCCGGGGCAACTGGTTCCGGCGGCGCTCGTCTTTCTGTCGGTTCAGTCGGTGCAGAACATTCTGATGCATCGCCGGATCCTGCGCCTGCTGCCCTCCGAAACCCATGCGGAGCAGGGCGCCTTGCGCTACGGTGTACGGTCGACATTGTACGATGTGGCAAATGTGGTCGGCAACGGAGCAGACCGGATTCTCCTTTTTGCCACCCTCTCTCCCGAGAGCCTGGCCGGATACGCCGTGGCTACCCGCTTGCCGGAGCTGGCGAAGGATCTGATCCAGGGGCTGCGCAACGTTCTTGTCCCTGATCTGGCGAAACGGGCGCGCCCGTCGCCCACCCTGCACCGACAGCTGAACCGGTTGGTTCTTGGGTTGGCGGGGGGCATGGTCGCCGTGGCGGTGGCAGTGGTGCCATGGCTGCTTCCGCTGGTCTTTACGGCCGGCTATGCGGACATGGTCCTGGCCAGTCAATTGTTGATTTTATCTGTCGCCGCAGGGGCTTATGCAACTGTCAAATCCGCGATAATTTTCTCGCGACTGGATGAGCACGGCGTGCGCGCGGTCCAGCTGTGGCCGAACCTGGCCCGTATCCTGGCGGCGATCGCACTGATCCCGCCCTTCGGGATCATGGGAGCCGTGGCGGCGACTTTGCTCTATCGCGTGATGCTGAGCGTGGCAGTGCATCTGCATATGCGGCGCGACCTGCGACCTGGCCATTCCGAAGCAGGGGCATTCTCATGAACGCGCATCAGCCCATCGCGTTGCGTGATTGGCCTGCCGGGCAGCCGCTGACGGCCGAAATCTGCGTGATCGGATCCGGGCCAGCGGGCGGCATTCTGGCGGCAGAACTTGCCCGGGGTGGTTGCGACGTCCTGCTGGTAGAGGCCGGTGCAACGGAACGCGGCCTGCCCGGTGTCCTGCCTGAGCTGACCGCCGTGCAAGGCCGGCCCGCCATGGGCCCCGCGCTGGCGCGCCAGGTGGGAGGAGGTTCCAACTTCTGGGCGGGGCGGGTAACCCCTTTGGATCCCGTGGATTTCGCCCCGCGCGACTGGGTCGATATCCCGGGCTGGCCTTTGGCCCATGCCGATCTCGCGCCTTATGTGCAACGCAGCCTGGCGCTTCTGTCTCTGCCGGATCCCGCGAAATTGGTCGCCGTCGGTTCTGCCGGAGCCTTCGGTTCGGCGCTGGAGCAGGGCGACGTGATCGCGAAAACCGCCCTGTGGTCAGATCCGCCCTTTCGCGTCGCCGATTTGTTGGGGCGCGCACCGGGCCTCCGCATTGTGACCGAGGCGGAGGTCACCGCGCTGCACAGCGATGGGGGGCAAGTGATAGCGGCGCGGCTGTTGGGCCTGGGCGGCCGCCAGGTCGACGTTCGGGCGCGCAGCTTTGTTCTGGCTGCCGGCGGGTTGGAAGTGCCACGCCTTCTTTTGAATTCGACAGATGAGATGCCGGAGGGGCTGGGCAACGGGTATGACCAGGTCGGTCGCTACCTCTCCACACATCCAAAGGCCAACCTGGCGGTTCTGCGCCTGCGACGGGCAATGGCGCCCCGACATGCCTTGTACCTGGATTGCCGCGATGGCGGTCAGTCGTGCCGTATGTCCCTGACGTTGCCTGAAAATGTGCAACGCGATCAGAAGCTTTTGAACCATTCGGCGCAATTTTCGGTATTCTCAGAATTTCAGGCAAGCCGCCTCTTCGGGGCAGTGTCCGGGGGATGGTTGACCAGCGGGGCCGGCGCAGGTCAGGTCACGCAAAGGGCGGTCTCGGAAGCGGGGCTTTGGGCTTGGAACCGGGTCGGCCGGCTGGCCCGCTGGCAGCCACGCGCAAAGGTGCTGCGGGTTCGGGCCTTTCTGGATCAATATCCCGATCCGCAGAACCGCGTCCATCTGAGCGCGGCGCGGGATGCGGCGGGACGCCGGGTCTGCGCTGTCCAATGGCGGTACACCCGTCGAGACCGCCAGTCTGTTGTAAAATTCCTCAACGAATTGTCGCGAGTCTGCGCCGCCAGGGGGATCGGTACCCTGCATCATGCACTGAACGTCCGGGAGGAATGGCCGCTGACGGCCCTTCATTCGCATTTCATGGGGACCACGCGTATGAGCCGCGACCCCGCAACCGGGGTGGTTGACGCGAATTGCCGGGTCCACGGAACGCGGAACCTATACGTCGCGGGCCCGTCGGTCTTCTCCACCTACGGCAATGCCAATCCGTTCCTGACGATTGCCGCGCTGTCGCTGCGGCTGGCGGATCACCTGCTGGCGAAATCCACCGCGAAAAGGCGGGAAATATGACTTGCAAGCCCCTGATCACAATTGGAATCACCTGCTTCAACGCGGCGGACACCATCGACCGGGCGATTGCATCCGCCCTGGCGCAGGACTGGCCCTGGATTGAGATATTGGTCGTCGATGATGCCAGTGTCGATACCTCGGCAGAGCGTATCGCGGCCTGGGCCGGCCGGGACAAGCGGCTGCGCGTGGTACGGCACGAGGTGAACCTTGGCTACCCGTCGGCATTGAACACCCTGATTTCCGCGGCCCAAGGTCAGGCCATCGCATTCTTCGACGACGACGACCACAGCGCGCCTGACCGGCTGCGTCACCAATACGACCGGCTGACCAGCCACGAGGCCAAACATCCCGCTCAGCCGGTGCTGTGTTATGCCAATCGCCTGGTTGTGGAGGGAAGCCAGCGGGTTCTGAGTCGTGCCATCGGACGGCAGGCGCCCGAACCGCACGGCCCCGCCGTTGCCGATTTCCTGCTGCTTCAGGCCCGGGCGCGCCCCTTCACCTGGGGCCAGTTCGGCAGCTGCACATTGATGGCGCGGGTAGGGGTCTTGCGCGGGCTGGGCGGGTTCGATCCAGGGTTTCGGCGGATGGCGGAATGGGATCTGGCGATCCGCGCGGCCGCAGGGGGCGCGCATTTCATCGCCGTCGATGCGCCGTTGGTCACCCAGTACAAGACCCCGGGCGACGGGGCCGAAAAGACGGGAAATACACCGTTAAGATACGCGCTCAGGTTGCGAGAGAAACATGCGGGCATTCTGAGAGAGCGGGGGCTCTATCGCGCGGCGCGGGCCATGGCGCATGTCCGGTTCCATGCAGCGCGTGGCGCGCGTGGCCGAATGCGGGTCTTTGCCGCGCTCGCGCTGGTCCATGCCCCCCGCCAGATGGCTGCCCCGGTGCTTGGTGGCAGCCGGATCTGGCGCCGAATTCGGAACGTGATCAGTGCCGCAACTCACTTGTCCAAAACGAAAGGGGAGGGACGCGCATGAAGGCGATCCTGCACATCGGTCAGTCCAAGACCGGGACATCCGCCTTGCAAGCCTGCCTTGCCGCGAACCGCGCATGTCTGCGTGCGCAGGGCGTCGTCTATCCAGATGCGGCGATCTGGCGGCTGCCCACGTGTCTCCTGTCACATAATGCGTTGGGGGATGCCGTCGCTGGGCGGCAGGTCTACCCCTATCTCACGGTGGAGAAATGGGTGAGCCAGATCTCCGCGCAGTTGCGAGCCCCCGGCATGGATCGGCTGATCCTGAGCGCGGAGCATTTCTTTGGCGGTGAACCGCGTGTGTGGGACATGCAGGGGGAAGAGGCGTATTTCACCGCCTACTGCGCCAAGTTGGTCGCGTTGAAACAACTGTTGATCCGCTGCGGGTGCGACGCGGTCGAGGCAGTCGTTTACCTTCGCAACCAACAAGACTGGCTGCGAAGTTCGATCGCGCATACAATCCGATTTCAACTGCTGCACGCCGCGTCGGACGTTTACCGCGACGATCTTCAGTATTTCACGATGGTGCGGCCTCTGTTGCGCTACGGCGCGTTGCTGGATTGCTGGGCGGAGGTCTTCGGCGCCGCGTCGATCCGCGCGATCCCCTACCACCCTACGGCGCTGGTGGGGGGGGATATTCGCCGCGACTTTGCAGAACGCGCGGGATTGCGCGGGGTGTCCTTCATCGCGGGGGGCGAGGCGAACCGCACGTTGTCGGCGGAATTTCTGGCGGTCAAGGCCATGCTGAATGGCCAGGCCCGGGCCAAGGACGCCGAACGGGTGGTCATCGCTTGTCTGGACAGCTTGTCACGGCGCCAAGGGGCAGGTCGGCGCTACCCCATGGACCCGGCGATCCTGCCTGCGCTGCGCGATCTGGCGGAGCCGGAAAATGCCCATGTCAACGCCCGCTATATGGTCCCGGGGACGCGACTGGAACTTCCAACTCTGATCCATGATCCAACGGTAACGGATGCGGAATTCGCTCGGGCGATGGCGGCCTTCAGAGAGGAGTTCGCTACGCCAAAGTACCGATTCATGTATTTGAAAATTCGCATGAAATCCTGGTTGCGAAATCGCGCGTCCCCGGCCCATGCCGTACTTCGACAATTGGCCCTTGTCGGGCGGAGGGTAGCGGGATGAGCCTGTCAGCCATCTGTCGGGACCCGCGAAGCGTCGCGCTTTATTTTCAACGGCTTGACCGGGCCGGCGGCGGGGCGGAGCGGATGTTGTGCCAATTGGCCAACGCATTGGTGGCGCGGGGCGGGCGGGTGCATGTCGTCAGTTGGGACGCGCCGGGCGCGACGTCCTTCTATCCCTTGGGGCCGGGGGTGCGCTGGCATCGGTTAGGCTTTGCCCCCGGCTGGGCGGACAAGGCGCGGCGCCTGGGTGCGCTGTTCCGGGTGTTGCGCGACAATCGGGTCGCGACACTGGCGGGCTTTGTCATGGCGGGGGACATGACCGTCTTTGTCGCCGCACGTCGCGCCGGTGTGCGCCTGGTGGCCGCAGAGCGGAATGGGCCGACGATGTACCGACATCTCTACAGTCCGGGGCGGCGCTGGATAAACCTGTCCCTGTTGCGGATGGCCGATCGAATTCTGGTGCAAAGTTCTGATTTCGTTGTGGGATATCCGACTTCGCTTCGCCGAAGGATGGAGGTTCTGCCCAATCCGGTCAGGACAGCCACGCGGCTGGCCAACCCTCTGTGTCCTGGGCCGGAGGGGCGCAGGGTGGCGCTCTGTGTCGGGCGCCTGGATCCGGTGCAGAAACGGCCCGGCCTTCTGGTCGCGGCCTTCGCCCGGATCGCGCAGCGGCACCCGGATTGGGATCTTCACCTGCTGGGATGCGGGCCGGCGCGCGCTGATCTGGCCGCCCAGATCGCGGCGGCCGGATTGCAGCGGCGCGTGCAAATACGCCCAACGACGAAACAGGTGGCCGCAGCCTATTGTGGGGCACATCTGTTCGTCCTGCCTTCCCTTTGGGAGGGGTTTCCCAACGCGATGGCGGAGGCGATGAGCCATGGCCTGCCCGCCCTGACCCTGGCCGGAGCCGAAGGCGCGGCAGCGTTGTGCCAGCGCGGCGGCGGTTGGGTGGTCGAAGGCCTGCCGGAGGTCGCCGCGCTGGCGGAGGGGCTATCCACCGCCATGTCCGATCCGCAGGAACTGGCCCGCAGGGGCGCCGCCGCCAGCGCCGCCATGACGGACTTCGCGCCGGATGTGATTCACGACCGTTGGGGAGAAATCCTGCTGCGCTCCGACGCCGGGATGGAGGGTCGGACATGAGGGATGCCCCCCTGATCACCATCGGCATGACCGCCTACAATGCCAGGTTGAGCATTCGGGCCGCGATTGCCTCTGCCCTTGGGCAGTGCTGGCAAAGGTTGGAGCTCGTGATCGTCGACGATGCCTCTACTGACGGTACCGGGGAAATTCTGACGGCATTGGCCGAACGGGATCGCCGGATACGGGTGATCCGGTTGCAGCGGAACGGCGGAGTCGCGCGGGCGCGCAACCACATCCTGGCCGTGGCGCGCGGCAGTCATGTCGCATTTTTCGATGATGATGACGTCAGCGAACCCGACCGGATACGTGTGCAATTCCAATCGCTTTCGGTCTATGAGGCCCATCATTCCGGCGGCGCGCCGGTCCTTTGTCACACCGCACGGCGCCAGGTGTTTCGTGACGGGCGTAGCTGCGTCCTGCCCGCACTTGGCCAAAGTCAAAACGCGCCCGGACCGTCCGGCCCGTCCGTTGCGCGGCGTATCCTCATGGGCGCGGCGGTGCCCCACGCCACCGGAACCTGCGCCACCAGCAGCCAATTCGCGCGACGAGAGACCTATGTCCGTGCCGGTGGGTTCGATCCGGCGCTGCGGCGCAGCGAGGACACGGACCTTGCCGTGCGCTTGGCCCGCGCCGGGGCGCATTTCCTGGGTCTTCCCTCCCCCTTGGTGATCCAACAGATGTCCCCGGGGGCTGACAAGACCTTGGCGCAGGAGCATCAGGCCATGCGCAAGATATTGGCCAAGCACCGGGATTTCATCGCCGCTCATGGTGATTACGACTTCGTTTGCCGCTGGTTGGATCTCAAGTTTCGGGCTCAGGAACATGGTGCCGCGGCGCTGTTGGCCGGACTTCTACCTCTGGCGGCCCGTCATCCATGGCGCTGTGCGCATCGTCTGCACCAGGCATTGCCGCGACGCGGCGAAAGGCGGGCCCAGGCTCGGTTTCGCCGTGCGATCAGCCGGGCGGAGGGCGGGATATGAGCAATGCCGAGACGCTGACCCCGCCACTGATTACCGTCGGACTGACCTGTTTCAACGCTCGCGAGACGGTACAGGTGGCTTTTGACAGTGCTGTGGCCCAGGATTGGCCGAGGGTGGAGATCGTGGTGGTCGACGATTGTTCCTGCGACGGATCGGACCTCCTGCTGATGGCTGCCGCTGCCGGACGTGACAACGTGAGGCTGATTCGTCACAGCAGAAATCTTGGCGCTGCGGTGGCGCGGAACACGATCCTGCGTCACGCATCCGGGACCTGGCTTGCCTTTTTCGACGATGACGACATCAGCCATCCCGCCCGCCTTCGACTGCAACTGGCGCATCTCCTTATGGCCGAGGCGCAGGGATTGCCGGTCTTGTCCTATGCTTCCGGGCGCCGGCGCTATGACAACGGATATGAAAAGCCGCTGCCTGCGATTGGTAGCCGGGGCCGGGGACCGCAGGGGTGCGCGGTGGCCGATTACCTGCTGTTCAACCAGCGCGATCCGGCGGCTTTCTATGGTGCCGGAACGCCGACCTGCGCGCTGATGGCGCGCACCCGCACATTGCGGGACCTGGCCGGATTCGACCCTGCTCTGCGGCGGGTGGAAGATGTGGACTTAGCCATTCGCGCGGCCCTCGCCGGGGTGCGGCTGGTCGGCTGCCCGGCGGATTTGTTCCTGCAACGCGCGACCACGGCACCGGACAAGAGCGCGGATCGGAACTTCGTCGCTGAACGGGCCCTGGTGGAGAAGCATGCCGACTATCTGCGTGGACGCGGAATGCTGTCCTACTCCCGCGCCTGGTTGCAGATTCGCCATTGCCATTTCAGCGGCAAGCATGGTGCACTTGTGCTGCGCATCTGCTTGTTCCTACTGCGATATCCACGACGAGGTTTGCGCCATCTTGTCCGCTCCGGCCCGGCCCGGCTGGCCCATGAACGGCGTCTGCGTGCAGGGGTGGCGCCATGACGCAGCGGCCTTTGCGACTATTGCTGGTGGTGCGTTTGTTCGACGGTGTCGCCGGCGGGGTTGAACGGATGGCGATCACCTTGGCCAACGAGATGGCGGCGCGCGGGCACCGGGTGCATCTCTTGTCCTGGGATCGCGCGGGGGCGGCACCGTATTTCCCGCTGGACGCGGCAGTTACCTGGCATCGCCTGGACATGGGGGATGCGCGTGTGCGGGCCGGAGGACGGCTGCGGCTGGCCCGTTTGCGGCACATGCGCAGGTTGATCGGCAGGCTGGCGCCGGACGCTGTGCTGGCTTTCCAACAGGGCACATTCTGGAGCGTCGCCGCCGCCTGCACCGGGCTTCGCCTGCCGATCATCGCGGCCGAACGCAACGCGCCCGCCCGGTTCGACCATCTGAAGGCCGGGCGCGGTCGGGTCTGGCGCATGTACAGCTTTGCCGGCGCCCGCCGGATCACGGTGCAGTTTTCCGATTATGTGCCTGGCTATCCCCGGATTTTGCGGAACCGTATCCGCGTGATCGGCAATCCGGTCGCCCCAGTCGCGCGCCCGGCGGATGCGGCTGGCGGTCCGGGCGCGGCGCGCAGATTGCTGTGTGTCGGGCGGCTGAGCTATCAGAAAAACCCCGGCGCGCTGGTCGATGCCTTTGTGTTGCTGGCCTCGCAGCACCCGGATTGGCACCTGACCTTTGTCGGTGAGGGGGAGGACGCAGCCGCCCTGCGCACCCGCGTCGCGGCGGCGGGATTGGCGCGGCGTGTCACCTTTGCTGGCGCCATCCGGGAGGTTGAGGGGCACTATCGCGCGGCGCACCTGTTCTGCCTGGCATCCCGCTGGGAAGGGTTCCCCAATGCGGTGGCGGAGGCGATGGCCCACGGTCTGCCTTGCGTCGGCTTCGCCGATTGCGCCGGGATGCCGCAGCTGATCCGCGATGGCGAAAGCGGGGCCTTGGCCACCGGTAACGGTGCGGCCGATGCCTTAGCAACCGCGCTGTCGCCATTGATGGGCGACGATGGCATCCGGGCACGGTTGGGGCAGGGCGCGCGCGCCGCGATGGCCGCCCATGCCCCAGCCCAAGTTTTCGATCAATGGGAAGACCTGTTTTCGGAGCTGAGGAGGGCGTCATGAAAATTCTTTTTGCAATCAAAACGTTGCATGACATAGCCGGGGGGCGGAACGGGTTTTGTGCCTGCTTGCCTCCCTCCTGGCGGAGCGGGGGCACGAGGTCTGTGTGATGACCTGGGACCAGGCCGGCGCGCGTCCGTTCTACCCGCTGGACCCGCGCGTGCGGCAGATCGGCCTTGGCCTTGGCCGTCCTGACCGGCCCGCCCGCCCCACAGAAACGTTGCAGCGGATTTTCGCGCTGCGCCGCCATGTCGGGCGCATTCGGCCGGACGTGGCCGTGGGGGTCAACAGATCGATCTATGTGCCTCTGGGGCTGGCGCTGGCAGGGACCGGAATTCCGGTTCTGGGTTGCGAACATAACTTGCCCGACCGCTATGTCCGTCGGCCTGCGCAACGTTTGGTGACCTTGGCCACGATGCCGTTTCTGTCCGGTCTGACGGTCCTGTCCGAGGCGATTCGATGCAGCTATCCCCCTGCGATGCAACGCAAGATGATTGCCGTCTCCAACCCCGTTGCGCCCCCAGTATCGCCGGGAACACCGGAGGGGCGCAGCTCTTGCCGGATCGTGAATGTCGGGCGCCTGGTGGAGCAAAAAGATCAGACAACCCTGATTGAAGCCTTTGCCCGCATTGCGCCGCATCATCCAGGCTGGACCTTGCGTATTCTGGGGGATGGCCCACTGCGCCCCGCGCTGGAAGAAATGCGCGCCTCGCATGGTCTGGAAACACGTGTGGACCTCCCCGGCGCAACCAGGGATATCGCGGCGGAATATCGGGACGCAGAGATTTTTGCCCTGTCCTCCCGCTTCGAATCCTTCGGCCTGGTCACCGTGGAGGCGATGCAACATGGCCTTCCGGTGGTTGCTTTCGCCGATTGTCCAGGCGTTGACGTGTTGCGTGACAAGGAAACCGGCCTGCTGGCTGCGTCCGGCCCGGACCGCGCCTCCGCCATGGCCGGGCCTTTGGATCGTCTGATCCGCAGCCCCGAGTTGCGCCAACGATTGGGGAGGCGTGCGCAGACGGTCGTGGCCGGAAAGTTTGACCCGGTAAAGCTCTGTGCAGAATGGGAAAACCTGCTCTTCAGCTTCGTGTCGGGCGGCCAGAGGTACGAGGTGTCCGCGTGATCCTCCGGCCCGCGATCGCGAATGGCACGCCCCTGACGCCCGGCGATATCTCGGTAACCTTGTTCTTCCTGTCGCCGCTGATCTATTCGATGGACAACGATCCCTGGCGCGCCTGGGAGGTTCTGATCCTCGGGGGCCTTTTCTCCATCTGGTTTCTTCACCGGCGAGTGGGGCCGGTCCCAAGGGGGGAGATCACCCTTGCCTGCACCTATGCGCTGTTGCTTCTGGTGCAGCAGATTGCGATTCCCGGGGGCACGTTTTCTTTCGGGCTGAAGTTCCTGGTCGCGACGCTCGCGGCCTTCCTGCCGTTTTGGGTCCTGCGTGCAACCCATTGGAATATCTCGGAACTCATGGCTCCCCTCGCCCGCGGGGTGGAGGTATTGGCAATCCTCGCCACCCTGTCGATCATGGTTTCTTTCGCGCTTGGCATCGGGGAATACTCGCAAGGCGGTTTCCTTGGCCGGCGGGCCTTTGCCTGGCTGGGGGACAGCTTCACGCCGGTTCTGGTTTTCCCGATCTGCTATTTTCTTTTGCAGCGCAGGGGCTTGGCCGCCGCATTTTGTCTGCTGGCGCTGTTGATGACAGGGGGGAAGGCCGGGCTGGTGATGCTATTGGCCGCAAGCGCGCTGCTGATCCTGATAGGCACAGGCTCACCGATTTTGCGCCTCGGCCTTGGGGCGGCATTGCTGATCTTGCTGCTGCTCCCCCGGGACGTGCAGGAGGCGTTCCAGAATATTCGCAATTTTCAATTCTCCCTGAATAATCGGTTGTTTTCGCTCCAGATCGGGTTGGAATATGCGCGGGAAAGTCCGTTTTGGGGCATTGGCATCAATCGCGGTTTGGGCAGCGTGGGGCCTGATGTGGACGTGCTCGCCCGCTCCCTGGGGGTGACGCAGTTCTTTCCCGTCAACCAGATCCACAACGCCTATGTCCGAACCCTTGCCGAAACCGGGATACCGGGCTTGATGCTTCTGCTGAGCCTGGTCGCGATCTGGCTGCGAAACGCCTGTCGTGGAATCGCTGCGGCGCGCCGGCTTGCCCCCTGTCCTGAGCGGAGTTTCCTCCTCGCATCAAGCGTTTGGGTGATCTGCTTCGTGTTGGTCTACCAGACAACAGGATGGTTTCTGCACGGCCATCCACAGCTGTGCTGGTTACTGATCTTCACCACATTCGGACCGATCCTGCACGACAGAATTGAACGTAATCGCCGGGCGGAACTCTCCGTCCGGCCCGCAACGGGCGAGGTGCTCCCATGCATGTCCTGATCACAGCTAATTCCTCCTGGTATGTTCTGAATTTCCGGGCGCGCCTGATCCGCCACCTGAAGGCCGACGGCCACCGGATCACGGTCCTGGCCCCCAGGGATGGGTACACTGAAAGGTTGCGCCGTCTGGGGGTGACATTCCGACCGTTAACCATGGATCCACAGGGGACTGCGCCGCTGGCCGAAGGGCGCTTGCTTTTGGAAATCTGGCGTGCGTTCCGTCAGGCGCGCCCGGACATGGTGCTCAGCTATTCGATAAAGAACAACATTTACGGAGCCTTGGCAGCGCGGTTCTGTGGCGTCTCCCTGATCCCGAATGTCAGTGGGCGCGGGCCGGTCTTTACGCGTGGTGGGCTGTTGCGCAAACTGGTTCAAGGGCTCTATCGTCTGGCCTTCCGACACCTTCCGGTTGTGGTTTTCCAAAATGCCGAGGATCGCGCGCTGTTCATTCAGCTGGGTCTTGTGCGGCCTGAACAGGCGGTCCGCCTGCCGGGGTCGGGCGTCGATCTGGGGCGTTTCGCGCCTTGCCCTTTGCCAGCGTCGCGTCGCGTCGTCTTTCTACTGTTTGCCCGGTTGATTCATGAGAAGGGAGTGCCGGAATTTGTCCATGCCGCCCAACGCCTTATCGCTCAGGGTGCCTCGATCGACTGCCGAATAGTGGGATTTTTGGACGTGGCAAGCCGTGATGCCATCAGCCGCGCGCAGATGGAGGAATGGGTGGCAAGCGGCGCAGTCAGCTACCTCGGGCCGACCGATGACGTGCGCCGGGCCATTTCCGGGGCCGATTGCGTTGTGCTGCCCTCAACCTACGGCGAAGGCGTGCCGCGGGGGTTGCTGGAGGCTGCCGCGATGGGCCGGCCCTTGATTACGACGGATCGACCCGGTTGTCGCGACGTCGTCGACGCGGGGCATACGGGTCTTCTGTGCCGGGATCGAGACGCCCGCGATCTGGCGCGCAAGATGGCGGAAATCGCCGAGATGTCCCCAACGGCGCGGCGCGCCATGGGGGCGGCCGGCCGCAAGAAGATGGTCCGCGAGTTCGACGAAATGCGGGTCATCGGTGCCTATCGCGCCTGGATCGCCGGGGCCTCGAAAACAACGGTCAGCATTCCGGTCTTGCCACCGCAGGCCTCACCGGAAATCGCACCGGTTCCGGGCGCGTTGTCTGCCGAAAAAGGCCGCAACCACGAGTTGCTTCAATGACGACGCATTCACCATCTTTCATCGCTGCGGAGCCGGAACAGATTCCAGGGCGAGATATGGGAGCTCGGCGGTTGCCACTTGCCGCAGGCTTCGGCAGGGAGCTGGATCTTCCGGGTCTCGCAGCCACCCTGTGGCGAGGGAGGCGGGTGCTGTTTTCGACGGTTGCCACCGCGATTTTCTGCGCTTTTATATACGTCTCGGTGATTGCAGTGCCGAAATATACATCCGACGTCCGGATGGCGTTTCAGGTGCGCAGCCAAAGCGTCCTGAACTTGGAAAGCGTGATTTCGGGGCTCTCCGCGGATCAGGCCACCATCAACACCGAGCTTGGAGTTCTGACCTCACGCAGGTTGATGGAGCAGCTTGTGATTGCGGAGGGGTTGGTAGATGATCCGGAGTTCAACACCCGCATTCGGGAGATCTCTCCCTTCTCGGTTCGCGGCATCCGGGGGGCGCTCCGGTCCCTTTGGCCGCCAAAGTCCGAGCCAATGGACAGCCCGTCCGCAGAGCAAGTGATACGCGCCACGGCCAACCGGCTTCGCAATGCGATATCGGTGGAGGCCGATCGGAATTCCTTCCTGTTCAGCATCTCTGCGACAACGGAAGACCCTGTCAAGTCGGCGCGGATCGCCGACGCACTGGCGCGCCTGTACTTGCAGGATCAGGTGGCGGTCAAATTCGACGCGGTGGGGCACGCCGTTGACTGGCTTTCGATCAAGGTGAGGGAGCTGGAGGAAGAAGCACAGGCCCGGCAGGAAGCCATCAGATCGCTGCGGTCCAGCACGACGCTCATCTCCGCCGAAGCCTTGGAGGCATTAACCTTGCGGGTAAAAGATGTGCGGGAGAGGGAGGCCAGCCTCGAATCGCAAATCCTGGGGGCCGAGGCAGAGATCATGCGTTTGTCGACGCTGATGGAGGCGGGAGAGTTTGCCACGTTGTTGGAGACAGGCGGGGCTTCTCCACGGTCGAATACCAGCGCGGAGGAACAGGCGCGGGCGCTCATGGGTACCCGTTTTGCGGTGTTGGAGCGCCAGAAGGGCCAGTTGGCGGCACTCCAAACCTCTCTGGCTTTGCTGGAAGGCCAGGTGACGGAACAGGCGGAGGATTTGGACAGGCTGAATCAACTGGAAGATGAGGCAGAGGCGACCCGCCTCCTGCACGCAACATTCCTTTCCCGTCTCAAGGAAACAGCCGTGCAGATCGGCATGCAAACAGCCGACAGTCGCATCCTGTCCGATGCGGCCCCCGGCCGGAAAGTGGCTCCCCGGGGCTCGCTAATCCTGGCGCTGGCCGTGATTCTGGGGCTGATGGGAGGCGCAGGATTCATTTGGTTTCAGCAGGTTGGCGTCACAGGATTTCGTTCCGCTCTTGATTTGGAGGCTTCAACCGGCCTTACCATCCTCGGCCAGGTGCCCCGTCTCCCCATCGTCGACAGGGCCGCGTTGCCGGGCTACCTTCGCGATAACCCCACCGCCGCCGGAGTGGAGGCGGTGCGTAATATTCGCACCTCCTTGTTATTGTCGCGGCAGGACAAGCATCCGCAAGTAATCACGGTCACTTCCTCCATACCGGGTGAGGGAAAGACAACTCTGTCCCTCGGTCTGGCTCACAATCTCGCGGGCCTGGGACGGCGTGTTCTGCTGATCGAAGGCGATATTCGCAGGCGCACCTTGGACGAGTATTTTGATGTCCGGCCGGGGGCGGGGCTACTTTCTGCGCTGCGAGGAGAGACCGAGCTGGGCCAGGCCGTCTTTTCCAGCGAGTTCCCTTCTTTCGACGTCTTGGTCGGAGGAGATGGAGACGAACGGAACGGCGATCTTTTTTCGTCCCGGAATTTCGGGGCCTTGATCGCGCAGGCGCGCGGGATTTATGACCACGTGGTTATCGACACGCCCCCGGTTCTGGTGGTTCCGGAGGCGCGGGTCATCGCCGGCCACGGCGATGCTGTCGTCTACGCGGTGCTGTGGAACCGCACCACCCCGGTCCAGCTGCGCGAGGGAATGCGACAGTTTCAATCGGTAGACATCCCCTTGGCGGGATTGGTCCTGTCAAATGTCGATCCGAAGGGGATGCGGCGCTATGGCTACAGTTCCCAATCGGGAGCATATAGCAACTATGGCGCGCCATATTATGACCTTTAGGTTGTAGGTTCAGGCCGTGACCGCGAGCCGTTTCCACGAGGTCCAGGTGGCTTCGGCGCTTTGTTTGCGAAAGTATATGTCGAACCGCGCATTGTAGCCGGAATGGGAATAGTCGGGGATGAACTGCTGGAACGAAACGGGGCCTCGGCTGGAGTAGCATGTCGTGATAATCCTGCCGCTGTCGCTGGCTGTGACGACGGGACGGCCTTCGACCCGGAATTGGCTGACACCGGGCGGGAAATCTTCGGGTAAGGCGGTTTCATTCACGAAATTGAAGGTATTTCCTGCGAAATCGGTGCGGAGCGCTCGGAAATTGTGGCTCAACCCGTTCGGGTTGAGGTTGCTTTCGTAGATGCTGTGGGTGGCGTCCTGCGTCCCCTCCGCCTGAACTGCCCCATTGGTGGGAGTGCCCAGCCATTGATTGCGGCAGATAACTATGCGCGCGCTGGTGGTCGCGGCGACATTGCTGCCGATGGAAAGGCAGGCCTGCGTGGCGCCGTCAATGCGGTTGCCGTCGATGATTACGTCGCGGCAATTCAGCGTGACGGAGACAGCTACAGGCGCGCCGGTGCTGATGCGATTGTTGACGATGCGAATATCTGCGCCTGTCCAGAGGTTGGTCCCATCGCCGATGACAATGCGATTCACACCGCTCGACAAGCGGCGGATGTCGTTATCTTCAATATGGAGGCCGTGAACATGTCCGACCACTTTCTGAACGAAGTCCTCCATATCCACGGCGGTGTTGCGCAGAATTTGGAAATTATGCGGGTGTTCCGGAAAATTCCCGGCGGAATGATGCGTGGAAATGCTGATGCCGTTGTTGCCGGAAAAATGATTGCCGGTGATTGCGATGTTGCGACAATTTCCATTGTCCACGTTGTCCGGCACGATCGCGATATGCCCCCGGGTCCCAGCGCAATCGCGAAAATCGCAGTCGCGGATCTGAACATTCAGGATGCGCTGGTTGGCGGCATTGGGTTCCATGTCGATCGTTCCGGGCATGTCGTTTCGCGACCAGGTGGTGAAACGACATCTTTCTACCAGGAGGCCATCAACATCGACGATTGTGATGGCGTTGCGACCTCCGTCCGCGCCGTTGAGGGCGCCGTCAAAGGTGCAGTCGCGGATCGTGATTTGGCTGTTATGCCGCGTATGGGCCTCGGCATTGCTGTTCCCGCTGGCCAAGGTGACGGCATCCCCCCGAGGGGCATGAAAATGGCAGGCCTCGATCGTCAGGCCGACAACGCCGGAGACATTCACCAGCCCCGCGCGCTCAAGATGTCCATCAGTCAGGAGAGTTCCACTGAAAGTTAGATTTTTCAATGCTATGCCATGGACAAGGTCCATCCCGGGGGCGCTGCTTCCTGTTCCGCCCTCAATACAGAATGCACCCCGTGCGCTGGGATCATGCGGGATGATCACACTCTGGTTTCCCGCACCGACAAGAGAGGTGCCAGACGGAATGTTGAAGGAGCCCGGCGCGGCCTGACCCGCATTGCTGTCGCCGGTGACGCGATAGATCCCGGGTGGGATGGTCACGGTCCGCCCCCCCTCTGCCGCGGCCTTGATAAAGGCGGCGGTGTCATCCGTGATGCCGTCACCGTATGCGCCGAATGCGCGTACATCGTAGCTCCCCTCTGGTCCGGGCATGGCGCACAGCGCCGCGCCGCCTAAGGTTGTGATGTCCGGATCGGACGCATCCTCTGGAAGTATTTGATAGATCAGGCCAAGGGAGGGGACGCCAATCAGGTCGCCTGATTTCACCGAAAGGGTGGCCGGGCCGGACTGGTAAGCGAGCAGATTATCGGATCGGAGCGCGGCCACGCTTGCAAAACTGTGACGGTATCCGGCTGGCGGCGTGGCCCCAATCCGCACAATGGTGTCAGTGAACGTCGTCTGGCCCGTCTCCGCGAGGATCTGGATATGGTAATCGCCCTCGTTCAGATGGCACAGGGCAAAAATACCCTCCGCATCCGCGATTAGAGGGTTCGCGTGCAGATGGGTCAGATTGGCATCGGCAAAAAGCTGCGCCAATTGTCCATTTTCCTTGTGCCGGACAATCAGCCTGGCATGCGGCGCCGGAATCCCATTCTGATCCTTTGCCCGGTTGAAACCATGTTGGTTCAATAGCCCCATCTCACGCTCCTTGTTGGCAGCCCTGCGCATTTTTGCGATCCGGACGCGGTGGAGAAGATGATTTTCTGAACTCTGCTAACGTGGCCTTAACGTGACGTGCGTTAGGATCTTGGGGCAAGGGAAAGGCCGCACCTGGTAGGTGCGGCCCGAAGAGCATTGTTAGCCACGCGGGATAGTCAGACGAAGAACTGCCCGCCATTGGCCGTGATGGTCGACCCGTTGACGAAACCCGCGTCATCCGCCGCAAGGAAGGTGACACAACGCGCGATTTCCTTCGGCTCGCCCAGGCGTCCGGTCGGAATCTGTGCAATGATGCTGTCGCGGACTTTCTCCGGAACAGCCATGACCATGTCGGTGGCGATGTAGCCGGGGCAGATTGCGTTGGCGGTAATCCCGAAACGTGCGCCTTCTTGCGCCAGGGATTTGACGATCCCGAGGTCCCCGGCCTTGGTGGCGGCATAGTTTACCTGTGCGAACTGCCCCTTTTGGCCATTGATGGAGGAGATCACGATTACCCGCCCGAACTTCCGCTCACGCATGCCGGGCCAGATCGGGTGAATGGTGTTGAAGACGCCGGTCAGGTTGGTGTCGACAACCTGATGCCAATGCTCGGGCGTCATCTTGTGAAAAGGGGCGTCACGCGTAATGCCCGCATTGGCTACAACTACATCGATGGGCCCCAGCTCAGCCTCGACCTGGGCGATGCCGGCCTTGCTGTCGTCGTAGCTGGCGACATTCCACTTGTAGGTCTTGATGCCGGATTCCTCGGTGAATGTGGCGGCGGCCTCGTCGTTCCCCGCATAGGTCGCGGCGACCTGGTAGCCGGCGTCTTTCAGCGCTTGCGAAATCGCGGCACCGATCCCGCGCGACCCACCGGTCACCAATGCTGTTCGTGCCATGTGCTTCCCTCCAAATGTTAGTGGCTTGGTAATCCTGTTATATATTCATAAAGATCTACGCAAGAATATTGCGCATCGAGCTGTCGGAGTGCTCAGGATGCGTGGCCGCGCCGCACAGACAATACTCAGCTGAACTGGGCATATCGGGCCGCTTGATACAAGAAGGGCGACCCGCGGGCCGCCCTCTTTGCCGCGATAATGTCTTCAAGGGCGTTCGACACACATGGCGACACCCATTCCGCCACCGATGCACAATGTGGCAAGTCCCTTCTTCGCGCCGCGCCGCTTCATTTCAAACAGCAGCGTGTTCAGGACCCGGGCACCGGAGGCGCCGATCGGGTGGCCGATCGCGATGGCGCCGCCGTTGACGTTCACGATCGCGGGATCCCAACCCATGTCCTTGTTCACGGCACAGGCTTGCGCGGCAAAGGCTTCGTTCGCCTCGACAAGGTCGAGGTCTTCGGGCTTCCAACCTGCCTTTTCGAGTGCCTTCCGCGAGGCATAGATCGGCCCGACGCCCATGATCGACGGGTCCAGACCTGCGGTCGCGTAGGAGACGATTCGCGCCAAGGGTTCGATCCCGCGTTTTTCGGCGTCGTCCGCAGTCATAAGCAAAGCGCCGGCCGCGCCGTCATTGATGCCAGAGGCATTTGCAGCGGTGACGGATCCGTCCTTGGTAAAGGCAGGCCGCAATTTCTGCATGGCTTCGATCGTGGCGCCGTGGCGAATGTACTCGTCCTGATCGACAAGGGTCTCGCCCTTGCGGGTCTTGATCGTATAAGCCACGATTTCGTCGGTGAATTTCCCGGCCTTTTGGGCAGCTTCGGCCTTGTTCTGGGACGCGACGGCGAACTCATCCTGGGCCTCGCGGCTGATTTGCCACTTTTCTGCCACGTTTTCGGCGGTTTGCCCCATGTGATAGCCATTGAAGGCATCCCAGAGGCCGTCCTTGATCATGGTGTCGATGTATTTCACATCACCCATCTTGTGACCTGCCCGCAGGTGCGCGGCATGAGGGGAGAGCGACATGCTTTCCTGGCCGCCCGCAGCGACGATGGAAGCATCACCCAGTTGGATATGTTGCGCGGCAAGTGCGATGGCGCGCAGACCCGAGCCACATACCTGGTTTATGCTCCAGGCCGCCGCTTCGATAGGCAGGCCGGCGTTGATGTGCGCCTGGCGTGCGGGGTTCTGGCCCTGTGCGGCAGTCAGAACCTGGCCGAGAATGGTCTCCGACACGTCGCTTTTGTCGATGCCGGCACGCGCAACAAGTTCTGCCAGGACTGCGGCGCCAAGATCGTGGGCGGGTGTATTGGCGAATGCGCCAAGGAAGGATCCGACGGGCGTACGTGCGGCCGATGCGATGACAACGTTGGTCATATGACGAAACTCCAGCAGTAATGGCGCGTGAAATTCTCTCCCCGCGCCTCCATGGCGGATTTCTAGCTCATCCGGCCCTATGTCTCAACGGTCCGAGGGTCAGGAGGCTTCGGTCAGGTCATCACTTGCCTCCCATGGTGGGTGAATCGTCGGCGCGGCAAAATAGTATCCCTGCAAGCAGTCTATCCCGTTTTCAGCCAGCCACAGGGCATCTTCGGCCCGTTCCACGCTTTCTGCCACTGTGAACATGTCGAATTGCTGTCCGATAGCTGCCAGGGCGCGCGTCAGCACCTGATTGTCCGGGTTGCGCGCGACTCCCTGTATGAACTGGCCGTCCAGTTTCAGGATATCGAACAGAAAATCCCGCAGGTATCGGAAAGATGTGTAGCCCGCGCCGAAATCGTCGAGAGCGAAACAGACGCCTTGCCGACGAAGATCTCGCATGAAGGATACGACGAGTTCCGGCACGAGCATCGCGGAATGTTCGGTGATTTCCAGGATCAACCGTTCGCCGATTGTCTCGTCTCGCATCAGGCCGCGCTTCAGAATCCGCATCCAAGGTGGATATCCGATGGACCTAGCGGACATGTTGATGGCAAGGCGCAGGCCGGGTTCGGCGTGCAGTGCTTGCAGCCCCAGATCGAGTGCGGCGCAATCGATGCGGCGCCCGATCTCCGTCGTTTCCACTGCGTCGATGAACTCGGCAGCAGGGATGATCCTCCCCGTGGCATCGTAGACCCGAATCAGACCTTCGTAGAAAGCGATTGGATGATCTTTTCCGGCCTGGACAATGGGTTGATATGCCAATGCGAACTCGCGATGATGAACGGCGCGGGCAACCATGGCTACGGTCTCACTGTCGCGTGCGGCCACGGCAAATGTTAGCGGATCCCCTTCGTTTCGGGAGATATCAGAGAGATTCTTGTGCGGACTGCCCATTCGCGCCACCCTTGTGGTTCTGTTCGTGTGACTGTGCCCGAACAGGTGTTAACGGAAGGCTAAAGTTTGCATTCGAACGAACCGACACGCTGTGATTGGGTCGGCGATGACCCGATTTATCGGGCCTATCACGACACGGAATGGGGGGTGCCGGAACGCGATGGGCGTGCCCTGTGGGAGAAGCTGGTCCTCGACGGTTTTCAAGCCGGGTTGAGCTGGATAACCATATTGAAAAAGCGGGAAAATTTTCGGTCTGCCTTTGCCGGCTTCGCCCCTGAAACCATCGTCGGTTGGGGCGAGGAAGACATCCAGCGCCTGCTGGCCGATCCGGGCATCATCCGGCATCGTGGGAAGATCGAGGCGACGATCGGAAATGCGCGCGCCTACATGGAAATCGAGGAGCGGTTAGGGTTTTCGCAATATCTCTGGCGTTACGTTGACGATACACCGCTTCAACCGCGATTTTCCACCCAGGCGGAGGTGCCTGCGGCCACTCCGTTGTCGGAGCGGGTATCGAAAGACCTGAAGAAGGAGGGGTTCCGGTTTGTCGGCCCGACCATTGTCTATGCGTTCATGGAGGCTTGCGGCCTGGTCAATGATCATCTTGCGGGGTGTCATTGCCATGATCGTATTGCCGAGATGGGCCAACCATCGGTGCGCTGACGCCTATCCCCGGGCGGCGCGCAGCGTGGCAAGAAGGCTGCGCGCTTCCTCACTGTTCCAATCTGCGGTCCCGATCAGTCGGGCGATCTCTTCTCCTTCCGGATTGACGATCACGGTGACGGGCAGTCCGAAGACGCCGGCCGCACGGGCCTGTTCGCTTTTCGGGTCACGATATCGGGGCAAACTTTCTGCGTTTGCCTCTGTCAGGAACTTGTTCATGGCGGCGGGTTGGTTCGGGCCGGTGGCGAGGGTTAGTACGGCAAAATCGCTCCCTTCCTCTGCCTGCTGCAATGCGGCGAGGGTGGGCATCTCTTCTCTGCACGGGGCGCACCAGACAGCCCAGAAATTCAGCAACACCCATTTGCCGCGATATTCCGACAGGCGCGCCGTGCCGTCCGGGGCTTGCCATGCTACGTCTGCCAGGGGTTTGGCCTTGGAATGTACAGCCAGTTTCTTCATTTCTCCGGTCAGCATGGGTGTGATGTCGGGCGTTTCCGCCTGGGCCGAGATTGCGCCGAGGGCCAGCCCCGTATAGACGAGCGCGGGTGCCAGAAATTTCATGTTCCCTCCGAAGGATGACTGCATGACCAAGACCGACGCGAACCAGATGTGGGGCGGCCGCTTTGCCGAAGGACCCGATGCGATCATGGAAGCGATCAATGCTTCGATCGGGTTTGACCGACGGCTGGCGGCGCAAGATATCGAAGGCTCACGCGCCCACGCGGCGATGTTGTCGGCGCAGGGCATCGTCACGGATAAAGACGCGGAGGCGATCCGGGAAGGGCTTCTCACGATCTTGTCAGAGATCGACAGCGGGGAATTCCAGTTTTCCGCGGCGTTGGAAGACATTCACATGAACGTGGAATCGCGTCTGACCCAGTTGGTCGGCGCAGCGGCGGGGCGGCTGCACACGGCCCGGTCGCGCAACGACCAGGTGGCGCTGGATTTCCGGATGTGGGTGCGAGACCAGGCGGATGCGGCCATGGCCGGGCTGAAATCCCTGATCCACGCCTTGCTGACGCAGGCGGAGGCGGGCGCAGATTGGGTAATGCCAGGCTTCACGCATCTTCAGACGGCCCAACCCGTCACCTGGGGCCACCACATGATGGCCTATGTCGAGATGTTCTCCCGCGATCACTCCCGCTTTGCCGATGCCCGGCGGCGGATGAACGAATGCCCTCTGGGGGCCGCTGCGCTGGCCGGTACCTCCTTTCCCATCGATCGGGATGCGACGGCGCAGGCCCTGGGCTTCGACCGGCCGACGGCCAATTCGCTGGATTCGGTCAGTGATCGGGATTTCGCCCTGGAATTCCTGGCCGCAGCTTCGATCTGTGCGATGCACCTGTCCCGCTTTGCCGAGGAACTGGTGATCTGGTCCTCGGCGCAGTTCCGGTTCGTCCGCCTGTCCGACCGATTCTCCACCGGCTCGTCTATCATGCCGCAGAAGAAGAACCCCGACGCGGCGGAGCTGATCCGCGCAAAGATCGGGCGCATTTTCGGGGCCAATGTTGCGCTGATGACGGTGATGAAAGGGCTGCCCTTGGCCTATTCCAAGGACATGCAGGAGGACAAGGAACAGGTTTTCGATGCGGCCGACAACCTGATGCTGGCGTTGGCCGCGATGGACGGCATGGTCCGCGACATGGAGGCCAATCGCGATGCGTTGGCCGCCGCGGCGGGCTCCGGCTTCTCTACCGCGACGGATCTGGCGGATTGGCTGGTGCGGGTGCTGGGCTTGCCCTTCCGGGAGGCGCATCACGTGACCGGAGCGCTGGTCGCCCGGGCCGAGCAGCGCGACTGCGACCTGCCGGACCTGACGCTGGAGGAAATGCAAGCGGTTCATCCGCAGATCACCGAGGCCGTTTTCGGCGTTTTGGGTGTGCAAAATTCCGTTGCCTCGCGTATGTCTTACGGTGGAACGGCACCTCAACGGGTGCGTGAACAGGTGGCAGCATGGACCGAACGATTGTCAACGCTCTGACCTTGATCAGCCTTCTGGCCCTTGCCGGATGTGGCGCGAGCGGGGCGCCCAGCACCCCGCCGTCGCATCGGTTGCCGCCGCGCGGATTGGGCATCGACGTGACCGGGGAGACGGGATCGGGCATCCGCCTCTCGGGTGAGGCCAGCTTTGGCGTTGCCTTCTAGGATGCCCGTGTTGCGGATGGCCTATCTGGCGCTGGCGATCTGGGGGGCGATTCACCCGATGGCCTGGCTCGTCACCTGGTTCGCGGACCAGGGCTGGTCCCTCGCCGGGCTGCTGACCGCCTGGCAGGTCAATGCGGCCACCACGGGGCTGGTCTGGGACTTGATGATCGCGGCGATTGCGCTGACCCTCTGGATCCTGGCCGAAGTGGCACTGCGCCGCAACTGGATCGCGCTTCTGGCCATCCCTGCAACCATGTTCATCGGGGTCGGCTGCGGATTGCCGCTCTATCTCTTCCTGCGCAGCCGCCCGGTCTGATCGCGCACCCTTCCCCTTTTTCGCCCATCGGTGTAGGAACCGCACGCCCGTAAAGGGCCAACCAGATCAGAGGGCAGGCGATGGACCATTTCCTTTACCGCGATGGCGAACTCTATGCCGAGGATGTGCCGGTTCGCGACATTGCCGATGGCGTGGGCACGCCGTTCTACTGCTATTCCACGGCAACGCTGACCCGCCATTTCCAGCTGTTCGAAGAAGCGCTGCACGGCATGCCGCATCTCATCTGCTATGCCATGAAAGCGGCCAGCAACCAGGCGATCCTGACCCTGATGGCCCAGCTGGGCGCGGGGATGGACGTGGTGTCGGGCGGGGAATATGCCCGGGCCATCGCGGCCGGCGTCCCGGGAGAGCGGATCGTGTTCTCCGGCGTGGGCAAGACCCGGACGGAAATGCGTCAGGCCCTGCAAGGCGGCGTCCGGCAGTTCAACCTGGAATCGGAACCGGAGATGGAGGCGCTGAACGAAGTTGCCCTGTCGCTGGGCGTGGTCGCACCGGTGACCGTGCGGGTGAACCCCGACGTGGATGCGCAGACCCATGCCAAGATCGCCACCGGCAAAAGCGAGAACAAGTTCGGCATCCCGATCACCCGTGCGCGCGAGGTCTATGCCCGCGTCGCCGCTCTGCCGGGCTTGCGCGCGGTGGGGATCGACGTCCATATCGGATCGCAGCTGACGTCTCTTGAACCCTACCGCCAAGCCTTTGAAAAGGTTGCGGACCTGACCGACGCTTTGCGCGCCGACGGGCACGAGATCCTGCGCCTGGACCTGGGCGGCGGGTTAGGCATCCCCTACCTGCGCGACAACCAGGCCCCGCCACTGCCGTTGCAATACGGCGCCTTGATCAAGGAGATCCTGGGCGACAAGGGCTGCGAGATCGAGATCGAGCCGGGGCGCCTTGTCGCGGGCAATGCAGGCATCCTGGTGTCCAGGGTGATCTACCTCAAAGAGGGGGAGGGCCGCGATTTCCTGATCCTCGACGGCGCCATGAACGATCTGATCCGCCCGGCCATGTATGACGCGCATCACGATATCGTCCCGGTGATGGAGCCGGTGGCAGGCGTCGCGCAGCGCCCCTTCGATATCGTCGGACCGGTCTGCGAATCCGGCGATACCTTCGCGCGGGGGCGGATGATGCCGCCGATGGGGGCCGGGGATCTGGTGGCGTTCCGGTCCGCCGGGGCCTACGGCGCGGTGATGGCCTCGGAATACAACACCCGGCCGCTGATCCCGGAAGTTCTCGTTCAGAAAGATCAATTCGCTGTCATCCGGGCGAGACCCTCCTTTGAAGAGATCATCGAACGCGATACCATTCCCCCATGGCTGTGACGCGGTGCCCGCGTCCGGCCGTTGGACCGGGATATGCCTGAACAGACGCAATTTGCCGAGATTCTCCGCCGCCTGCGGCTTCCGCTTTTCCTGACCCGGACAGGCATGTTGGCCGAACGGCTGGCGCGGTGTTTCTGGCCGTTGTGGTCCCTGTCGCTTGTCGTGCTGGCGCTGTTGATGCTGGGGGTGCAGGACGCGTCGTCTGTCGAACTGGTCTGGGGGTTGGGTGCGCTGATCCTGGCAGCGGCGATCGTCTTTGTCGTTCGCGGCGCCCGACGCTTTCGCTGGCCGCGCCGGGTCGAGGCCTTGAAACGGCTTGATGCCTCTCTGAAAGGTTCGCCTTTACAGGCACTTGCCGATGCGCCTGCCATTGGCGGCGCGGATGCGGGATCGGCGGAATTGTGGCGCGCGCACCAGGCCCGGATGGCAGAACGCGCACGTCAGGCCCGTCCGGTTGAACCGGATCTTAAACTTGCCACGCGGGATCCGTTCGGCCTGCGCTACGTGGCGCTGCTGCTGTTCATGGTGGCGCTTCTGTTCGGCTCTTTCCTGCGCGTCGGGTCAGTGCGCGACATGGCGCCGGGCGGTGGCGCGGCCCTGGCCTCCGGCCCGACGTGGGAGGGGTGGATCGCCCCGCCGCCGCACACCGGCCTGCCGGTGCTGTATCTTGCGGATATCACGGGTGATATCCTGACCGCGCCGCAGGGCAGCGACGTGACGCTGCGCCTTTATGGCGGCGATGACCTGTCGGTGGAGGAGAGCGTTTCCGGCCGCATCGGCGACCTGTCGCCAACTGATCAGGCGCAGGATTTCACCTTGGCACAGGACGGACGGCTGGCCATCGACGGCCCTGGCGGGCGCGCCTGGGACGTACGGCTGACCCCGGACGCCGTACCGGATGTCTCGGCGGTGGAACCGCCGCGCGCCTCCGCCCGTGGGGAGATGACATTGCCCTTCGAGGCGGAGGACGATTACGGCGTCACGGCGGGCGAAGCGGTCATCACCCTGGCACTCGACCGGGTTGACCGGCGCCATGGCCTTGCCCTCGCGCCCGAGCCACGCGAGGCGCTGCGCATCCCGCTGCCGATGCCCATCGCCGGCGACAGGACCGCCTTTCGCGAAACGTTGGTCGAGGATTTTTCCAAGCACCCCTGGGCCAACCTGCCGGTGACGATCGAATTGTCGGTACGTGATGCCGCCGATCAGACCGGCCAGGCCGAGGCTCTGACCACCGATCTGGCCGCACGTCGGTTCTTTGATCCCGTGGCCGCCGCGCTGGTGGAAATGCGCCGCGATCTGCTGTGGAATCGCGACAATGCGCGGCGTGTCGCCCAGGTTCTCAAGGCGATGACCTGGCGGCCCGAGGGGCTGTTCCGGGACGAGACGGCTTACCTTCGGCTGCGTGTCCTGATGCGCCGGATTGATGCGCTGGCGACCTTTACCACGCTGGACGACGACCAGCTGGGCGAGATTGCCGAGGCTCTGTGGGATCTGGCTCTGCTGCTGGAAGACGGCGATGTCGACGACGCGCGGGAGCGGATGGAACGCGCGCAGGACCGCCTGTCGGAGGCGATGAAACGCGGCGCCAGCGACGCCGAGATCGCCCGGCTGATGCAGGATCTGCGCGATGCCACGCAGGATTACATGCGCCAGCTTTCCCGTCAGCAGGCAGAAGATGCGGAAGGCGACCCCGATCAGCAGCCCATGGACATGGAGAATGCCATGCGGATGAACCAGGACGATCTGCAACGGATGATGGATCGCATCCAGGAACTGATGGAGGAGGGCCGGATGGCTGAAGCCCAGCAGGCTTTGGAGGAATTGCAGCAGCTGATGGAGAACATGCAGGTCACCCAGGGCGGGCCTGGCGGTCCGCAATCGCCGGGTGAACAGGCGATGGAGGAGCTGAACGAGACGCTGCGCGAACAACAGGGCCTGTCGGACGAGGCCTTCCGCGATCTTCAGGAACAGTTCAACCCCGATGGCGAACAACGCGGCCAATCCTCGCAGAACCAGGGGCGCAGCGGTGGTGCGGGTCAGGGCCAGCAGCATTCCGGCCAGCAGGGCAACCAGCAGGGCGAAGGGCAGGGCCAGGGACGCAATTCCGAACAGCAGGGCAGGGGGGATGGCCGCGCCCGGTCCGGCGACCGCGAAGGCGGACAGGGCGACGATCTGGCCCGGCGTCAGCAGGAATTGCGTCAGGAGCTGGAGCGGCAGCGCGGCAGCCTGCCCGGCGCCGGGACGGAACCGGGGGCCCGGGCGCGCCAGTCGCTGGAGGACGCGGACCGCGCCATGCGGGGCGCCGAACAGGCCCTGCGTGACGGCGATCTGGCGGAGGCGATCGACCAGCAATCCCGCGCGATGGAGGCCCTGCGGCAAGGGATGCGCGATATCGGGGAGGCGGTGGCAGAGCAGGAGCGCCAGATGCGCGGCCAACAGGGCCAGGCGCAGAACGAGGCAGGCGGCCAGCGCAACGACCCCCTGGGACGCAATTCCGGTTCGACCGGCAGCACCGGCAACGAGGCGGAGATGCTGCAAGGGGAGGACGTCTACCGGCGCGCGCAGGATCTGCTGGACGAGATCCGCCGCAGGTCGGGCGAGGGCACGCGCCCCGATGTCGAACGTGACTACCTGAAACGGCTGCTGGACAGGTTCTGACCCGCCGCGCGGACCGGTTTCTCTCTCCGCATTCGCATCGGGTCAGCTGTTCGAAGGCGATTTCGCCCCTCAGGAATGTCGTGAATCGCTGCGTGCGTGTCCTGGCACCGCGCCGGCCCGCACGGGGTCAGTGCCAGCCAATGGGGGCAAGCCAGGGGCAGGCCCAGGCCAGGGCCAAGGTCAACTGCTGATGCTTTGCGACTTGGTTTCCAGCCATTGCGCCGCGCGTCGGGCCATGCGGTCCAGCCAGATGCGCCCCTCGTCGATGGCGATGATGTAGCTGTCGAGGATCAGCGTGGTCGCCGGGAAGCGGGCCGCGATCTCCTCTGCGAAGACATAGACGCCCAGCCCGGCCGCGGCCAGAAACAGCACCAGGAAGAACCCGAACCGGTAGCCGCGTCGGGTGGCACGCTCGTCGCGATAGGGGGCCTCGATATCCTCTTCGGCCTCCGAGGCGGAACGGAGCGTGGAATTGATCTCGTCGATATCGGGCAGCAAGTCCCGGCGGGAGGCATTGGCCTCCCCGGCCTTGCGCATTTCGCGGCGCGTGGCGTCATCCTCCAGCGCGGTATCGGGATCGGGTTGGCCACGCAGGCGGGCCGTGCGTTCGCGGGCCTCGCGCTCCCGTCGGGATTGGCCGCTGTCACCGGTGGTCAGGCCCAGCTCCGGCTGGCTTTCCAATCCGGCGTGGGCGTTGCGAACCTTCTGCTCGTGCTCCGCCTCCTCGCGCAGGACATCGGCGACGGCCGGGTCGATCTTGCGCCGGCGTGCGGCGGTGGCCGCGGTCAGGGTGGCGGCGGTCAGCGCCTCGTCGCCGTCTTCATCGTCGTAATGCTGCGACGGCGGTGCGGGCGCGTCCGAACGGCGCGAAGGTTCAAAGCTGAAATCGGGGGAGGCGCGTGGCGGTGTGGTGGCGGGGCGGGCGCTTGCCTCGGCCGGGTGGTCGGTTGCCTGATCGTAATCCGCCGCAGCGTCGAACCCCGGTGCCGGGTCGTCGGTCAGAATGGCCTCTCCCTGGGTCGGGACGGGGCGCTCCGCCTCCGCGCGGGGGCGGTTGTCAGGTGCGTCTGGACGGGCGGTCGCGCTGTCCCGGGCACTGTCGTGCAGGTCCTGGCGCGGGCGGGTCGGGCGGATGGGATCGGGGGCGGCGGCGCGGGCCTGCTCTGCATCGGGGTGAGCCTGGAACCAGGTATCCCCGCAATTGGAGCATTGCACATCGCGGCCATCCTCGGGAATGACCCCATCGGGAACCTCGTATTGTGCGCCGCAATTCGGGCAGGTCAGTCGCATGCGTTTCCCCGTTCCAGGCGGCCCCCTGAACGGCCACCTTTGGCTACCATATGTTGTAAGTAATCGGCGGAAAAGTGCAATCGCGGCACGCTCCGGCGATTGATCGCCGCCTGCGGGTGATGCAAAAGGAACGCGCAAGCAAGGGGCGCGATGTGATCGAACTGGACAATCTGGCCTACAGCTACGGCGGGGGGGAGCTTCTCAGCGACATTTCCCTGAAGCTGACGCCAGGGTCGTTCCATTTCCTGACCGGCCCGTCGGGCGCGGGCAAGACCACGTTCCTGAAACTGTGCTATGGCGCGCTGATACCCACAGCCGGCCGGGCGCTGCTGTTCGATCGTGACCTGCGGGAGATGGACCGCGACGAGGTGGCGATGATGCGCCGCCGGATCGGCGTCGTGCACCAGGATTGCAAGTTCCTGGATCACCTGCCGCTGGCCGAGAACGTGGCCCTGCCGTTGATGGTGGCGGGCCGGGCGCCCGCGTCGGAGGCGCAGAACCTGAAGGACCTGATGGATTGGTGCGGGCTGACCCGGCGGATGCATGCATTGCCGCCGGAATTGTCGGGCGGTGAGCGGCAGCGCGCCGCGCTGGCCCGCGCGGTCATCATGTCCCCCGACGTGATCCTGGCTGATGAGCCCACGGGCAATATCGACTGGGAAATGTCGGAGCGTCTGCTGACCCTGCTGATCGAGCTGAACCGAATGGGCAAGACAGTGATGATCGCCACGCATGACCTATCCCTGATCCGGGCCGCCAAGACCCGCGTCCAGGCGCGGGTGCTGCGCATCGCCAACCGCCGGTTGCAACTGGCCGGGGCCGATTTGTGACCCGCCTGCTTGCCGCGATCCGCGCGTTCTTCCAGGGGGATGCCCATGCCGACCGGGTGGTTCCGCCAACCGGGTTCACCGCGCGGCTGACGGTATTCGCGGCTACGGTGATGACCTTTCTCGCCGTCTTCGCGCTGGCCCTGTCGCTGGCCACGGGGCGGCTGGCGCAGCAATGGGGGTCAGAGCTGGCGCGCAGCTCCACCGTGCGGATATCTGCCCCCTCCGACCAGGTGGAGGCCCAGACCGCCGCCGCGCTGCGCGTATTGCAGACCACCGAAGGAGTGGCCAGCGCCCGCGCGCTCAGTTCCCAGGAGCAGCAGGCCCTGCTGGAGCCGTTCTTTGGCCCCGACGTGCCGGTGGACAGCCTGCCGGTCCCGCAGTTGATCGAGGTGGTCGAGGCCCGTTCCGGCTTTGATCCCCAGGGCCTGCGCCTGCGTCTTCAGGCCGAGGTGCCCGGTGCCATCCTGGACGACCACACCCGGTGGCGCCGTCCATTGGTGCGGGCCGCGACGCGGATTCGGGCGCTTGGCCTGTTGTCGCTGCTGCTGATCGGGGCGGCGATGGCGGCGATGATCACGCTGGCGGCCAATGCGGCGCTGGCGGCGAATGCTCAGGTGATCTCGGTCTTGCGGCTGGTGGGCGCGACGGATCATTTCATCGCCGCCGCCTTTGTCCGCCGGTTCACCCTGCGTGCGCTGACCGGCGCGCTGATCGGGACCTTGGCGGGGATGGGGGCGATTCTGCTGTTGCCCGCCGCCCAGGCCGAAGGCGGATTTCTCACCGGCCTGGGCTTCAGGGGGGCGCATTGGCTGTGGCCGCTGGTGCTGCCGCCGGTGGCCGGGGGCGTGGCCTACCTGGCCACCAGTGGCGCGGCGCGCCGTATTCTCAGGGGATTGACATGATGGTGGCGCTTCAATGGCTGCGGTCGCTGTTCTTCGTGGTGCAGATGTATCTGGTGATGGCCGTGATGGCCTGTTTCTTCGCCCCCTGGGCGCTGGCCCATCGCAACGGCGCCTATGCCGCGGTACGCACCTATTGCCGCTATGTCCGCTGGTCGGCCCGCTGGATGGTGGGCCTGCGCTCGGAAGTGCGCGGCCCGATCCCCGAAGACGAGGTCGTCATCGGGTCGAAACATCAAAGCTTTTTCGACGTCATCCTGATCGTCAGCGTGGTGCCCAAGCCGAAATTCATCATGAAAGCCAGCCTGAAATACGTTCCCATCGTCGGACAATTCGCCATGCGCATCGGCTGTGTTCCGGTCGAACGGGGGCGCCGGGCGGAGGCGATGCGCCAGATGATGGCCGGTGTCACGCGCGGTGACGCGCCCGCCGGGCAACTGGTGATCTACCCGCAGGGCACCCGCGTCGCGCCCGGTGTGGATATGCCCTACAAGGTCGGCACGGCGGTGATCTACCGCGAAACCGGCCAGGCCTGTGTGCCGGCGGCGACCAACGTGGGCCTGTACTGGCCGCGCCAGGGCATCCTGCGCAAGCCGGGGCTGGCGGTGGTGGAATTTCTGGAGCCGATCCCGCCGGGTCTGCCGCTGGATCGGTTCACCGCCGAATTGCGCCTGCGGGTGGAGACGGCCTCGAACCGCTTGATGACCGAAGGAGGGTTCCCCGCACATGCAATACCTGGACACGATCCCGGCGCTTGAGGCGCTTTATGGCACCCCGGGTCGCGCCGCGCTGGACAAGGTGGCGCCCCGGCTGACCCCGCTATACCGGAAGTGGATTCTGCAATCGCGGTTCTGCGTCTTGTCCACCGTCGGGCCTGAAGGCACGGATGGCAGCCCGCGCGGCGACGACCGGCCCGTGGTGCAGGAATGGGATGCGCAGACGCTGCTGCTGCCGGATTGGCGGGGCAACAACCGCATGGACAGCCTGCGCAACATCGTGGCTGACGGGCGGGTGTCGCTGATGTTCATGGTGCCGGGATCGGACAACGTGGTGCGGGTGAACGGCCAGGCGCGGATCACGGCGGATGCGGAGATGCTGGCGCGGTTCGATCGTGACGGACGGTTGCCGCGCAGCGTGATCGTGATCCGCCTCGCGGAGGTCTACGCCCAATGTGCCCGTGCCGTGATGCGCGCAGGTCTCTGGTCGGGGGAGGATGCAAGCGGCGATCTGCCCGGCGTCGGTGCCATCCTCGAAGAGATGACCAGCGGCGCCATCGACGGTGCCAGCTACGATGCCGCCTGGCCCGACCGCGCCGCCGCCAGCATGTGGTAGGATCCGGTGCAACCCCGCCGGTGCGATCCGCCAGCCTCCGCCTGTGCCGTCGCGGCCACGGCGCGGGTTCCGCACCTTGCGGCCCCTTGCCTCAAGGCGGGTCAGGGGCTAGCGATAGGGTCCAGCCCCCGGGCCACGGCCCGGAAGACGGAGATTTGATGCAAGAGCCCCGGACAGCCTGCCGCGCCTGATCGTCCCTGTGACGAGACGCGGTGCCCCTGACAGGCCCCCATCGCGCGATATGCCGATGGGGTGGCCCATCGTGCTTTCTGCTATCGAGACATCCGTTGAACATTTCCCGACAAGAGCAGCGCGTGCTGCATGACCTCGCCCTGGGCGGGGCGATCCACTTCACCCGTGCGCCGAACGGCAAGATCCGGGAGGTCTG
Organism: Pseudooceanicola aestuarii; assembly: GCF_010614805.1. Taxonomy (NCBI): domain Bacteria; kingdom Pseudomonadati; phylum Pseudomonadota; class Alphaproteobacteria; order Rhodobacterales; family Paracoccaceae; genus Pseudooceanicola; species Pseudooceanicola aestuarii. The sequence continues at coordinate 1,802,669 of NZ_JAAFZC010000001.1, forward strand.
GTGCCTGACCCGCGAGGGCCACATCCTGACCGATTGCACCTTCCCGGTCTTCGACCGCCTGCGCAAACGCCGGCTGATCCGCTCGCGCGGGGGGCAGCCCTACCGGATCTCCCGGCAGGGCATCCTGACCGTGCGCGCCCAACTGAACCAACGCTGAGCCCGCCTGCGCTGGCAAGCGGGACACGCGGCAAACAGGACACACGAAAAAGGGGACCGGCGCGCCCGGTCCCCTTGGTCTGTTCCGCTTGGTCCTTCCCGAAAATGCAGGGGCAGGTCCGGCGTGACGGGCGCCCGTCAGGAGTGGATCGGGCCGTCACCACAGGCCAGCGCGGCCTCCCGCACGGCTTCGGACCAGGTCGGGTGGGCGTGGCAGGTCAGGGCAATGTCCTCGGCGGAGGCGCCGAATTCCATGGCCACGCAGATCTCGTGGATCAGGTCGCCGGCGCCGGGGCCGATGATATGCGCGCCCAGCACGCGGTCCGTCTCCTTGTCGGCCAGCAGCTTGACGAAGCCATCGGCGGCAAAGACGGCCTTGGCCCGCGCATTCCCCATGAAGGAGAACTTGCCGACCTTGTAGGCGCGGCCCTCGTCCTTCAGCTGCTCTTCGGTGACGCCGACGGTGGCGACCTCGGGATGGGTGTAGATCACGCCGGGGATGACGCCGTAATTCACGTGACCGTGCTTCCCGGCGATGACCTCGGCGCAGGCCATGCCCTCGTCCTCGGCCTTGTGGGCCAGCATCGGACCGGGGATGCAGTCGCCGATGGCGTAGATCCCCGGCACGTTGGTGCGCCATTGGTCATCGGTCTGGATCACACCGCGATCGGACATCTTCACGCCCAGATCGGCCAGGCCCAGCCCGTCGGTATGCGCCTTGCGTCCGGTCGCGATCAGCACGACGTCGGCGTCCATCTCGTGGCTGCTGTCATCCTTGCGCAGGGTGTAGCTCAGCTTGGCCTTGCCACGGGCGGTGTCCACGGATTGCACGGCGGCGCCCATGATGAAGTCCAGGCCCTGTTTCTTCAGCAGGCGTTGCAGGGTGCGCTGCACCTCCTTGTCCATGCCGGGAGTGATGTGGTCGAGGTATTCGATCACCGTCACCTCGGTCCCCAGCCGGGCATAGACCGATCCCATTTCCAGCCCGATCACACCGGCGCCGACGACAACCATCTTCTTGGGCACCTTGGGCAGGGACAGCGCCCCGGTGGAGGAGACGACGGTCTTTTCGTCGATCTCGATCCCCGGCAGAGACGCGGGCGAAGAGCCGGTGGCGACGATGATGTTCTTGGCCTCGTGAACGTCGTCGCCCACCTTGACCTTGCCGGCCTCGGGGATGGAGCCCCAGCCTTTCAGCCAGTCGATCTTGTTCTTCTTGAACAGGAATTCGATGCCGGACGTGTTGCTGTCCACGGTGGATTGCTTGTACTCCTGCATCGCCTTCCAATCGACCGACGGCGCCTTGCCCTTCAGGCCCATGGTGGCGAAGTTCGCCTCTGCCTCATGCAGCATGTGGGTGGCGTGCAGCAGCGCCTTGGAGGGGATGCAGCCGACGTTCAGGCAGGTACCGCCCAGGGTTTCACGCCCCTCGACACAGGCGGTTTTCAGCCCCAGCTGGGCTGCGCGGATGGCGGCGACATAGCCGCCGGGGCCGGAGCCTATGACGATGACATCGTATTGGGCCATGGGGTTCTCCTTGAATTTCGTTTGGGCGGTTTCGGTGTCGGCGGGGCGCAGGGCGCGGCCCGTCAGGATCAGAACAGGGCGGCGATCAGCATCAGCGTCGTGGCACTCAGGCCGATCATCCAGATCACGGAACGCCAGGGCACCCAGCCAAAGGCGTAGGCCGGCAGGTAGAGCACCCGCGCCCCCAGGTAGACCCAGGCACAGACAGCGGTGAAAGTCGTGGCCGCATCGGCCAGGGTCACGGCGACAGTGGCGAGGGTGAACAGGATCAGCCCCTCGAAATGATTGGTCATGGCGCGGTGGATGCGCCCGGTGCGCGGGCTGACCTGATCCGCCAGCGCACCACCCAGCCGTTCGGGATCGCGCGGGCCCAGCGTCTTGCCGCGCGGCAATTCCCGATTGGCGGTGACAGACATCAGGGCGATCTGGCCGACTTGCAGCAGCCCGGCGAGGGTCAGGACGGTGATTTCGGGACTGGTCATGTCAGGCGGTCCTCAGAAAATGCGCGGTACTGTCGGTCACACCCGTGGGCCGGCCCATCGTGTCGGCACGGGCGCGGGTGATCCACTCCTCGGCGCGGGGGCGGTCGTTGACCTCGAACAGCACATAGGCACTGCCGGGCGCGTCGGCATCCCACCAGCGTTGCAGAAGGGTCAGACCGGCGTTGCGCTGGTCCTCCGCATCGGCGGCAAGGGCCTGTTCCCAGACTTCCGGGGTGGTGGTGTCGAAACGACAGAGCAGTTGCAGGGTCATGGCACGGGCCTTTCGGTCATCTCCGTCAGCGGGGTCAGAGTGCCACGAGGTAGGGCGCAGTGGCCACGGGGAAAGCTGCCGGGCCGGTCCTGCCGCGCTGAACCGGGACAGGATGGCGGAACGGCCGCCCCCCGGCGCGGAGTACGGAACGGCCGGGGCAGGTCAGCGCAACACCCCCCGGTGGGCGAGGCCGAACAGGTACCCGGCCCCGGCGAGAAACAGCAGCAGCCAGCCGATCAGCCGGGTCGCGTCCGGCAGGAAGACGATGCCGTTCTCCCCCTCCGGTGCCAAGCCGGCCAAGGTCAGCAGGCCCGGCATGCCGGCGATCAGCACCAGAACCAGTGGCACCAGCGCCATGGACCAGACCGCGCGCCGGTCCAGGCAAAAGCCCAGCCAGGCCGTGACCGCGAGCGGCCCCGACAATCCCAGCGAGGCAACGAGGATGAACCCCGCCCGAAACGGCAGCCCCGCCCCCGCTGCCATCCCGTACAGGACGCCGACCACGTTCATGGCCAGGGTCACCGCCAGCAGGGCGCAGACGGCGATCACCGCCCAGAGACCGGCAGGGCGGCCCGATGCGGCGGAGGGGGGGACGGAACCGCCGGTCATGACGTTACAGGTCCATCAGCAGGCGGCGGGGGTCTTCCAGCGCTTCCTTCACCCGGACGAGGAAGGTCACGGCGCCCTTGCCATCGACGACGCGGTGGTCATAGGACAGGGCCAGGTACATCATCGGGCGGATGACGATCTGGCCGCCGATGACCATCGGACGCTCCTGGATCTTGTGCATCCCCAGGATCCCCGATTGCGGCGGGTTCAGAATGGGCGAAGACATCAGCGAACCGTAGACACCACCGTTGGAGATGGTGAAGGTGCCGCCCTGCATTTCCGCCATGGACAATTTGCCGTCACGGGCGCGGGCGCCTTTTTCTCCGATGGCCTTCTCGATCTCGGCAAAGGACATGTTGTCGACGTCGCGGATGACGGGGACGACCAGGCCGGTGGGCGTGCCGGTGGCGATGCCCATGTGCACGAAGTTCTTGTAGACGATATCGGTGCCGTCGATCTCGGCGTTGACTTCGGGCACCTCTTTCAGGGCGTGGGCGCAGGCCTTGGTGAAGAAGGACATGAAGCCGAGACGCACGCCGTGCTTCTTCTCGAACAGTTCCTTGTATTCCTTCCGCAGGGCCATGACCTCCGTCATGTCGACCTCGTTGTAGGTGGTCAGCATGGCGGCGGTGTTCTGCGCGTCCTTCAGGCGGCGGGCGATGGTCTGGCGCAGGCGGGTCATCTTCACCCGTTCCTCGCGGCTCTCGTCTTCGGCGGCGACGGGTGCGCGCGGCGCGGCGGGGGCGGACGCGGCGGCAGAGGGGGCGGATTTGGCGGCCGACACGGCGCGGGCCACATCGTCCTTCATCACGCGACCGTCCCGGCCGGAGCCCTGGACCTGATCGCGGCTGACGCCGGCCTCGGCCATGGCTTTCTTGGCGGAGGGCGCGTCTTCGACATCCGACCGGCCGGACCCCTGCGCTGCGGATTGCGGCGCGGCGTCAGTGGCGGCAGGCGCGGCGGCGGCAGACCCTCCGGCACCGGAGGTCATCTCGGCCAGCTTTCCGCCTGCTTCGACGGTGCCGCCTTCGCCTTTGAGGATCCTGGTCAACACACCGGCGGCAGGGGCGGGAACTTCCACCGACACCTTGTCGGTTTCCAGCTCGCACAGCATCTCGTCGGCCTCGACGCTGTCGCCTTCCTTCTTGAACCAGGTGGCGATGGTGGCTTCGCTCACGCTTTCGCCCAGGGCGGGAACCATCACGTCGACGGGGGCACCACCGGCGTCGCGGGCGGTTTCCTCCGCGTCGGTGTCCTGCTCGACCTTGCGGGCCGAGGCCTCGTCACGCGGCTTCGTCTCCTCGGGTCCGGCATTCCCGGCTTCGGAGATGTTGCCCAGCAGGGCGTCCACGCCGACCGTCTCGCCTTCCTTGGCGACGATATCGGCCAGCACGCCGGCAGCGGGCGAAGGAACTTCGACCGTCACCTTGTCGGTCTCCAGCTCGCAGAGCATTTCATCCACGGCAACGCTATCGCCGGGCTTCTTGAACCAGGTGGCAACCGTGGCCTCGGTGACGCTTTCACCCAGCGTGGGGACACGCACTTCAGTGGTCATCGTTGGCTTTCCTTCAGTAGAATTCTGTTCCGACGGAGGGCCGCCGCACCGGGGCGCGGCGGCGGCGGGGTCATTTGGAGACGGTCAGCGCCTCGTCCACAAGCGCGGTCTGCTGCGCCTTGTGCTGCGCGGCCAGACCCGTGGCGGGGGAGGCAGAGGCGGCGCGGCCCACATAGGCGGGACGCACATGTTTCGCGCCGATCCGGCCCAGCACCCATTCGATATTGGGTTCGATGAAGGTCCAGGCCCCCTGGTTCTTCGGCTCTTCCTGGCACCAGACCATTTCGGCCTGCGGGAAACGCTCCAGCTCCTTCACAAGGGAGATGGCGGGGAAGGGATAGAACTGCTCGATCCGCATCAGGTAGACATCGTCGATGCCGCGGGCGTCGCGTTCTTCCAGCAGGTCATAATAGACCTTGCCAGAGCACATGACCACGCGCCGGATCTTGTCGTCGGCGGCCAGCTTGGTCTCCGAATTGCCCTGTTCGGCATCGTCCCACAGCACCCGGTGGAAGGAAGATCCGGTGGTGAATTCCTCCGCCCGGGAGACCGCCAGCTTGTGCCGCAGCAGCGATTTCGGCGTCATCAGCATCAGGGGCTTGCGGAAGGACCGGTGCAATTGCCGGCGCAGGATGTGGAAGTAGTTCGCCGGGGTCGAGCAATTGGCCACGATCCAGTTGTCCTGACCGCACATCTGCAGGAAGCGTTCCAGCCGGGCCGAGGAATGTTCCGGCCCCTGGCCTTCGTAGCCATGCGGCATCAGGCAGACCAGCCCGGACATCCGGAGCCATTTCGATTCGCCCGAGCTGATGAACTGATCGAACATGATCTGCGCGCCATTGGCGAAGTCGCCGAACTGCGCCTCCCACAGGGTCAGGGCGTTGGGCTCTGCCAGCGAATAGCCGTATTCAAAGCCCAGAACCGCATATTCCGACAGCATGGAATCGATCACCTCGTAGCGGGCCTGCCCGTCACGGATGTGGTTCAGCGGATAGTAGCGTTCTTCCGTCTCCTGGTTGATCAGCGCGGAATGACGCTGGGAGAAGGTGCCGCGCGTGCTGTCCTGACCCGACAGACGGACCGGGTAGCCCTCGGTCAGCAGGGAGCCGAAGGCCAGCGCCTCGGCGGTGGCCCAGTCGAAGCCTTCGCCGGTCTCGAACATCTTGGCCTTGGTTTCCAGCAGCCGGGTCACGGTGCGGTGGGTGGGGAACCCTTCGGGCGCGCGGGTCAGGGATTGGCCGATCTGGGACATGGTTTCCGGCGCGATGGCGGTTTCGCCGCGCTGGTAATCTTCCTTTTCCCGGTCCAGGTGCGACCAGCGCCCGTCCAGCCAATCGGCCTTGTTGGGCTTGTAATCCTTGCCGGCCTCGAATTCCTCGTTCAGGTGGGACTGGAACGCGGCCTTCATGTCCTCGATCTCGCCTTCGGGGATCAGGCCATCCTTGACCAGCCGGTCGGTGTACAGGCTCAGGGTCGTTTTGTGGCCCTTGATGTTCTTGTACATGATCGGGTTGGTGAACATCGGTTCGTCGCCCTCGTTATGACCAAAGCGGCGATAACAGAAGATGTCGATCACGACGTCCTTGTGGAATTTCTGCCGGAACTCCGTCGCCACCTTGGCCGCATGCACGACCGCCTCGGGATCGTCGCCGTTCACGTGGAAGATCGGCGCCTCCACCATCATGGCGATATCGGTCGGGTAGGGGGAGGAGCGGGAGAAATGCGGCGCGGTGGTAAAGCCGATCTGGTTGTTCACCACGATATGGATCGTGCCGCCGGTGCGGTGGCCCACCAGCCCCGACAGGCCAAAGCATTCCGCCACGACGCCCTGCCCGGCAAAGGCCGCGTCGCCGTGCAGCAGCACGGGGATCACGCCGGTGCGGTCATGATCGTTCAGCTGGAACTGCTTGGCCCGCGCCTTGCCCAGAACGACGGGGTTCACCGCCTCCAGGTGCGAGGGGTTCGCGGTCAGCGACAGGTGCACCTTGTTGCCGTCGAATTCGCGGTCGGAGGAGGCACCAAGGTGATATTTCACATCGCCCGATCCATCCACGTCCTCGGGCTTGAAGCTGCCGCCCTGGAATTCGTTGAAGATCGCACGGTAGGGTTTGCTCAGCACGTTGGCCAGAACCGACAGACGTCCCCGGTGCGGCATGCCGATGACGACTTCCTTCACGCCCAGGCTGCCGCCCCGCTTGATGATCTGTTCCATCGCCGGGATCAGCGCTTCGCCCCCGTCCAGACCAAACCGCTTGGTGCCCATGTATTTGACATGCAGGAACTTTTCAAAGCCCTCGGCCTCGACCAGCTTGTTCAGGATGGCCTTGCGCCCTTCCCGCGTGAACCGGATTTCCTTGCCGAACCCCTCGATCCGTTCCTTCAGCCAGCCGGCCTGTTCGGGATCGGAAATATGCATGTATTGCAGCGCGAAGGTGCCGCAATAGGTCCGCCGCACGATATCCATGATCTGCCGCATGGAGGCGATTTCCAGCCCCAGCACGTTGTCGATGAAGATCGGGCGATCCATGTCGGCATCGGTAAAGCCGTAGCTTTTCGGGTCCAGCTCGGGATGCGGAACCTGATCGCGCATGCCCAGCGGATCCAGATCGGCGGCCAGGTGGCCGCGGATGCGGAAGGCGCGGATGATCATCAGCGCGCGGATCGAATCCAGCACCGCCTGTTTGACCGCCTCGTCCGAGACCTTGATGCCCTTTTCCTCGGCCTTGGCCTTGATCTTGTCGCCCGCACCCTTCGCTTCCTTGGGCATGGCGGGCCATTGGCCATCCAGCGCCGAGGTCAGCTCGTCATTCGGTTGCGGCGGCCAGTCGGCGCGCGCCCAGGAGGGGCCTGCGGCCTCGGCCCGGACATCGCCCTGGTCGTCGCCTAGCTGGCGGAAGAATTCCTGCCAAGCTTCGTCCACCGCACGCGGGTCGGCCGCCCAGCGGGCATACATCTGTTCGAGGTATTCCGCATTATGCCCCTGCATGAAGCTGGAGGCGTGGAAAAGATCGTTGGGGCTTTGATCGGTCATCGTGAGACCTCATGCGGGTTGGGCCCCCAGGTGTTGGGGCCGGGTTGGGACGGACGGGTGAGCCACCAGATCACCAGAAGCGGCGAAATGACGGCGATAAAGACTGCCACGGCGAAGACGATCCCGAACAGGCCGGAGAATGCCGCGCCGATATCGCCTGACATCATGTCGATCCCGCCGAACATGGCGCCAAAGGACATGACGCCGAAAAAGGCGATCAAAGGGTAAAGGACAAAAAGCCCGGAGCGGCCGCTGTCATGCATCCGCCGCCATGCGGCGGACAGGCCGGGCAAAAGGGTCGCCAAGGAAAAGAGAGCGGCCAGCGGTCCGTTGCTCTGGGCGGAAATGGCGCCCGGGCCGGTGTCCACGCTGGCGGCGCCGAAGACGATCCCGTCCAGGATGCCCGCGACGATGCCGCCCAGGATCACGAACAGGACGAACCACCAATATTCCGGGCGCGAGGCGCGGCCCGAGAATGTCACGTAGTTCCGGAAACAAGTCCGTATCGCGTCAGTGAACCCCATCGGGTCCGCCTTTCGGTTGCTGTCCGCCCCGGCCCGCTGGGGGCCGGGGCAGGGGTTTCTTATTTGCCGATCGCTTTCAGAACGGCTTCGCCAAGGCCGGCGGGGCTGTCGGCAACAACGATCCCGGCGGATTTCATCGCCTCGATCTTGTCGTCCGCCCCGCCCTTGCCGCCGGCGACGATCGCGCCCGCATGGCCCATGCGGCGACCCGGAGGGGCCGTGCGCCCGGCGATGAAGCCCGCGGTCGGTTTGGAGCGGCCACGCTTGGCCTCGTCCTTCAGGAATTGCGCCGCTTCCTCCTCGGCGGAGCCGCCGATTTCACCGATCATGATGATGGATTGCGTTTCCTCGTCGGCAAGGAACATTTCCAACACTTCAAGGTGTTCGGTGCCCTTGATCGGGTCGCCGCCGATGCCCACGGCGGAGGATTGGCCCAGGCCCGCATCGGTGGTCTGCTTGACCGCCTCGTAGGTCAGGGTGCCGGAGCGGGACACCACGCCGACCGAACCACGCTTGTGGATGTGGCCGGGCATGATGCCGATCTTGCAGGCGCCGGGCGTGATTACGCCGGGGCAGTTCGGCCCGATCAGCCGGGAGGAAGATCCTTCCAGCGCGCGCTTTACCTTCATCATGTCCAGCACCGGGATGCCTTCGGTGATGCAGACGATCAGTTCCATCTCGGCGTCGATCGCCTCCATGATGGAATCCGCCGCGAAGGGGGGCGGCACGTAGATGACCGACGCGTTGGCGCCCGTCTCGTGCCGGGCCTCGTGCACGGAGTTGAAGACGGGCAGGTCCAGGTGGCTGGTGCCACCCTTGCCCGGGGTCACGCCGCCGACCATCTTGGTGCCGTAGGCAATCGCCTGTTCGGTGTGAAAGGTGCCCTGGGAGCCGGTGAGGCCCTGGCAGATAACCTTGGTGTTTTCGTTTACGAGAACTGCCATGTTCTTAGCCTTTCACTGCTTTCACGATCTTCTCGGCACCGTCGGACAGGTTGTCCGCGGCAATGACGTTCAGGCCGGAGGTGTTGATGATCTCCTTGCCCTGTTCGACATTGGTGCCTTCGAGGCGCACGACAAGGGGAACCTGGAGGCCGACTTCCTTGACCGCGGCGACAACGCCTTCGGCGATGACGTCACAGCGCATGATGCCGCCGAAGATGTTGACCAGGATGCCCTTCACCTGCGGGTCGGAGGTGATGATCTTGAACGCCTCCGTCACCTTTTCCTTGGTGGCGCCGCCGCCGACGTCCAGGAAGTTGGCCGGTTCCGCGCCGTACAGCTTGATGATGTCCATCGTGGCCATCGCCAGGCCGGCGCCGTTCACCATGCACCCGATCTCGCCGTCCAGGGCGATGTAGTTCAGATCGTACTTGGAGGCTGCGAGTTCCTTGGGGTCTTCCTCGGTCTCGTCGCGCAGGGCGGCGATGTCGGCATGGCGATAGATCGCGTTGCCGTCGAACCCGACCTTGGCGTCCAGGCATTTCAGGTCACCGCCAGGCATGACGATCAGCGGGTTGATCTCCAGCATCTCCATGTCCTTCTCCACGAAGGCCTTGTAGAGCTTGCCCAGCAGATCGACACAGGCTTTGACCTGCTTGCCTTCGAGACCCAGCATGAAGGCCACGCGGCGGCCGTGGTAGGCTTGGTAGCCGGTTGCCGGATCGACGGAGAAGGACAGGATCTTCTCGGGAGTGGAGGCGGCGACCTCCTCGATGTCCATGCCACCTTCGGTGGAGCAGACAAAGGAGATGCGCGAGGTCACGCGGTCCACCAGAAGTGCCAGGTACAGCTCCCGATCAATGTCGGAGCCGTCCTCGATGTAGATGCGGTTCACCTGCTTGCCGGCCGGGCCGGTCTGGTGGGTGACCAGCGTGCGGCCCAGCATGCGCTTGGCTTCTTCGGCGGCTTCTTCCACCGATTTGGCCAGGCGGACACCGCCCTTTTCACCTGCGTCGGCTTCCTTGAAGCTGCCCTTGCCGCGACCACCTGCGTGGATCTGCGCCTTGACCACCCAAAGCGGGCCGTCCATTTCGCCGGCGGCGGTCTTTGCCTCCTCCGCTTTCAGAACCACGCGGCCTTCGGAGACCGGGGCGCCGTACTGGCGCAGGATCGCCTTGGCCTGGTATTCATGGATGTTCATGAACTCGTCCCTCGTTTGATGCGATTGCAGGCGTGATGGCACAGTCTGCGGGGCACATGAACGGTTTTCTGGGGGGATCGGTCAAACTTCGCCCATTTTCCGACATTTGTGATCACATGAGAAAATCGTGTGATCACAAATCTGTCCACAGCGCCTTGCGTGAGTCGCCGAACGCCCCCCACAGCCCGTGGGAACAGGGTCGCGCGGCTGTGGGTTGAGCTGTCGAACCCCAAGAGGAGCCTGAGTGATGAACGGATATCTGCAACGCCACCTGCCCGCCGCCGTGTCGCGCAACCTGCCCGCGCGGCGTGATCGCATGGCCCGGCTGGCGCCGGTGGCCTTTGGCGGTTGCGTGGTGCTGGTCGGGGCCGTGCTGTCGCGAGTCCGGCCCGCCGTTCTGGATCTGCCGGACAGCGCGCCGCTGGGCGGTGAACCCCGTGGCCGGGCCGGACGCGCCATCGTGGGGCTGCGCGACGGGGCGCATCGCGTGGCACCGCAGAACATGTCGGCGCAGCTGGGGCGGTCGCTGATGCTGGCAGGGGCGGCGATGCTGACCGCGCGACTGCTGGACGAACTGGCAGACCGGCAGCGCTAGGACACGGCGGCGCCGCAGGACGAGTCAGCCCCCCCGGAACGCGCATCGGATCGGTGCAAAGGCATGAGAAAGGGGCGCAGCCAACCGGCGCGCCCCTTTCCCCTTGCATGTAAGTGATCGTGAGAGATCAGGCCAGGGAACTGTCGATGCCCTTGCAGGCCTCCACCAGGCCTTTGACCGCGTCGATGGATTTGTCGAACATGGCCTTCTCGTCCTTGTTCATCTTGATCTCGACGATGCGTTCGATGCCGCCTGCCCCGATCACGGTCGGTACGCCGACATAGGTCTTTTTCAGGCCGTATTGACCATCGCAATAGGCGGCACTGGGCAGCACGCGCTTCTGGTCTTTCAGGTAGGCTTCGGCCATCTCGATGGCAGAGGTCGCGGGCGCGTAGAAGGCCGAGCCGGTTTTCAGCAGGCCGACGATCTCGGCGCCGCCGTCACGGGTGCGCTGCACGATGGCATCCAGTTTTTCCTGCGTGGTCCAGCCCATGTCCACCAGGTCGGGCAGGGGGATGCCGGCGACGGTGGAATACCGGGTCAGCGGCACCATGGTGTCGCCGTGACCGCCCAGAACGAATGCGGTGACGTCCTTCATCGAGACATCGAATTCCAGGCTCAGGAAGTGGCGGAACCGTGCGCTGTCCAGAACGCCCGCCATGCCGCAAACCTTGTTATGCGGCAGGCCGGAAAATTCGCGCAGCGCCCAGACCATCGCATCCAGCGGGTTGGTGATGCAGATCACAAAGGCGTCGGGCGCGTTGTCGCGGATGCCTTCGCCGACGGATTTCATGACCTTGAGGTTGATGCCCAGCAGGTCGTCGCGGCTCATCCCCGGTTTGCGGGGGACCCCTGCGGTGACGATGCAGACGTCGGCACCGGCGATATCCTCGTAGGATTGCGTGCCCTTCAACTTGGCGTCGAAGCCCTCGGACGGGCCGGATTCCGCTATGTCGAGCGCCTTGCCCTCGGGGGTGCCTTCGGCGATGTCAAACAGGACGACGTCGCCCAGTTCCTTGAGTGCGGCGAGATGGGCGAGCGTGCCGCCGATCTGGCCTGCGCCGATCAGGGCAATCTTGGGTCTGGCCATTGGTTTTCTCCGGTCCGGTTGCAAAGATCGCGCATGGCGTAGGTCTTTTGCAGCGCGGACGCAAGAGCCATGGCAGCCCGTACCTGGCCGGTTCACGCCATGCGGTAGCCCGTTGGACCGCGCAGTGTGGCAGGCGCAAGTCGCGGATCAGGCGCCTTTTTCCTCACTCGGCAGGGTGTCTGTCAGGGCTTCGAACGCCTGGCCGGAGGCGATAAGGCAGGACAGCCCGTAGGGAGAGGTCATGACAATCGTCCAACTGCCGCTTTGGTCGGAGGCAAAGACCTCCACCATGGAGTTGTTGGCGCCCAGCCCGACGGAACGTCGAGTTTCGCCATAGGTGCTGCCCAACCGCTGGACCACCTGATCGCGCGGCGCGCAGGCGCGGGGTTGGGCCTGTGACAGGCCGGGCAGGGGGATCATAAGGGCGATGAGGGGAATCAGGGATCTCTGCGTCATCTCTATCTCCGTTCACAAGGGTATGCGGGCCAAAAGGGCGGGTAGCGCGTAGCTGCCGGCGCTGGTTATTCGGTGCGGGCACCGGCGGGCCCAGGGACACGGCCAAAACCCTGCGGGCCTAGCCTTCAAGATCCGGTTAATCCGACGGGCGATCCTTCGAATTGCGATCATTATTTCTGCGACGCGGCGGAAAAGCGGCGCGACCCCCTTGAAGTTTTCCGCAAAAAAGTGCGATCACCGCGCAAGAATCTTACTCGGAGGTTGTTCCATGGACGCATCGACCCGCCCGTACCGCTCTCTTCTCTATATACCCGGGTCCAAGGACCGGGCGCTGGACAAGGCCCGCAGCCTGCCGGTGGACGCGATCCTGTTCGACCTGGAAGACGCGGTCACGCCCGAGGCCAAGCCTGCCGCCCGTGACACCCTGCGGGCCGCGCTGCAACAAGGCGGCTACGGCGATCGGGCAAAGATCATCCGGATCAACGGGTTGGATACGGAATGGGGTGCGGGCGACGTCGAGGCGCTGAAAGATGCGGGCGCGGATGCTTTCTTGTTGCCCAAGGTGAACGCCGCCGCGGATATCGATGCGCTCTCCCCGTTACTGGGGCCGGACATGCCGATCTGGGCAATGATGGAGACGCCGCTGGCGATCTTCAATGCTGCCGAGATCGCAGCGCATCCCCAAGTTCAGGGATTTGTCGCCGGCACCAATGACCTTGCCAAGGAGCTGGGTTGCCGCAATCGGGCCGACCGGCTGCCGATGCAGATGGCGTTGCAGACGATCCTGATGGCGGCCCGCGCCCATGGGGTCATCGCCGCCGACGGTGTCTATAACCAATACCTGGACGAAGACGGCCTGCGCGATGAATGCGAACAGGGCAGGGATCTGGGTTTTGATGGCAAGACGCTGATCCATCCCGCGCAGGTTGCGACCGCCAACGCCGCCTTTGCCCCGACCGAGGCGGAGATCGACCTGGCCCGCCGCCAGATCGCCGCCCATGAAGAGATCGAGCGTACCGGTCAGGGCGTCGCCGTGGTTGACGGAAAGATCGTCGAAAATCTGCATGTCGAGACCGCGAAAAAGACCCTGGCCCGTGCCAAGGCCATTGCGAACAGGGGTTGAAGGGCGCAATGTGAAGGTGTTTCACATATAGGGAGAGGTCCCATGTTCCTAATCGCCCTCGGCCTGGTTCTCTGGACCTGGCCGCATCTCATGAACTCGCTCACCCCCGGCCTGCGGACGCGGCTGGGGGACGGCAGGGCCAAGCCGCTGATTGCCCTTTCCGCCCTGTTGGGCATCGTGCTTATGGTCATCGGCTATCGCGGTGCCGATGCGGGGTTCGTCTATGCGCCGCCGGTCTGGGGGCAGCACCTGAACAACCTGCTGATGGTGATCGCCGTCGTCTTTCTGGGGGCGGCTCATTCCAAAAGCCGCCTGCGCGCTCTGATCCGCCACCCCATGCTGACCGGGGTCGCGATCTGGGCCGTGGCGCACCTGCTGGTGCGGGGCGATGCGGCCTCCGTCCTGCTGTGGGGCGGGATGCTGGCCTGGACGCTCATCAGCCGAACGGCGACCAACCGGCGGGCCCATGATTACGTGCCCTTTGCCGGTGGCAGCCTGACGGGGGATATTCGGCTGGCAGTGATCTCCGCCGTGGTCTTTGCCGTCATCGTTGCGATCCACGCCTGGTTGGGTCCGATGCCGCTGCCCATGTGACGGGCGCTCTGTGATCTGAAGAAAGGGATGCGATGAAACTCTACCGTTTGCTGACAGAGGACGATACCTCTGCCTTTTGTCACAAGGTCAGCGCCGCGCTGAGCAAGGGGTGGGAACTCTACGGAGATCCCACCTATGCCTATGATTCCGCGAATGGAACCATGCGTTGCGGACAGGCGGTGACCAAGGAGGTGCCAGGCACCTACTCCCCCGACATGAAGCTGGGGGCACAGTGATGGCCAAGACCAATCCCGGCCGCTTCTTCGAGGATTATCGCCTGGGTGAGGTGATCCGCCATGCCGTCCCGCGTACCGTCTCGGGGGGGGAGAGGGCGCTGTATCACGCGCTTTATCCGGCGCGCCATGCGCTGCATTCTTCGGATGTATTCGCGCGGGATTGCGGGCTGGCTGCCGCACCGCTGGACGATTGGGCGGCCTTTCACGTGGTGTTCGGCAAGTCGGTCCCCGACGTGTCGCTGAACGCCGTGGCCAACCTGGGTTATGCCGAGGGGCGCTGGCTGAAGCCGGTCTGGCCGGGGGATACGCTGCGCTCTGAATCCGAAGTGATCGGGTTGAAGCAGAATTCCAACGGCAAGACCGGTGTCGTCTATGTGCGGACCCGCGGGCTGAACCAGGATGGCGACGTCGTGATGGAATTCTGTCGCTGGGTGATGGTGCGCAAACGCGATGTGGACGCGCCCGCACCAGATGCAGTTGTGCCGGACCTCGCGCCTGTCATCCCCGCCGAAGACCTGGCGATTCCGGGAGGGTTGGATTTCACCGGTTACGATTTCACCCTGTCCGGAGAGCCGCACCGCTGGGCCGATTACCATGTGGGCGAAGTGATCGACCATGTCGACGGCGTCACCGTCGAGGAGGCGGAACACATGTTGGCCACCCGGCTGTGGCAGAACACGGCCAAGGTGCATTTCGACGCGACCAACCGCGCCGACGGCCGGCGGCTGATCTATGGCGGGCACGTGATCTCGATGGCGCGGGCGTTGTCGTTCAACGGGTTGGCAAATGCGCAGATGGTCGTCGGGCTGAACGGCGGCGCCCATGCGAATCCCTGTTTCGCGGGTGCGACGATCCGCGCCTGGTCCGAGGTTCTGGGCAAGGCCGAGACCGCCGCGCCCGGCGTCGGGGCGATCCGGTTGCGGCTGGTGGCGACCTCTGATGGCTCCGTCGGGAGGCGTCGCGGTGAGGACGGAAAATACCTGCCGGGGGTGCTGTTGGACCTCGATTATTGGGCGCTGATGCCGCTGTAGCCGGCAGGTCTGGGCGCGGAGGAAGGTCGGCGCCCCGGCAACGGGCGGTTTTGTGATCACGGCTTTCCGAGTGTGATCACAAAATCTGCCACTTTTCCCGTTCTGCCCGGATTTCTGTGAATTCAGGGCGCGAGAAAGGATGACAACAGCACAAATCTTGGTAGAACGAGCCGCAAGGGAAACCGGAAAGGACATCTCATGGCTGATGTGAACCGGGGCAACCGCCCGCTCTCGCCCTTCATGCTGGGCAAGTATTACAGGTTCCAACTGAACTCCGTCACCTCGATTCTGACGCGGATCACGGGCAATGCCCTCGTCGTTGCCGCGCTGCTGATCGCCTGGTGGCTTCTTGCCGCATCCTCGGGCGCCGAATACTTCGCTACCGCGGATTTCGTGATCACAAGCTGGCTTGGCGACATCGTCATGGCCGTCTCCGCGCTGGGGTTGTGGTATCACACCCTCGCCGGTGTCCGGCACCTGCTGTGGGACAACGGCTATTTCCTGGAGGTCGAGGCCGCTGACAAGCTGGGCTGGATCGTCCTGATCGGTTCGGTCGTTCTGACCGTCCTCACCCTCATCATCGTCTGACCGGAGAGCCAGCCATGCGTTATCTGACCGATCGCAAGCGCGCCGTGGGTCTTGGTTCCGCCAAAAGCGGGACAGAGCATCACTGGGCCATGCAGATAAGCTCTGTCGCGCTTCTCATCCTCGTTCCGCTGTTCGTATTCACAACCGGGTGGATCATCGGCGCCCCCTACGAGGAGGTCGCCGCCTATTACAACCGCCCGTTCCCGGCCATCGTCGCCGCGCTGACGCTGATCGTCGGCATGATGCATTTCAAGAACGGCGCCCAGATGGCGATCGAGGATTACGTCCACGGCCTGGCCGGCCGCCTGACGATCATCGCCGTTACCTGCCTGTCCTACGCCATTGCCGCTGTCGGGGTGTATGCCCTGATCCGGCTGGCACTCTAACGATCCGAGGTTCCGATGGCTGCATACGAATACGAGACGCATGAATATGACGTCGTGGTGGTGGGCGCCGGCGGTGCCGGGCTGCGGGCGACGCTGGGCATGGCCGAACAGGGGCTGCGCACGGCCTGCGTGACCAAGGTCTTTCCGACCCGGTCGCATACCGTCGCGGCGCAGGGGGGCATCGCCGCCTCCCTGTCCAACATGGGCCCCGACAACTGGCAATGGCACATGTACGACACCGTGAAAGGGTCGGACTGGCTGGGCGACACGGACGCCATGGAATATCTGGCCCGCTCCGCCCCCGACGCGGTGTACGAGCTGGAGCATTACGGCGTTCCCTTCTCCCGCACGGAAGAGGGCAAGATCTACCAGCGCCCCTTCGGCGGGCACACGACCGAATTCGGCGAGGGCCCGGCCGTTCAACGGACCTGCGCGGCCGCTGACCGGACCGGCCATGCCATCTTGCACACGCTTTATGGACAATCTCTTAAGAACAACGCGGAATTCTACATCGAATATTTCGCGATTGACCTGATCATGTCCGATGACGGGGTCTGCCAGGGGGTTGTTTGCTGGAAACTCGACGATGGCACCATGCATGTCTTCAACGCCAAGATGGTGGTGCTGGCGACCGGTGGTTACGGCCGGGCCTATTTCTCCGCCACTTCGGCGCATACCTGCACCGGTGACGGTGGCGGCATGGTGGCGCGCGCGGGGCTGCCCCTGCAAGATATGGAATTCGTTCAATTCCACCCGACCGGCATCTACGGCTCCGGCTGCCTGATTACCGAAGGCGCGCGGGGTGAGGGCGGCTATCTCACCAATTCCGAGGGGGAGCGGTTCATGGAACGCTACGCCCCGCAATACAAGGATCTGGCGCCGCGCGACTATGTCTCCCGCTCCATGACCATGGAAATCCGCGAGGGACGGGGCGTCGGCGAACATGGCGATCACATCCACCTGAACCTGTCGCACCTCCCGGCGGAGGCGCTGGCCGAACGGCTGCCCGGGATCTCCGAATCGGCCAAGATCTTTGCCGGTGTGGACGTCACGAAAGAGCCGATCCCCGTCCTGCCGACCGTGCACTACAACATGGGCGGCATCCCGACGAATTACTGGGGCGAGGTTCTGAACCCGACAGCGGATGATCCCACTGCGATCGTCCCCGGCCTCATGGCGGTGGGGGAGGCCGGGTGTGCTTCCGTTCACGGAGCGAACCGACTCGGTTCCAACTCCTTGATCGACCTCGTGGTCTTCGGTCGCGCCGCGGCGATCCGCGCCTCCAAGGTTGTGGATCCCGAGGCCGCCACCCCGGCGGCGTCGCAAGCCAGCGTCGATGGCGTGTTCGACCGGTTTGACAAGGTTCGTCATGCCGATGGGGCTATCCCGACCGCCGATCTGCGGCTGGAAATGCAGCGTACCATGCAAGCGGACGCGGCCGTGTTCCGTGAAAGCTCAACGCTGGAAGAGGGTGTCGAAAAGATGTCCGCCATCGCCGCAAAGATGGGTGATCTGAAGGTTACCGACCGCTCGCTGGTCTGGAACTCCGACCTTATGGAAACGCTTGAGTTGGGCAACCTGATGCCCAACGCCCTGGCCACCATCGTCGGCGCCGAGGCGCGCAAGGAATCGCGGGGCGCCCATGCCCATGAAGATCACCCGACCCGGGACGATGACAACTGGCGCGTGCATTCCATCGCCCGCGTGACGGGAAACAAGGTGGACCTGTCCTACCGCCCGGTCATCACCGATCCCCTGACCACCGAGGCCGAAGGCGGGATCGCATTGAAACGCATCGCGCCCAAGGCGCGGACGTTCTGAGGAGGACGACATGGTTCAATTCACGCTTCCCAAGAACTCCCGGATCAAGACCGGCAAGACCTGGCCGAAACCCGAGGGTGCGACCAACGTCCGCAAGTTCCAGATTTATCGCTGGAACCCCGATGACGGTCAGAATCCGCGGGTCGATACCTATTTCCTGGACATGGACAAATGCGGTCCGATGGTTTTGGACGCGCTGATCAAGATCAAGAACGAGATTGATCCGACCCTGACCTTCCGTCGATCCTGCCGCGAGGGGATCTGTGGCTCCTGTGCGATGAATATCGGCGGAATCAACACCTTGGCCTGTATCTACGGGCTGGACGAGGTGAAGGGCGACGTAAAGATCTACCCGCTGCCGCATCTGCCGGTGGTCAAGGATCTGATCCCCGACCTGACGCATTTCTATGCGCAGCATGCCTCCATCATGCCGTGGCTGGAGACCAAGACCAACCGGCCCAAGAAGGAATGGCGTCAGTCCATCGAGGACCGCAAGAAGCTCGATGGACTTTATGAATGCGTCATGTGCGCGTCCTGTTCGACATCCTGCCCCAGCTATTGGTGGAACGGCGATCGCTACCTGGGCCCGGCCGCGTTGCTGCATGCCTATCGCTGGATCATCGACAGCCGGGACGAGGCCACGCCGGAACGCCTGGACGAGCTGGAAGACCCGTTCAAGTTGTATCGCTGCCACACGATCATGAATTGCGCCAAGACCTGCCCCAAGGGGCTGAACCCGGCCAAGGCGATTTCCGAGATCAAGCAGATGATGGTCGAACGCACGGTCTGATCCCGCCTCGCGCTGCCAGATGACCAAGCCCCGGCGCCGCCCCCGCGCCGGGGCTTTTCATGTCTGAACATCGTGCGTGGCCTAGCCGCATCACTGGTCGGTGGAACGAAAAAATCCTCCCAAGGGATAAGAAACCGCTTGAACGACTCGTCATTTGGCCCGATATGCGCCCTCACATACAGACGCCAACGCACGCGCCTCTGGCGAGAGGGGTAAGTCCATATCCCCTGCGGTTACGTAGCGACGGTAACGTCTCCCTTGGAACTGAGCGGTCATATATGGCCGGGTCTATTGGAGATGACCATGAACGCATACGTAGCCGATTTCTCGGCCCGATCCTCTGTGTCCCGTGCTTCCCGTGTGGAAGATTTCATTCGCAAGAACCACTTCGACCGCCCGACGCTGGTGTTGGACGTGGATCGTGTGGAAGAGCAATATCACGCGCTGAAATCCGGTCTGGGCCGTGCCCGTGTGCACTACGCCGTGAAGGCGAATCCGCAGCGCGAAATCATCGAGCGACTGGTCAAACTTGGCTCCGGCTTCGACGCGGCCTCCCGTGCAGAGGTTGAGCTGTGCCTCTCTCTCGGCGCGGCGCCGGAGGATATCTCCTTTGGCAACACGGTAAAGAAGGTGCGCGACATCGAGTTCGCGTTCAACGCAGGCGTCACCCTTTTCGCCGCAGACGCGGAAGAAGAGCTTGAAAAGATTGCAGAACATGCCCCGGGCGCCGAGGTCTACATCCGCTTGATCGTGGATGCCTCCGAAGCTGATTGGCCGCTGTCACGCAAGTTTGGCTGTGCCCGTGACAAGGCGATCGGCCTGCTGGACATGGCCCGGAGCCTGGGCCTTTCCCCGGTGGGGTTCTCCTTTCACGTCGGGTCGCAGACCAAGCGTGCCACCATGTGGACCACGACGCTGGACCAGATCGCCGCCGTTTGGCACGCTGCTCGCGCTGCCGGCCATGACCTGACCCTGCTGAACATCGGAGGCGGTTTCCCCGCCTATTACGGCGAAGAAATCGAAGGACCGACCCCGTATGCGCGCCACGTGATGGAACTGATCGCCGAGCGTTTCGGCGATGTCCCCCACGTGATGGCCGAGCCGGGCCGCGGGCTGGTGGCAGAAGCCGGGATGATCACGGCCGAAGTGCTGCTGGTGTCCCGGAAATCCGACGATGATCTGCATCGCTGGGTCTATCTGGATATCGGCAAGTTCTCTGGCCTGGCCGAAACCATGGACGAGGCGATCCGCTACCAGTTCATCACCGATCGCGATCACGAGGATTTCGGCCCCTGCATTCTGGCCGGCCCGTCCTGTGATTCGGCCGACGTCCTGTACGAGAAGCGCCCGGTGGAACTGCCCCTCGGCTTGCGGTCCGGCGACCGGTTCCTGATCCGCAATTGCGGGGCCTATACCTCCACCTATGCATCGGTGGGGTTCAACGGCTTCCCGCCGCTGGATGTGGCCGTTATCTGACCGGATCGCGAGGATCGGCAAGGCATGTTGCCCGGAAGGGGCGCGGCGGGTCCGCGCCCCTTTTCATTGGACGCTCAGCCTTTGCCGCTCAGCTTGTCCTGGGTGCGGGTCTCGAAGTCGCCGGCATCATGGCGTTCGTGCAATTGCCGGGCCGGGTCGCCACTGACACGGTTGACCATGATGCCCCGCTTCACGGCCGGGCGGTCCTGGATCTGACGGGTCCAGCGCTGCACATTCTTGTAGCTGTCGACATCCAGGAAGGTGCCGGCCTCGTAGGCGCGGCCCAGTACAAGGTTGCCATACCAGGGCCAGGTCGCCATGTCGGCGATCGTGTATTGTGCCCCGCCCAGATACTCGACCTCCGCCAGGCGCTTGTCCAGAACGTCCAACTGCCGTTTCACCTCCATGGCGAAGCGGTCGATCGGGTATTGCCACCGTTCCGGGGCGTAGGCGTAGAAATGCCCGAAGCCGCCGCCCAGGTAGGGCGCCGAGCCTTGCAGCCAGAACAACCAATTCAGCGCCTCTGTCCGTTCAGGGCCGGATTTCGGCAGGAAGGCCCCGAATTTCTCCGCCAGGTGCATCAGGATGGCGCCGGATTCGAACACCCGTACCGGTTCCGGGCCAGAGCGGTCCCAGAGCGCGGGGATCTTGGAGTTCGGGTTGACCTCGACGAAGCCGCTATCGAATTGATCTCCCTCGCCGATGTTGATCAGCCAGGCGTCATACTCGGCATCCGCATGGCCGGCGGCCAGCAGTTCCTCGAACATGATGGTGATCTTCTGTCCATTGGGCGTGGCCAGGGAATAGAGCTGGAAGGGATGTTTCCCGACTTGCAGATCCTTGTCCTGAAGCGCGCCGGAGACGGGGCGGTTGATGCTGGCGAAGCGGCCACCGTTCTCCTGGTTCCATGTCCAGACCTCGGGGGGGGTATAGCTGTCCTGGGGCATATCGACCTATCACTCCTGTCATGTCGTTTCCCGGCGACTAGACTATGTTCCGGCGCGGGTCTCAATGCGCATTCCGGTGATGTGACGCACCCACACCGCGCTTGTCCTTTCGTGGTTGCACAGCCGGGTGTGGGGAATAGTCTTCTCGTCATGGAACCCAAAGACGCCCAGACCCGCCGTGCCATCCCCCCTGTCATATGCTACCCGGTGGAAACGCTGCCGGCGCCTGATCTGGCGCTGTATGACGCCGCCCGAACCGGTGCGGCGAAGGTCGGGGAAATCCGCGTGCCGCCCCGTGATGCCGCGACGTTTCGAGTGCCGCAAGGACATTTCTTTCGGATCACATCGGTGGAGGGACCCCAGGTCGGCGATCTGAACCTGTGGAACGCCAGGGATCTGGATGAGCGGTTCTTCTCCGGAAAATCGCGCGCGTTGCATGGCACCCATCTTACCCGCGGGCACCGGATGTGGAGCAACCTGCCGAACCTGCGGCCGATGGCGACGCTGATCGCGGATACACTGGCGTGGTACGGCGTGGACGAATTTGGCGGCAGGGTGCATGACGTGATCGGCACGCGCTGCGATCCCTATACCCATCGCCTGTTGTCGGGGGGAGAGTATCACCATTGCTGTCATTCCAATCTGACCCGCGCCCTGGCCGCAGAGACGGGAATGTCCCTGGCGGAGGCTGAGCTACATGTACACGACGTGCTGAACGTCTTCATGTGCACCGGATTTACGCGTGATTCGGGTCAATACTTCATGAAGGCCAGCCCGGTGAGGCCGGGAGATTACCTCGAATTTTTTGCAGAAATCGATCTTCTGGGGGCGTTGTCGGCCTGTCCCGGTGGTGATTGCGGATCGGAACATTCATCGGACACGGCGCTCTGCTACCCCTTGTTGGTCGAGGTTTTCGCCCCGACCGAGGGGACGCTGCACCATTGGGTCTCTCCGCCCCGCAACGCCTATTCCCGTAGCCATGGGGCGTAGGCGCGCAGGCAGGCGCGGTCAGGAAAAAGCCGCCTCAAGCGCGACTTCGACCATATCTCCGAAGGAGCGTTCGCGCTCCTCCGAGGGTAGTGCCTCGTGGGTCAGAAGATGGTCGGATACGGTCAGGACAGCCAGGGCGCGGCAGCCGTGGCGCGCAGCGAGGTTGTAGAGTTCAGCCGCTTCCATCTCCACGCCCAGTATCCCGTGACGGGTCATCTGTTCGTTCAGGTCGGGGCGCTCGTCATAAAAGACATCGGCGGAGTAGATGCCGCCTGCATGGGTCGTCACCCCCTTGGCCCGTGCTGCGTCGTCGGCGGCTCGCAGCAAGGTGTAATCGGCGCAGGGCGCGAAATTCATGTCCCCGAAGATCCCGCGCGATGGGGTGGACAAGGTCGTCGCGGTCATCGCCAGGATAATATCGCGCAGTTTGACCTTTTCCTGCATCGCGCCGCAGGAACCGATACGAATCAGCGTCTTGGCCCCATAATCGCGGATCAGCTCATTTACGTAGATCGACAGGGAAGGCATCCCCATGCCGGATCCATGAATGGTCACGCGGTGCCCGTTCCAGGTGCCGGTATAGCCCAGCATCCCACGTACTTCGTTTATCAGTTCCGGTGCTTCCAGAAAGGTTTCTGCCGCCCAGCGGGCGCGGTAGGGATCGCCGGGAAGCAGAACGGTTTCGGCGATCTGGCCAGGCTCGGCCCCGATATGGATGGTCATGATGCACCTCTGGTTTGCGCTGCGCCCGAGTATCGAGGTTGAGCAAGGTGTTGTCCACGGGGGCCGGGTATGCGGTGTCGCAAAGGCTACTGCGCCGCCACGGTCGTGGGGTCAACAAGCGCCACCACATCGGTCATGATCGTGTTCAGTTCGAAATCCTTCGGAGTGTAGACGCGGGCAACACCCAGGGCACGCAGGCGATTGGCGTCCTCTTCGGGGATGATACCGCCGACCACCACCGGCAGGTGGCTCAACCCGGCCGCGTGCAGGCGGGTCATCGTCTCCTCGACCAAGGGCATATGGGAACCGGAGAGGATCGAAAGACCGATCACATGGGCGTCCTCTTCTCCTGCACGGGTGACGATTTCCGCAGGCGTCAGGCGGATGCCTTCGTAGCTGATGTCCATGCCGCAATCGCGTGCTCGGACGGCGATCTGCTCAGCACCATTCGAATGACCGTCCAGCCCGGGTTTCCCGATGATGAACTTCAGCCGCCGGCCCAATTTGTCGGAAACCGCATCGACCGCGTTTCGGATATCGTCCAGCCCTTCCGTGCGGTTGGAGGGGGAGCTCGCGACGCCCGTGGGTCCGCGGTATTCCCCATGCACCGCGCGCATCTGAGCGGCCCATTCCCCTGTTGTGACGCCGGCGCGCGCCGCCGCGATGGAGGCCGGCATGATGTTGTCGCCATTCGTGGCTGCCTCGCGCAGGGTGGCGAGAGCGGACTGCACCGCTGCGTCATCTCGTTCCGCGCGCCAGCTTTCGATACGGGCGATCTGTTCCGCCTCCACCGCAGGATCGACGGTCATGATGCCGCCGTCCTCGCCCATCAGCGGGGAGGGTTCGGCCTGTGTCCAGGCATTCACGCCAACGACGATGGTTTCCTTCGTCTCGATCCGGTTGAAGCGCTCGGCATTGGAATCGACCAGGCGGGATTTCATGTAGTCAATTGCCTTCACCGCTCCCCCCATGCCGTCAAGGTTGGCGAGTTCGGCCCGTGCGCCATCCTTGAGCGCGGCGACTTTGGCATCCACGGCGGGGTTGCCATCGAACAGGTCGTCATATTCCAGCAGATCCGTCTCATAGGCCATGATCTGTTGCATCCGCAGCGACCATTGCTGGTCCCAGGGGCGGGGCAGGCCCAGAGCCTCGTTCCAGGCCGGCAGCTGTACGGCGCGGGCACGGGCGTTCTTGGACAGGGTAACGGCCAGCATCTCGATCAGGATACGGTAGACGTTGTTTTCGGGTTGCTGTTCCGTCAGGCCCAGAGAATTGACCTGCACACCGTATCGAAAACGGCGGTATTTCGGATCCTCCACGCCGTAGCGATCTTGGCAGATTTCGTCCCACAGATCCACGAAGGCGCGCATTTTGCACATCTCGGTAACGAAGCGGATGCCGGCGTTCACGAAAAAGGAGATGCGCCCGACGACGCGGGGAAAATCTTCCGCGGGCACGCGCGGCTTCAGCTCGTCCAGAACAGCGATCCCGGTCGCAAGGGCATAGGCAAGCTCCTGCTCCGGCGTGGCGCCGGCCTCCTGCAGGTGGTAGGAACAGACATTCATCGGGTTCCATTTGGGAACCTCCCGGTAACAATATTCCGCGACATCGGCGATCATCTTCAACGACGGTTTCGGCGGGCAGATATACGTGCCGCGGCTTAAATACTCCTTAACAAGATCGTTCTGCACCGTGCCTTGCAGCGTCTTTCGGTCCGCGCCCTGCTCCTCTGCCACCGCGATGTAAAGCGCCAGCAGCCAGGGCGCCGTGGCGTTGATGGTCATCGAGGTATTCATGTCCGCCAGCGGGATCTGGTCGAACAAGGTGCGCATGTCTCCCAGGTGGCTGATGGGCACGCCGACCTTGCCCACTTCGCCCCGGGCCAGGACGTGATCGCTGTCATACCCCGTCTGCGTGGGCAGATCGAAGGCCACGGACAATCCTGTTTGCCCTTTGGTAAGGTTTGACCTGTAGAGAGCGTTGGAAGCCTGCGCCGTGGAATGGCCGGAATAGGTACGGAAGAGCCAGGGGCGGTCTTTCTGGGTCTCTGTCATGGCAGGCCTCACAATCTGAATCGAATACGCAACTTAATTGCGCGTTCTTGTAGGTACAGGAAAGAATGTACCGATGTCAATTCGCCGCAACGCGGCGTTGTTTGCGCTGACGAAGGTTTGCTTCGTCGGCAGCATCCGACAGGTAGGTTTCGGGCGCTAGATAGGGCTATTGCCCCTGAAGTCCCTGAAAAATGGCGAAAACAACGCATGAGGCAGACGACGGGAGAGACATAAAGTTACAAAATTGTAAGTTGTTGGATTGCAATCTTGCGTGACGGTTAGTATCTGGTGGGCAGTCGCCGCGATTCTGCGTTGCGGCATCGTGTTCACAGGAGGCCGCCATGGCGTTGGATACAGAAACAGGCATCGCGCCCTACGATGCCCCCGAGAAAGACCTTTACGAAGTCGGTGAAATGCCACCGTTGGGACATGTGCCCGCGCAGATGTACGCCTGGGCCATCCGGAGAGAGCGGCATGGCGATCCTGACCGGAGCTTTGAGGTCGAGGTCGTTGATACGCCCAAGCTGGACAGTCACGAGGTGCTGGTGCTCGTCATGGCTGCCGGTGTGAACTACAACGGCGTCTGGGCGGGCCTCGGCGTGCCGATTTCACCTTTTGACGGGCACAACGCAGATTACCACATCGCGGGATCGGATGCGTCGGGGATCGTCTGGGCGGTCGGGGATCGCGTGAAATCGTGGAAAGTCGGCGACGAGGTCGTGATACACTGCAATCAGGACGATGGCGATGACGAGGAATGCAACGGCGGGGACCCTATGTATTCTCCCAGCCAGCGGATCTGGGGCTACGAAACCCCGGACGGGTCGTTCGCCCAGTTCACCCGCGTTCAGGCACAGCAGCTTCTGCCCCGACCGCGGCACCTGACCTGGGAAGAATCCGCCTGCTACACACTGACACTGGCGACGGCCTATCGGATGCTGTTCGGCCATCACCCGCATGAGCTGAAGCCCGGTCAGAATGTCCTGGTCTGGGGCGCATCCGGCGGCCTCGGCTCCTTTGCCATTCAGTTGATCAACGCGGCAGGGGGCAATGCGATCGGCGTGATCTCCGATGAGAGCAAGCGTGATTTCGTCATGGGCCTGGGCGCCAAGGGCGTCATCAACCGGCGCGATTTCAACTGCTGGGGCCAATTGCCAACGGTGAACACACCCGAATATGCCGAATGGTTCAAGGAAGTGCGCAAGTTCGGCAAGGCGATCTGGGAGATTACCGGCAAGGGCAACAACGTCGACATCGTTTTCGAGCATCCGGGGGAAGCGACCTTCCCGGTCTCGACCTTTGTCTGCAAAAAAGGCGGTATGGTCGTGATCTGCGCCGGGACCTCAGGGTTCAACTGCACCTTCGATGTGCGTTACATGTGGATGCATCAGAAGCGTCTTCAGGGGTCGCACTTCGCCCACCTCAAACAGGCGGCATCCGCAAACAAGCTGATGGTGGAGCGCCGCATCGACCCCTGTATGTCCGAGGTCTTCCCCTGGGCCGAAATTCCGCTCGCCCATATGAAGATGATGCGGAACGAGCATAAACCGGGGAATATGGCGGTGCTGGTGCAATCGCCGAAAACCGGCCTTCGCACGGTCGAAGATGTGCTGGAAGCCGGGCGCTGATAACCTTCCGTTAGAGATTTCGCGCAAGAATGGCCGGCGACTCGCATCTGTGAGTCGTCGGCCCGCTGTTCGGGCCGAACGGGGGTGACAAGACGAAAGGCGCTGATATGAGGCAAGATTGGATTGTTGCCGTACTCAAGGATATCGCCCGCGCGGCGGAGGCACGGGGTATGACCCTGACCGCCGTGCAGATTGAACAGGCCAGCCGGTCTGCTCTCGCGGAATGCGGGCGCAGTGGCGGGCAATCAGCAGATGGTGAGGCATCGCCGCGACTGCTGATACATTAAAGAAGGCGGGCAAGTGGCGGGGCGCAATGCCGGTGCTGGCGCTTGGCTTCGCCAGATAGTAGCGTCGCGCCATGTCCTTGCCCGCCCTCACATTCTCCGATGATCAGGCTGTCGCTTTCGATCGGGTCTCCGAAATCCTGCATTCTGCGGGGGTGGATCTTGCCAATTCGCGCACGCGGCCTGCGCGCGGTAACGGCGGGCAGGTTCTGGCTGTCACCGGCAAGGCCGGGTCAGGCAAAACCATGCTGTTGTCTGCGCTCACAGATGCGTGCGAGGCGGCTGGCGTACGGGTTGTTTCGGGTGATTACGAACCCCGAAAAACGCGTGAAAGCAGGAGCCTCGCCATTCTGGCGCCCACGAATAAAGCGGCCAGCGTCTTGCGTCTGCGGGGGGTCGCGGCAACGACCATCCATCGAGTGCTCTATACCCCTGTCTATCATCCGGAATACGAAAAGATCGCCGAATGGCTCGCGGGCAACGGTGAGCGACCCGAGATCGACGGGCTGACGGAGGCGGCTCTCGACAGAGCGGAAGCCTTCTACGTCAACAACAAGTCGGTTCCCGGTGCATTGGCCGCGGCCGGCTTGCGGGGATCAGATTTTATTACTGGCTGGAAACGTCGTGACGATCCGCTCGATCTGGGCTTCATCGATGAATCCTCGATGCTGGACGAGAAACAGCTGGATGACCTCAGGGAGATTTTCCCGACCCTGGTCCTGTTCGGCGATCCCGCGCAATTGGCGCCCGTCGGGCAATCCGGCAAGATGGTGTTTGACGACCTGCCGGCCCCCGCCCGGCTGGAACTTAGCCGTATCCACAGACAGGAGGCGGACAATCCGATCCTGGACCTTGCCCATGCGCTGGCTGATCCTGAAGTCGATTTCTACCGTTTTGAACAAATGGTTGAGCAGGCCGCCAAGACGGATGACAGGGTCCGATGGTCGCAGCGTGTCGAAGTCGACCTGATGGCCCGATCGCCTGTACTGGTCTGGCGCAACGCCACGCGTATCCGCCTGATCAATGCCTTCAGAGCGGTCCACGATGCGCCGGAAACGGAATTGTTACCTGGCGAGCCCCTTGTCTGCGACGGGATCGAACTGCCGCTGAAGCACCGGAAAAAGCGACTGGATCTGGAGGCGCGTGGCTTGATCAAGGGTGCACAGGCCGTCTATCTCGGGCCGGGGTCGAAGCCGGGATTTTCGCGCCTCCACCTGGTCGGCGCGGAGAATCCGCAGGTTTCCGCCGCTTCCATCGTCAAGATCGAAAAGCCCGGCGAAGAGGAGCCTTTCATTCCCTTCGCCGCCGGCATGGGGGCCACGTTTCTGCATGGCGCCGCGGTGACAATTCACAAGGCCCAAGGGTCCCAATGGCCGGATGTTCAGGTTTTTGCGCCGGATATTTTCGCCGCCTTTCGTATGGGCCGGATGGAGGCGGGACAACCGCTTTGGAAACGATTGGCCTATGTGGCGGTGACCCGCGCGGAACAGCGGCTGCATTGGGTGGTGCGCAACCGGATGTCGCGCCCCGAACGCGCGCTTGATGCCAGCGACCTGCGCGCTGCGCCCGCAAAATTGGAGCTGACCGCGCCCGACGCAGAACCGGGATAGCCAAATTCGGCAAATGTCTCCCGGTTTCGCGCGCGTGTTAAGACGTTCTTAACACCTCCTGGACAATAGTTTGGTCAGCGCGTCGGAACCGGCGCGTCACCGCGATAATCGTAGAAACCGCGTTTGGTCTTGCGGCCCAGCCAGCCGGCCTCCACGTATTTTGTCAGCAGGGGGCAGGGGCGGTACTTGGTATCGGCCAGACCGTCATGCAGCACATTCATGATGGCGAGGCAGGTGTCCAACCCGATGAAATCGGCCAGTTCCAGCGGTCCCATCGGGTGGTTGGCGCCCAACTTCATCGATTCGTCGATGGATTTGACGTTTCCGACCCCTTCATAAAGGGTGTAAACCGCCTCGTTGATCATCGGCATGAGAATCCGGTTGACGATAAAGGCCGGGAAGTCTTCGGCGCTGGCAGCCGTCTTGCCGATCTTCTCCACCACGCCAAGACAGGCGTCATAGGTGTCGCCGTCGGTGGCAATGCCGCGGATCAACTCTACCAGCTGCATTACCGGCACCGGGTTCATGAAATGGAAACCCATGAATTTTTCCGGCCGATCTGTGCGGGACGCGAGGCGCGTGATGGAGATGGAGGAGGTGTTCGAGGTCAGGATCGTTTCCGGCTTCAGATGCGGCAACAATTCATCGAAAATCGCTTGTTTGACGGTTTCCCGCTCGGTCGCCGCTTCGATCACCAGATCGGATGTCCCGAGATCCGACAATTTCAAAGTCGCCGAAATGCGTGACAGGGCGGCATCGCGATCCGTTTCGGAGATCATTTCGCGCGCGACTTGCCGGTCAAGGTTCTTGCCGATCAGCTGGCGGGCGCGGTCCAACGCATCCTGGCTGACATCGGTCAACAGCACATCATACCCGGCAAGAGCCATGACATGCGCAATCCCGTTGCCCATCTGACCGGCGCCGATCACGCCGATTGTGTTGATCTCGGTCATGGGATCCCTCTCATCTGGTCGGCGGCAATTTGGACTCGCTGGCGGCCCGCTGCAAGCCCTGCCGAAAGTTTCGAGCATTTGAACTGAATTCGTCAGGCAATCTGCTGGCCGGAATCGTCTCCATATTGTCAAACACGGGTATGCAGATTTGGTTGGTGGGATGTTAACATGAATATGGATCGCGGGGCTCTCGACTATTCTCCATGCAAGTACGGCGCGGGGCGTGCGCGTTTCCGCGGCCCGAAACGCAGCGCGGAGGGGCGGTATATGGTGTTTCTTGGTGGATCTGACACGTTCGGTCGATATGTGGAACGTCCGTTTCCGCGAATCCTCGAAGAGATGACGGGGGTCACGACGTTGAACCTCGGGATGCCGAATGGCGGGGTGGACGGCTATCTCACGGCCCCTGATTTGCTCCGGATTGCTTCACGCGCATCGGTTGTGGTGGTCGAGATTTCTGGCACCCATGGGGTAAGCAACTGTTACTATACGGTCCACAAGCGCCGGAACGATCGGTTCCTGCGGCCGACGGTGCAGCTTCGGGCGCTCTACCCGGAAGTGGACTTTACCGAATTTTCATTCATCCGGCACATGATGGGACATCTGCGCCATCTTTGCCCGGTGCGTTTTCAAACTGTGCAAGCGAAAGTACAGGCCGCCTGGACCCAAAGGATGGCCGAACTGATTGAGGCGATCGCGGCGCCCGTCATTTTGAATTGGGTCAAGCGGCAGGATTCGGCCAAGGAAGAGATGGATGAAACAGGGATCACCGATGAAATGGTACAGGCCCTTCGCCCGCGCGCAGCGAGCGTCGTGATTTCCCGGCCGAGTCCAAAGGTGCTGGCTGAGGGCTGTGATGGTCTGATTTTCCCGATGGAGGAGGCTGTCTCTGCCGCGCATGCATTGCCGAGCGCAGCGCATTGGGAACTTGCACAAATCCTGCGCCCTGTCCTTGACCGGACGATGGAGCGTCCTGATCTACGTGGAGTTTCGTTCGGGGAGCCGGTGCATTAAGCTCAAGTAGCGCAATTCCACGAAAAAACGGGCCCGCTCTCGGCGGACCCGTTCGAACTTTGACTATTGTCAGCTTTCGCTTCAGAGCTTTTCGGTCAACTCGGGGACAGCTTCGAACAGGTCGGCGACCAGTCCATAGTCGGCGACCTGGAAGATCGGGGCGTCCTCGTCCTTGTTGATCGCGACGATGACCTTGGAATCTTTCATCCCTGCAAGGTGTTGGATTGCGCCGGAAATCCCCACAGCGACGTAGAGTTCCGGCGCGACGACCTTGCCGGTCTGGCCGACCTGCCAATCGTTCGGGGCAAAGCCCGAATCAACAGCCGCCCGCGATGCGCCAACGGCCGCACCCAGCTTGTCCGCCAGCTTTTCGATGATTGCGAAATCGTCCTTGGAGCCGACGCCGCGTCCGCCCGAAACAACGACCCCGGCTGAGGTCAGTTCAGGGCGATCGCTGGCTGCGACCTTGTCTTCGACCCATTCGGAGAGCGCCGGATCTTCCGCCGCGCCGATCGTGTCGACCGAAGCAGATCCAGAGGTGCCGGCCGCGTCGAAGGTCGATGTCCGGAAAGTGATAACCTTCTTTTCATCTTTGGATTTTACAGTCTGAATCGCGTTGCCGGCGTAGATCGGACGCTCGAACGTGTCGGCGTCTACGACGCCGGTCACATCGGTCAGGATCATCACGTCCAGCAGGGCGGCGACCCGCGGCAGGATGTTCTTGGCATCCGTCGTCGCAGGGGCGACGATGTGGGAATAATCCCCGGCGAGCGAGTTGATCAGCGCCGCAACGGGTTCGGCCAGACGATGGCCGTAAAGGTCGTGCTCTGCACACAGAACCTTGGTCACGCCGTCGATTTTCGCGGCCTCTGCCGCGGCGTCCGAACAGGTCGCCCCGGTACACAGAACCGTCACATCGCCCAGTTTCCCGGCAGCGGAAATCGCCTTGGCAGTGGCGTCCAGCGCCAGTTGCCCGTCATTCACTTCGGCAAGGAGAAGTACAGCCATCACACGATCCCCTTTTCTTTCAGCTTCGCGACCAAGGTGTCCACGTCAGGCACCATCTCGCCGGCCTGGCGCTCCGCGGGCTCCGACGTTTTGACCACTTCGAGGCGGGGCGTGGTGTCCACGCCGAAATCTTCTGCGGTCTTTTGGTCCAACGGCTTTTTCTTCGCTTTCATGATATTGGGAAGCGATGCGTAGCGCGGCTCGTTCAGGCGTAGGTCAGCGGTGATGATGGCAGGCATCTTAACCTTGATGGTCTGCAGGCCACCGTCGACTTCGCGGCTGACCACGGCGTGATCGCCCTCGATCTCCAGCGTGTTGGCAAAGGTCGCCTGGGACCAGCCGGTCAGCGCAGCGAGCATCTGGCCCGTGGCGTTCATGTCGTTGTCGATCGCCTGCTTGCCGGCGATGACCAGTCCAGGCTGTTCTTCATCGATGACGGCTTTCAGGATCTTGGCAACCGCGAGAGGTTCGATATCCTGGTGAACGTCGTCTGCGGCCACGACCAGGATCGCCCGGTCGGCGCCCATCGCCAAAGCCGTGCGCAGTGTTTCCTGCGCCTGCTTGACCCCGATGGAGACTGCGACCACCTCGTCGGCCTTTCCGGCCTCTTTCAGGCGGATAGCCTCTTCGACGGCGATTTCGTCAAAGGGGTTCATGGACATTTTCACATTGGCGAGATCAACACCCGTGCCGTCCGATTTGACCCGGACCTTCACGTTGTAGTCGATCACGCGTTTGACAGGCACTAGCACCTTCATCTGGCGTGGTCTCCCTTTCCTCGGCGGGCGGATTCGCCCGACGTTTTTCGGCTCTCGTCGGTTAGATATAGGGTGCGTTCAGGGTGTGACAGGCCAAAAACGCCCATCTGGCGCGACCGGACGCCGCGTTTTTTCCGAAATGCGGAGTGATGTTCTGCTGTGCGGATTATGAAGGGATGCGTTTTGCCTTTGACTTCGACCCGTGGGACGCTGATCTGAATCTGGAGGGAGGTTCGAATGGTAAAGGCAGGTTTGAGCGCGGCCTTCGCGCTGATTTTCGGGGCGCAGTTCGTCATGGCACAGCAGGTGGCAGATGGGCTTGCGCCGGAAATGTCGACGGATGTTGCCGTGATGACGGAAAATCCGGCGCTGCGTGCGGCGCAGGCGGCCAAGGCTGCCGGTCTGCCGGTGCGGGGGAGGGGCTGGATGATCGCGGTCGCCCATCCGCTGGCCGCCGAAGCAGGCGCCCAAGTGCTGGAAAATGGCGGCACGGCGGCGGATGCCATGGTGAGCGCGCAGGCGGTTCTGGGGCTGGTGGAGCCGCAAAGCTCAGGCTTGGGCGGCGGGGCATTCCTGGTCTGGTATGACGCCGCAAGCGGCACGGTCACCACCCTTGACGGGCGCGAAACGGCGCCCTCTGCGGCGACACCGCGGCTGTTTCAGGTCGAGGGCGCGCCGATGAAGTTCTTCGACGCGGTGGTCGGCGGCCTGTCGGTTGGGGTGCCGGGCGTGCCTGGGCTGATGGCGGCGGCGCATGGCCGCTGGGGGCGGTCGGACTGGGCGGAGCTGTTTGCGCCGGCGATCAGGATTTCCGAAGACGGGTTTACGGTTTCGCAACGTCTTGGGGCGATGGTTGCGCGGGACTCGGAGCGACTCGCCACCCATCCGGCGACTGCGGCCTATTTCCTGCCTGATGGCGCGGCGGTACGGGCGGGGGACTTATTGCGAAATCCGGCCTATGCGCGCAGCCTGCGCAGCCTGGCCGATGAGGGTGCTGACGCATTCTATCGTGGCGCGGTCGGGGCGGAAATCGTGGCCGCAGTGCGCAGCGCGGCGCGGCCGGGCTTGTTGCAGCCTGCTGACCTGGCGAACTACCGGGTGAAGGAGCGGACGGCGGTTTGCATGCCGTTCATCGGGTACGAGGTTTGCGGCATGGGGCCGCCCTCCTCTGGCGGTGTGAGCGTGGCGCAGATCCTGGGCCTGGTGTCCGGCCACGCTGAAGAGGGGAGGGTGCCGGATCGTGTGCTTGGGGATGCAACGCGTTTGGCTTTTGCGGATCGGGGACGGTACCTGGCGGATGAGGATTTCGTGCCGGTCCCGGTGGCAGGTTTGCTGGATCCCGCCTACCTGGCACGCCGTGCAGCTTTGCTGGAAGGGTCGCGTGCGTTGGAGGAGGTCAGCCCCGGGATGCCGGAGTTCGACCATGCCTGGCTTTGGGCCGATCATGAGGGCAGGGCGCTGCCCTCGACGACACATATCTCGATCGTGGACAGCTACGGGAATGCGCTGTCGATGACCTCCAGCGTGGAAAATGCCTTTGGCAGCCGGGTCATGGCCGGAGGCTTCTTGCTGAACAATCAACTGACCGATTTCTCCTTTCGGTCGCACCAGAATGGCGTCCCCATCGCCAACCGGGTGGAACCGGGAAAACGGCCAAGATCGTCCATGGCGCCGACGATCGTCTTGAAAGATGGCGCGCCGGTGCTGGTGATCGGCTCTCCGGGCGGCAGCCGGATCATCGGCTATGTGGCGGAGGCAATCCTGGCGCACCTGGTCGACGGCATGGATGTTCAGCAGGCCGTGTCGGTTCCGCATCGGGTCAACCGGTTCGGCGTCTTCGACCTTGAGGCTGGCACGCCTGCGGCGGAGCAGGCGGCGAACCTGGAGGCCCTGGGTTTCGAAACATCGGTCCGCGATCTGAACAGCGGGCTGCATGCCATTGCCATTGGTCCTGACGGTTTGACAGGAGGCGCCGATCCCCGGCGGGAGGGCATTGCGCTGGGGCAATCGCCGGGAGGGCAATAGGCAGTGCCGCGCTATAGTCGCTACAGGCAATAGATCGCGCCGGACTATCGGCGGGGCGGGCTTCGTCCCGGGCGCATCCTGCGCGGGAACAAGGCCGGCCCCAAAATCGCATGGGACCGGGCGTTCAGCCGTCGATGCGGATCCTGGTATTTGTAGGGTCGTAGGGGCTGTCCTCTGTCACCTCCGCCGGCCAGAGCTGGTCGAACATCCGCACCGTCAGCCGCGTGCCGGGCCGGGCCAACGCGGGGGGCAGGTAGCCCATGCCGATGCTCTTGCCGAAGGCCACGGAATAGCCGCCGGAGGTCAGGCGACCGACTTGGTCGCCCTGATGGTAGAGCGCTTCCCGACCCCATGGATCGGCATCGGCAGGGCCGTCGATCAGGAGGGTGACGCATTGGGCGCGGATGCCCTTGGCCTCCATCGCGGACTTGCCATGAAAGTCCTTCGACAGGTCGACAAAGCGCGGCAGATCGGCCTCCAACGGAGTGGCGTCGCGGCCCAGTTCGGTGCCGAAAGCGCGGTAGCTCTTCTCCTGCCGCAGCCAGTTCTGGGCGCGGGCGCCGACCAGCTTCAGACCCGCCGCCTGACCGGCTTCCTCCAGCAGGTCGAACAGGTAGTTCTGCATCTCGATCGGATGGTGCAACTCCCAGCCCAATTCGCCGGTGTAGGCCACCCGGATGGCGTGGACGGGACACATGCCCAGTTCCACCTGGCGGGCGGAAAGCCAGGGGAAGCGTTTGTTCGACAGAGCCGTGGCCGGGTCGGCGTCGCGGATCACGGCGCCCAGAACGTCCCGTGTACGCGGGCCTGCGATGGCGAAGACGCCCCATTGGGTGGTCACGTCGTGGCAGGAGATCCAACCGAATTCGGCGCGCTTGTCGGCGATGGCCTTGACCAGGAAGTCGTGGTCATAGGCCTGCCAACCGCCTGCGGAGACAAGATAATACCGGTCCTCGGACAGCCGCACGATGGTGAATTCCGTGCGGGTTGTTCCTGCGGCGGTCAGCGCGTAGGTCAGGTTGATGCGCCCGACCCTGGGCAAGCGGTTGCAGGTAAACCAGTCTAGAAAGGCGGTCGCGCCCGGCCCCTCGATCAGATGTTTGGCAAAGGCGGTGGCGTCGATCAGGCCGACGCCTTCGCGTATGGCGCGGGCCTCCTCCACGGCGTGGTCCCACCAGCCGCCACGGCGGAAGCTGCGGGTGCCTTCGTCGTATCCGGCGGATGCGTCGACGGGGCCGAAGTAATTCGGCCGCTCCCAGCCGTTGACCTGGCCGAACTGGGCGCCACGGGCCTTTTGCCGGTCATAGGCGGGGGAGGTGCGCAGCGGGCGTGCGGCGGGGCGTTCCTCGTCCGGGTGGTGCAGGATGTAGACGTGTTCATACGCCTCTTCGTTCTTGGTCACCGCGTAATCGGTGGTCATCCAGCTGCCGTAGCGTTTCGGGTCGAGCGAGGCCATGTCGATCTCGGCTTCGCCCTCGACCATCATCTGGGCCAGGTAATGCCCCGCGCCGCCCGCCGCCGTGATGCCAAAGGAGAAGCCTTCGGCCAGCCACATGTTGCGCAGCCCCGGCGCGGGGCCGATCAGGGGATTGCCATCGGGAGTGTAGCAGATCGGCCCGTTGAAATCGTCCTTCAGCCCCGTGGTTTCCGACGAGGGCAGGCGATGGATCATCGACATATACTCCGCCTCGATCCGGTCGAGATCGAGCGGGAAGAGATCGGCGCGGAAACTGTCGGGCACGCCATAGGCAAACCGCGCCGGGGCGTTGCGTTCATAGGGGCCCAGAATCCAGCCGCCGCGCTCTTCGCGGACGTACCATTTCGCATCCGCGTCGCGCAGCACGGGATGTTCGGCGCCGCCCTCGTCACGATACGCGACCAGCGCGGGGTCGGGTTCGGTGACGATGAACTGATGCTCTACCGGGACGGCGGGGATCTTGATCCCCAGCAGGCGGGCGGTGCGCTGGGCGTGGTTGCCCGTCGCCGTCACCACGTGTTCGGCGGTGATCACGGCCTGCTCCTCCGAGGGGACCAGGTTGCCGCCGCGTTCGACCATCCGGGTGACGGTCACCCGCCATTCCGATCCGGTCCAGGCGTAACCGTCGACCTGCCAGCGGCGCTCGATGCTGACCCCGCGTTGGCGCGCGCCCTTGGCCATGGCCATGGTGACGTCGGCGGGGTTGATGTAGCCGTCGGTGGGGTGGAAGATCGCGCCTTCCAGGTCATCGGTCCGCACCAACGGCCAGCGCGCCGCGATCTGGTCCGGGGTCATCCATTCGAAGGGCACTCCGCAGGTTTCCGCTGTGGCGGCATACAGCATGTATTCGTCCATCCGCGCGCGGCTTTGGGCCATGCGCAGGTTGCCGACCACGGAAAACCCCGCATTCAGGCCGGTTTCGGCCTCCAGCGATTTGTAGAATTCGACGGAATATTTATGGATATGGGTGGTCGCGAAGCTCATGTTGAACAGCGGCAACAGCCCCGCCGCGTGCCAGGTGGAACCGGAGGTCAGCTCGTCCCGCTCCAGCAGCATGACGTCCTGCCAGCCGGCGCGGGCCAGATGATAGGCGATGGAGGTGCCGACAGCGCCGCCGCCGACGACCAGAGCTTTGACATGGGGTTTCATCTGCAACGGCTCCTTGCGCAGAGTGACGGGTCAGCCACAGCTTTAGCAGCACAGGAAATTCGCGCAGGGTCCAGCCGACACAATGCCGCCCGAAACCGACCTGCCGCCGGATTGCGCGGCGCGGGTGGGGCGGCGATGGGTCGCATCCTTGTGCCGGTGGGCGGCGAATCAGCGCGCCGCAGCGACGGCGGCCGGGCACCCGCACCGCCCCCGTGGGGAGGCAATTGGACCGGCCTGGCCGGATAATTCGTCCGAAATCACGGGTTTACCCCGCGTTGGTCACGCGCTTTGTGTTCCCGTATCGCGGGGAACCTCCTATAGTTGTCCGCGTTGGTGACATTGATAAGGACGCCTGGGGAGGCAGTGTAGACATGATCCGTTCGGAACTGATCCAGAAGCTTGCGGATGAGAACCCGCATCTCTATCAACGCGACGTCGAGAAGATCGTGAACACGATCTTTGACGAAATCACCCAGGCGATGGCCAGTGGCAACCGGGTGGAACTGCGCGGTTTCGGGGCCTTTTCGGTCAAGAAACGCGACGCCCGCACCGGCCGCAATCCCCGCACGGGAGAGGCGGTCGAGGTGGAGGAGAAGTTCGTGCCGTTCTTCAAGACCGGCAAGCTGCTGCGCGACCGCCTGAACGGGAAAGAGGACTGACCCCGATGCGCTATATCCGCTATGCTTTCCTGTCTGCCCTGGCGGTGGTTCTGATCGCCGTCGCGTTGGCCAACCGCGTGATCGTGACGCTTCACCTGCTGCCCGAAGGGCTGGCGCGGGTGGCGGGCGGCAACCTTTCGGTGAATTTGCCGCTGTTCGTGGTGATTTTTGCCGGCATCGTGGCCGGGCTTCTGATCGGGTTCTTCTGGGAATGGCTGCGGGAGCACAAGCACCGCGCCGAGGCCCGCCGCCGCGGCGGCGAGGCCAGGAAGCTGCAACGCGAGGTCAAGCGCCTGAAAGGCGAGAAACATCAGGGCAAGGACGAAGTTCTGGCCCTGCTGGACTGACCCGCCGGCCCTGAACCTTCGGCCCCGATCCGTTGGGCCGAAGCGGGCGCGCGCCCGCGCGCCCCCCGGCGGGGCAGACGACGTCGTCATCCCCCCCCCATGCCCGCCGGCCCGCCCCGGACCGGCCCGACCCCGGAGCCTCCCAATGCCCGACATCCGTGTAAAGATCTGTGGCCTGCGCCAGCCCGAGGACGTGGCCGCCGCCGCTCGCGCCGGGGCCGTCTATGGCGGCCTGGTCTTCTTTGCCAAATCGCCGCGCAACCTAGACATCGCCACCGCCCGCGACCTGGCTGTGGACGCCCCTCTGGGCCTGGCCAAGGTCGGGCTGATGGTGAACCCCGAAAACGCCTTTCTGGACGCGGTGAACGCTGCCGTGCCCCTGGACATGATCCAGCTCCACGGTGCGGAGACACCGGAGCGTGTGGCCGAGGTCAAGGCCCGCACCGGCCTGCCGGTGATGAAGGCCGTGGGCGTGGCCAGCGCCGATGATCTGCCCGCGCTGGACGCCCATGCGGCGGTGGCCGATCAATTGCTGATCGATGCCAAGCCGCCGCGCGACGCCACGCTGCCGGGGGGCAACGGCGTCGCCTTTGACTGGCGGCTGATCGCCAATCGCCGCTGGACCCGACCCTGGATGCTGGCCGGAGGGCTGACCCCCGACAACGTGGCCGAGGCGATCGCCCTGACCGGGGCGAAGCAGGTCGATGTGTCCTCTGGCGTGGAGCGCGCGCCGGGGGAGAAGGACGCCGATCTGATCGCCAGGTTCGTCGCCGCAGCGCAGGCCCGTCCGGTGCCCCGGTTCTGATCGCAGGGCCGAGCAGACGTCCCGCATGCGGCTGCGCGCATTTTGGCGATGGTCAATCGGGCTTTCGTTTCGTAAGCACAAACAACCCAGATACCGGAGGGCGCGATGGCCGACGATCTCTTCAATTCCTTCATGAACGGACCGGATGAAAAGGGCCGTTTCGGCGAATTCGGCGGGCGCTTCGTCTCGGAGACGCTGATGCCGCTGATCCTCGACCTTGAGGCGCAGTACGAACATGCCAAGACCGACCCGGCCTTCTGGGCGGAGATGGACGACCTGTGGACCCACTACGTGGGCCGGCCAAGCCCACTGTATTTCGCCTCGCGGCTGACCGAACATCTGGGCGGCGCCAAAGTCTACCTCAAGCGGGACGAGCTGAACCACACCGGCGCGCACAAGATCAACAACGTGCTGGGCCAGATCATCCTGGCCCGCCGCATGGGCAAGACCCGGATCATCGCCGAAACCGGCGCCGGACAGCACGGGGTGGCCACCGCAACGGTCTGCGCCAAGTTCGGGCTGAAATGCGTCGTCTACATGGGCGCCCATGACGTGGAGCGGCAGAAGCCCAACGTGTTCCGCATGAAGCTGCTGGGCGCAGAGGTCGTGCCCGTCACCTCGGGGCGGGGGACGCTGAAGGACGCGATGAACGACGCACTGCGTGATTGGGTGACCAACGTGCGGGAGACGTTCTACTGCATCGGCACCGTGGCCGGGCCACATCCCTATCCGGCGATGGTACGCGATTTCCAGGCGATCATCGGCAAGGAAGTGCGCGAACAATTGCAGGCCCAGGAAGGCGCCGGGCGCCTGCCGGACACGCTGGTCGCGGCCATCGGCGGCGGGTCCAATGCCATGGGGCTGTTCTATCCGTTTCTGGACGACAAGTCTGTCAACATCATCGGGGTGGAGGCCGGCGGCAAGGGGGTCGACCTGAAGATGGAGCATTGCGCTTCTCTCACCGGGGGACGTCCGGGAGTGCTGCACGGTAACCGGACCTACCTGCTTCAGGACGAGGACGGCCAGATCCTGGAGGGACATTCGATTTCCGCCGGACTGGATTACCCGGGTATCGGTCCGGAACATTCCTGGCTGCACGATGTGGGCCGCGCGCAATATGTCTCCATCACCGACAAGGAGGCGCTGGAGGCGTTCCAGATCTGCTGTGCGCTGGAAGGGATCATCCCTGCTTTGGAACCCTCTCATGCTCTTGCCCATGTGATGAAGATCGCGCCGGAACTGCCCGCCGACCATATCATCGTGATGAACATGTGCGGACGAGGCGACAAGGACATCTTTGCCGTGGCCGATCACCTGGGCACCGATCTGAACTGATCGCAGCGCCATGCCGAAACGCGGAATGCCGGGGCAGGGGGCTGCTCCGGCGTGGGTGTTCGGGGGCGGTCGCCGCGCTGCCGGTCAGCCGCGGAACCGGTCGCGCAATTTTTCAAGGGGGGACCGGGCGTCCTCCGCCGGCGCGGGGGCGGCGGCAGGCTTCGGATCCGTCGCCGGGCGCGCCGTCCCGGTGGAGGACCGGGGCGGGTTGACCCGCAGACCCACGGCGTTCAGAAAGTTCGCGTTTTCCCCGGCTGCCAGCGCATCCGCACCGTCGCCAATGCCGCGCAACAGGTCGTCCAGCCAGACCTGATCGGCCTTGGCGAAATCCGACAGGACATAGCCCGCCACCCTGTCCTTGTGGCCGGGGTGGCCGATGCCCAGCCGGACGCGGTGATATTCCGTGCCGATATGCTGATGGATCGAGCGCAGGCCGTTGTGCCCGGCATGGCCGCCATTCCACTTTACCTTGCACTTGCCCGGCGCCAGGTCGAGTTCATCGTGAAAGACGGTCACGTCCTCCGGCTCCAGCTTGAAGAAGCGCATGGCCTCTCCCACCGATTGGCCGGACAGGTTCATGAAGGTCGCGGGCTTCAGCAGGATGACCCGCAGCCCGCCCAGGCGCCCCTCGCTGATCTCTCCCTGGAACTTGGACTTCCACGGGCCGAAGCCGTGATCTTCGGCGATGCGATCCAGTGCCATGAACCCGATATTATGACGGTTCTGCGCGTATTTCGGACCGGGATTTCCCAGCCCCACGAAAAGCTGCATGACAGCCTCCCTGTTGGCGATATGGTCTTGTACGTGGCCGCGCGGTGCGGGTCCAGTGACAGCGATAGGGCGCGCGGGGCACGGCGGTCAATGGGCATGAAGAAACCCGCCGGCGCAGGGTCCGGCGGGTTCGGATGGTGCAGCAGGCCGCCGCGATGCGGCGGGCCGGGATCACTCGGCTGTGTCGGCCTTCTGCTCGGTGACTTCGGTCTCTGCCGGTTCGTCATCGTCGGTTTGCGAGGCCAGGCCGGACGGGGCCTGCACGTTGGCGATCACGAAATCGCGGTCGATCGTCGGCTTGGTGCCTTCGGGCAGGGTGACGGAAGAGATCGTCAGCGTGTCGCCGATCTCCAGCCCGGTCAGATCGACGACGATCTTCTCCGGGATGTCACCGGCCGTGACGACCAGTTCGACGTCGGGACGCACGACGGTCAGGACGCCGCCACGCTTCAGGCCGGGGGCGGCCGCTTCGTTGATGAACTCCACGGGAATGTGCAGGTTCACCTTGGACGTGCGGCGCAGGCGCATCAGGTCGATATGGGTCGGCAGATCCTTGACCACGTCGCGCTGAATGCCACGGCAGATCACGCGGACATCTTCGTGACCTTCGACCTTCAGGTTGTAGAGGGTCGCCATGAACCGGCCCTTGCGCAGGCGGGTCAGCAGGTCGTTGAAGGGCAGTTGAATGGACAGGGGGTCGACACCGCCGCCATAGACAACACCGGGAACCATGCCAGCACGACGTGCTGCGCGAGCGGCGCCCTTGCCGGTCCCCGCGCGTTCCTCGGCCACGAGATCAGGAATTTCTCCAGCCATAATATATCTCCAAGGTTGGGGCGGGCATCCTCCAAGGCTGTATGCCCGCGTTAAGGCTCGTGCGGTTACACGGATTCCTGCGGAAAGCAAAGCGGTTTCGTCGCCGCGCCGTGCCGGACCCTTGCGGTGCGCCGTCTCGCAGCGTAAGGGCAGGCCTTTGCCCCGAGCCAGGACCGCCCGATGCCCGCCCCCCGCCTTGCCGTCGATTTCGGAACCTCCAATTCCGCCGCCGCCGTTCTGGTGGATGGCCGTCCGCAGCGTCTGCCGATCGAGGCAGGCGCCGAAACCCTGCCCACCGCCGTGTTCTTTCCAGCGGATGGCGGCGCGATGCAGATCGGTCAGGCCGCCGCGCGCGCCCTGATCGCGGGTGACGAAGGGCGCTACATGCGGGCGCTGAAATCGGTGCTGGGCACGCCGCTGTTTCACGAAAAACGCCCCCTTGGCGGGCGGCGGCGTACCCTGGCCGAGATCGTCACCGCTTTCCTCGCCGCGCTGCGCGCCCGGGCGGAGGCGGAGACGGGCAGGCGCTATACCTCTGTCTTGTCGGGACGGCCGGTCCGGTTTCATTCCGCCGCCGCCGATGCCGCCCGCGACGCCGTCGCGCAGGCGGATCTGGAAGGGTGCTACCACGCCGCCGGCTTTACCGACGTGGCGTTCCTGGCCGAACCGGAGGCCGCCGCCCTGGCCAGTACCGGCACCGCCGGAGAGACGGGGCTGATCGTCGATATCGGCGGCGGGACGTCGGATTTCACGCTGTTCCGGCGCCATGACACGGGGATCGACGTGGTGGGCAGCCATGGTGTGCGGCTGGGCGGCACGGATTTCGACCGGGCCGTTTCCCTCGCCTTTGCCATGCCCCAGCTGGGGCTGGGCGGGCAGCTGCGCCGTGTGCTGGGCGAGGGGCTGCTGCCGGTGCCGCGCCCGATCTACAATGACCTGGCCAGCTGGGCGATGATTCCATTCCTCTACACCCGCGAGACGGAACGGATGGCCGAAGATCTGGCCGCCCATGCGCTGGAGCCGGAGAAGATGGCCCGCCTGGTCGAGGTCATCCGCGATCAGCTGGGCCATGACCTGGCTTTTGCGGTGGAACGCGGCAAGATCGCGGCCAACGGCGCGGCGCGGGATGCGGCGGTGGACATGTCGATGATCGTGCGCGGGCTGTCCGTTCCGCTCAGCCTGGGCGGGGTGAACGACGCGCTGGCAGGCTACCGCGAGACGCTGCGCCATGCCCTGCTGGAGACGCTGTTTGCCACCGGCACCGCGCCCGATGCGGTAAATCACGTCGTTCTGGTCGGCGGCTCCAGCCTGATGAGGATGGTGGAGGAAGAGGCCCGCGCCGCCTGTCCCGCCGCCCGCATCAGCCGGTCCGAGGCCTTTACCGCCGTGGTCGACGGCCTGGCCCTGGCTACGGTGCAGCCGGCGCAGCACTGACGGCGCACGGCTGGCAGGCGCCGCGCCATGCCGCGTCAGGCCAGGGCGGCCTGACGTTCGCGGGCGTAATCCATGTAGGCGTCGAAACTGGCGGGGTTGGCCATGCTGTCGCGATTCACCACTTTTTCGGGATCGCCACCCAGCAACAATTTCTTCACCGGCACTTCCAGTTTCTTGCCCGACAGGGTGCGTGGAACCTCGGCCATCTGCACGATGTCATCGGGCAGGAACCGGGCGGAGACGGAGGCCCGGATCGCGCCCCCGATCCGGTCGCGCATCGCCTCGTCCAGCGTGCCCCCCTCGCGCAGCACGACAAACAGCGCCATGAAACTGTCGCGGCCCAGGAATTCCAGGTCGACGACCAGACTGTCCAGAACCTCGTCCAGCCCCTCCACCGCGCGGTAGATCTCGGAGGAGCCAAGGCGCAGCCCGCGCCGGTTGATCGTGGCATCGGATCGGCCATAGATGATCGACCCGCCGGTAGCGGTGAATTCGATCCAGTCGCCGTGGCGCCAGATGCCGGGATAGGTGTCGAAATAGCTTTCGTGCAGGCGTGATCCGTCGTCGTCCCCCCACAGGTACAGCGGCATGGCGGGAAGGGGTTCGGTGCAGACCAGTTCGCCGACCTCGCCGATGACCTCCCGCCCGTCAGGATCATAGGCCCGCACGGCATTGCCCAGGGCGCGACATTGCATTTCGCCCGCGCGCACCGGCATCATCGGATTGCCCAGGACAAAGGCCCCTGCCAGGTCCGTCCCGCCGGAAATGGGCGCCAGCCAGACGTCGGATTTCACCTCGCCGTAGATCCAGTCATAGCCTTCGGGCGACAGCGGCGATCCGGTGG
Organism: Pseudooceanicola aestuarii; assembly: GCF_010614805.1. Classification (NCBI taxonomy): domain Bacteria; kingdom Pseudomonadati; phylum Pseudomonadota; class Alphaproteobacteria; order Rhodobacterales; family Paracoccaceae; genus Pseudooceanicola; species Pseudooceanicola aestuarii. The sequence continues at coordinate 1,846,783 of NZ_JAAFZC010000001.1, forward strand.
AGCCGAGAGAGCGCAGCGCCGACAGGTCCAGCGTGGCCCCCGGCCGCACACCGGCCTTCTCGCAGCCCATGTAGAATGCGGCGCCCGCGCCGAAATAGGTCAGCCGTTCCTCGGCCACCATGCGCCACAGCTCCAGCAGGTCGGGATGGTTCGGGGCGCCGTCGAACAGCGCGACCGTGGCGCCCTGCGCCAGCGCGGTCCACTGCCCGTTCCACATGATCCATCCCGATGAGGTCATCCAGCAGAACCGATCCGTTGCCGTCAGGTCCATGTGGATCGCCTGTTTCGCCCCCTCCAGCAGAATGCCGCCATGACCATGCACGATGGGTTTGGGATTGCCCGTGGTGCCGGAGGAATAGACCACCCAGACCGGATGCGAGAACGGCAGCATCTCGGGTTCCGGCGGCTGTGGTCGGGCGATCAGCGTCGCCCAGTCGGTCCATCCCGCGGGCAGAGGGGTGCCGGTGGCCACGCCGATCCGCTGCTCCAGCCCGGGCAGGGCGTTGGCGATGTCCTCGATCAGGGCGGTGCGGTCGTGACGTTTGCCGCCGTGGACATAGGCATGTTGCGCGATCAGCACCTTTGGCGCGATCTGGCGGAACCGGTCCAGGATCGCCACATGCCCCATGTCGGGGGAGCAGATCGACCAGATCGCCCCCAGGCTGACACAGGCCAGCATGGCGATCAGCGCCTCGGGCGTGTTGGGAAGGATGGCCACCACCCGGTCGCCCCGTGTCACACCACGCGCCTTCAGCGCCGCCTGCACCGCGCCGACCCGGTCGGCCAATTCCCCCCAACCAAGGCGCTGGCGGCCAAAGGTCTCCGACCACAGGATCAGCGCGGTGTCATCGGGATGCGCGGCGGCGTGGCGCAGGATGGGCAGGGCGAAATTGGTGGTGGCGCCGGGAAACCAGTCGGCGCCGGGCATCCGGGCCTCGGGCAGAACCTCGCGCCAGCCGGTGACGGGCAGGTCGCGAAACTCGATCAGCGCGGTCCAGAACCCGGCCAGATCGGTCACCGACCAATGCCACAACGCGTCGTAATCGGCGAAGTCCAGCCCCCGCTCCGCCCGCAGCCAGCGCTGGAATTCGGCCATGGTGCTGGCCTCTGCGCGGTCCTTGGACGGGGTCCAGAGGATCGGATTTTCGTCTGCCATTTCAAATGCCTCCCCGGCCTGCCTCGCTCCCGTTGCGCAGCGTTCCACGGCGCGGCGCGCTTGGCAAGGGGCGGGGGTCAGGCCTGCCAGCGGCCGGAGAAGCCCTCCGGCACCAGGATGCAGTCGCGATCGACCGCTGCGATGTCGCGCTTGCCGGTCAGCGCCATGGCGATATCCAACTCGTTGCGGATGACCTCCAGCGCGCTGCGCACGCCGTCCTCGCCATTGGCGCCCAGCCCATGCACGAAGGCGCGGCCGATATAGGTGCCGCGCGCGCCCATCGCCACGGCCTTCAGCACGTCCTGGCCGGACCGGATGCCGCCGTCGAAATGCACTTCGATCCGGTCGCCCACCGCTTGCAGGATCGGGTCCAGCGCCCGGATGGAGGAAATCGCCCCATCCTGCTGCCGCCCGCCGTGGTTCGACACCACGATGGCATCGGCGCCAACCTTGGCCGCCATTACCGCATCCTCCGGATCCAGGATGCCTTTCAGGATCACCGGGCCGCCCCACATCTCCTTGATCTTCGCGATCTTGGTCCAGTCAAGCCGGGGGTCGAATTGTTCCACCGTCCATTTGCCGAGGCTGGAGGTGTCGCTGATCCCCTGGACATGGCCGACGATATTGCCGAACTGGCGGCGCGGAGTTTGCAGCATCTCGATCCCCCACCGCCACTTGGTCATCAGATCGGCGATCACCGCGGGGGTCAGTTTCGGCGGGGTGGACAGCCCGTTTTTCAGATCCTTGTGCCGCTGGCCCAGGATCTGAAGGTCCAGCGTGATCACCAGGGCGGAGCATTTCGCGTCCTTGGCCCGCTGGATCAGGCGGCGCAGGAAATCCTCGTCGCGCATGGTATATAGCTGGAACCAGAAGGGTTTGCGCGTGCGCTCGGCGACATCCTCGATGGAGCAGACGGACATGGTGGACAGCGTGAAGGGCACGCCGAACGCCTCCGCCGCGCGGGCGGCCTTGATCTCGCCATCGGCGCGTTGCATCCCGGTCAACCCGACGGGGGCAAGGGCCACGGGCATCGCGACGGGCTGGTCGATCATCCGGCTGGCCAGGCTCCGGTTCTCCATGTTGACAGCAACGCGCTGCCGCAGGCGGATGTCCTGAAAATCCGAGGTGTTCTCGCGAAAGGTCTGCTCGGTCCAGGAGCCGCTTTCGCAATAATCGTAGAACATCCTGGGCGTGCGGCGCCGGTGCAGACGTTTGAGATCGTCGATACAGGTGATCGGGGGCATGGGCGGCCTCTTTGCGGTTGGTCAGGTTTTCTTACCAATCCTGCCCCGTTCCGGCAAGCGGGGCAAAGGCGCTTTCACATCGGCGGATCATTGCTTAACCTTTTCGATGTATGGACAAGCGAGCGAGGCGAACAGATGGGCGAAGCGCGACCGATCGGAGACAGTGTCGGCACCTGGCAGGTGCCGCCGCGCCCCACGGATGCCATCCTTGAGGGGCGGTACGCCCGGCTTGAGCCGATGCGCGCCGAATCTCACGCCGCGCGGCTGTTTCGGGCCTATGAAGGGGCGGATTGGGTGTGGGATTACCTGCCCTACGGCCCCTTCGCGAGTGCCGCGCAATATCACCGCTGGATGCGCCAGATGGAGGGGCAGCCGGACCCGGCGTTTTATGCCATCCGCAATTCGGAGACCGGGCATTGGGGTGGTGTCGCGTCCTACCTTCGGATCGCGCCGGAGGCCGGGTCGATCGAGGTTGGCCATATCAACATGGCCCCCGAGATGCAGCGCAGCCGCGCCGCGACAGAGGCGATCTTTCTGATGATGCAATGGGCGTTCGAGGCCGGGTACCGCCGGTTCGAATGGAAATGCGACGCGTTGAACGCCCCGTCGCGCCGGGCGGCGCAGCGGCTGGGCCTCAGCTACGAAGGCGTGTTCCGGCAGGCGGCAGTGGTCAAGGGGCGCAACCGCGACACCGCCTGGTTTGCCGCCATCGACAAGGAGTGGCCGGCCCTGAAGGAAGCTTTCGGCGCCTGGCTGGCCCCGTCCAATTTCGACGCTCTCGGCCGCCAGCAGGAGCGGCTGAGCGATCTGACCCGCCTGGTGCGCATCCATTCCGACCCGGAACAGGATCCGCCCGCCCGTGCCCGCTAGCCGCCTGCCGATCCGGCGGGTCGCTCAGGGCCGTGCGTCCTGCGCTTCCCCGAATTTTCTGTCGCGAACCTCAGATATGAGGGAATAGTTAACACACCGTAAAGAAAATCAGGCGAATATGGTGGCACGGGCGATTCCGCCGCGGCGGAAGACAAAGGGGGTGTGGGCAACATGAATGTCGAAGCCGAACAAATGGTGGTCGTGGGGATCGCCGCTTCGGCCGGCGGGCTGGAGTCGATGTCCCTGCTGGCGCAAAGCCTGCCGCTGAACCTGAACTGCGCCTATATCCTGGCGCAGCACATGTCGCCGAAACACGAAAGCCTGCTTTCCACACTTCTGGCCCGCGAAACCCGCCTGAGTGTTCGGGAGGTGCCCGAACGGCTGGTGCTGCAGCCGAACACCATCTACGTCCCCGTCGCGGGCAAGGATATCGTGGTGAATGACGGCGTCGTCTCGTCGGAACCGCCGCGCGGCCATCCCGCCCAGCCCAAGCCGCTGGCGGATCGGCTGTTTTCCTCCATCGCAAAATTCGCGGGAGAGAATGGCGTTGGTATCGTCCTGTCGGGCACCGGCAGCGACGGATCCTATGGCGTGCAGGACATCCGGGAGGCCGGGGGAATTACCATCGCGCAGGATCCGCAGACCTGCCGCTATGATTCCATGCCCTCCTCGGCGATGGAAACGGGCTGCGTCGACCTGATCCTGACCCCCCGCCAGATCGGGGAGCATCTGGAAACCATCCTGGCCCGTCCGCGCAATCTGGACGGGCTGCGCGACACGATGGAAAGCGCCAGCGAATTCAGCGACCTGTTCCTGATCCTGCTGGCCCGGACACAGGTCAATTTCCGCGATTACCGCGACACCACGATCAGCCGTCGGATCAACCGACGCATGGTGGCGCTGGGCTCCAAAAGCTATGATGAATACGTCGCGCTCTGCCGCGAAAGCCCACAGGAAGCCGACGCGCTGTTTCGCGATCTTCTGATCTCTGTCACGCGGTTCTTCCGCGACCCCGAACAATTCGAAGTCCTCAAGGTCGAAATCCGCAAGTTGGTTGCCCACCGGGGTGAAAGTCCGATCCGCGTCTGGATCGCCGGCTGTGCCACAGGGGAGGAAGTCTATTCCCTCACCATCCTGCTGGTCGAGGCGATGGGTGGCCCCAAGGCTCTGACCGACAACCGCATCCAGGTCTTTGCCACCGATATCGACGAGGCGGCGCTGGCGCGGGGGCGGGCCGGGCAATACCCGGCTGCTGCGCAGGTGGACATCCCGCCGGACCTGCTGTCGCGTTACTTCGTGGTGCGGGACAGTTCGATCACCGTGATCCCCGATATTCGGCGGCTGGTCCTGTTTTCCAAGCATAACGTGTTCCAGGATCCGCCCTTTACCAATATTGACCTGATTTCGTTCCGCAACACCCTGATTTATTTCAATTCCCGCCTTCAGGAGCGGGTGTTGATCAAATTGCAATATGCCCTGCGCAAGAAGGGGCTGATTTTCCTGGGAACTTCGGAAACCCTGGGTGCGGTGGAACCCTTTTTCGACCCGGTGACGGACCGGGCGAAGGTATTCGTGAAGCGCGACCAAGCCTCCTATGGCGGCTCTTCGGCCTCGGCCGCGGCGCATTGGGGCGGCACGCATCGCGCCTCTGACAGCTGGACCGGCAAGGACCGCCTGAACACGGAGGATCGCGAGGGCCGCCAGAATTTCGAGGCCTTGGCCGCCGCGGTGGCGCCGATCGGTTTTCTGACCAACAAGCGGCGCGATATCGTGCGCATTTTCGGCGATCTGACGGAATTTTCCTCCATGACCGACGCGGTGCGCGGGCGGCTGACCACCTCGATGCTGAAACATCCGCTGGACTTGGACGCGGCCAGCATGATCCCATTGTGCCTGACCCACCAGACAGTGCGCGATGGCACCTGGCACACGCTTGCCGGGCAGAATTTCAACCGCGCACGCCTGCGCGCCTTTCCCGTCGGAGAGGCCGGCGATACCGAGGCGCTGGTTCTGGTTGCGGTGGAGACCTCTTCGCAGGAGAAGATCGCCGCGCCGGAGCGCGATGGCGAGGGGCTGGAGGATTACACCGGCCACCTGGAAAGCGAGCTGGCCAATGCCCGCGAGGCGTTGCAGATCACGATGGAGGAATTGCAGACCTCGAACGAGGAATTGCAATCGACGAACGAGGAGCTGCAATCCTCCAACGAAGAGCTGCAATCGACGAACGAGGAGCTGGAGACATCCAACGAGGAGCTGCAGTCGACCAATGAGGAGCTGATCACCGTCAACGAGGAACTGCTGGTCAACGCCGAGGAGCTGAAGCGCGCCGATGTCGAAAGCACTGGCGTTCTCAAGGCCGTACCGGTGCCCCTGCTGACCGTCGATACCAGCCTGACGGTGCGCAATGCCTCCGAAGGGGCACGGGCGATGTTCGGCCTGCGGGAAAGAGGCTCGCATTTCGGTCATCTCAGCCAGATGACGGTGCCCAAGGGGTTTCCCCGCATCCTGGACATCTGCAACGAGGTTCTGACCCTGCGCGAACCCAACCGCATGACCTTTGTCACCGGGCAGGTTCACTACGAATTGCGGGTCACGCCGACCTTCCTGGACAGTGACGAGGTCGCCGGGCTGACTCTGGTTCTTCTGGGCGTGCCAGTGCAGGACGTCGCGCGCCGCTTTGTCGCGCTGAACAAGACGATGCGCAGGTTCGCCAAGGTCGGCACCTGGGAATTGGACCTGGCCAGCCGCAATGTCACCTGGTCGGACGAGGTCTACGAGATCTTCGGCTACGATCTGGGGGAGGTGCCCGGCGATGTCGAAAAGCGGTTGGAAGATTACCATCCCGACGACCGGGCCAAAGCCCGCGCCTTTCTGGAAGAAGTGCAGGAAACCGGCGGGCCGGTGCATATCTTCCTGCGCGGGATCCGCAAGACTGGCGAGACCTTCACGCTTGAGACGTTGGCCAGCGCGGTCTACGACACGCAGGGCAATCCGATTTCCTTCATCGGGGTGATCCGGGATTATTCATCGTTGGAAAACGAACGGGTCGCCTTTCAGCACATGCTGGACTTGCAGGAGGAGCAGGGGATCGGCTTCTATTCCTATGACATCGCCAACGATCGCCCGTTCTGGAGCCCGGCGCTATATGCCCTGCTGGGCGTGGACCCCGATATGCCGCCACGGGTCGAGCGGGCGTTGGCGATTTTTCCGCCAGAGGCGCGGGCGCGGGTGGAAAATCACATGGCCCATACCATCGCCACCGGCGAGCCCTACGACTACCAGGAACCGATGGAGGCGCCAGACGGCACGATCGTGCAATGCCGGGGCACCGGAAAGGCGCATCGTAACGAACAGGGAGAGATCACGCATCTTTTCGGCGCGTTCTATATCGTCAAGGATTGATGCGGCCCAAAGGCCGCTCAAGTTGCGGCGGGGCATGTCTCGTGCCCGGCGCCAGAGACGCAGCCGAAGCCAATGGTGCGGATCAGCCCGGTGCGAGGGGCGGCTGTCCGCCGCTGTCATGTGGCCGGGCGCCCGCCCACCAGGTGGCGGCGGGCAGGCCGGGGATCACAGGGTCATGTCGCCCGCGGCCCAATCCCAGTACAGCGCACGGGCGCGTTGCGTCAGCGGCCCGACGGCAAAGGTCTGGTCCTCGAACCCGGTGACGGGCGTGACCTTGTGCAGGTTGCCGGAAAGAAAGACCTCATCCGCACTGGCGACATCCTCGAAGCTCAGCACCGTTTCATGCACCTCCACCCCGTCGGCGCGCAGGTTGGCGATGTGGCGCGCGCGGGTGATCCCGGCCAGGAAGGTGCCGTTGGCGATCGGGGTGAACACCGCGCCGTCGCGCACGATGAACACGTTGGACGTGGCGCTTTCGGCGACATTGCCCAGGGCATCGGCCACCAGCGCATTGCCGAAGCCGCGGGCGCGGACTTCGGCCAGCATGCGGCCATTGTTGGGATAGAGGCAGCCGGCCTTGGCGTTGACCACCGCGTCATCCATCACCGGGCGGCGGAACCGGGTGCGGCCCAGGGTGGTGGTGGCGGTGTCGGGGGCCAGGGGGATTTCTTCCAGCGCAATGGCAAAGCCGGTGGCGCCGGGGCGCGGTTGCACCACCGTCTCATCACCCTCGATCGCCCAGTACATGGGCCGGATATATACCGCCGCGCCGGGCGAGAACCGGGACAGCCCGTCGCGGATCAGGGCGATCATCGCCTCCACCGACTGGCTGGGCGTGATCATCAGCGCCCGGGCCGAGCGGTTGACCCGCTCGCAATGTGCGCGCAGGTCGGGCATCAGCCCGTTGACCATGCGCGCACCGTCGAACACCGTGCTCCCCAGCCAGGCGCCGTGATCGCCGGCTTTCATCACGGCAATATCGCCCTCGTGCCAGCTGCCGTCGAAATAGGTCCAGGTCGCCATCGTCTTGCCTCCGCTCTGTCGTTTCGAATGGATAGGGGATCGCATCCGGCGGGGAAAGGTCCGGCATCGGAAAATCCGAAAACCCCCGGCGCGGCGGCCGGGGGTTTCTGGTGCTGAAAAATGACTTGGGGGTAAGCCCGTGCGGGCAGGCCCAGAATGGGTGGGATCTACGACGGTCTTGTGACAGTTCGATGTCAGTTCGGCAAAATGCGGGCGGCTCAGCCGCGCGGGAGCGCCTCTGCCAGCAAAGCTTTCAGGTCCAGGGGGCGGTTGACCATGGCCAGTTGGCCCGCCGCGTCACGAGGCCAGTCACGGGGATCCCGGTCGCGGTACAGCTCCACGCCGTTGCCGTCGGGATCGGCGAGGTAGATCGCTTCCGACACGCCGTGATCGGCCGCGCCGTCCAGCGTGATCCCGGCGTCCCACACCCGGCGCAGCGCATCGCCCAGAGACGCCCGGTCGGGATAGAGAAACGCGGTGTGGAACAACCCGGTATGGCCGCGCGGGGCGGGGCCCGCGCCCAGGCTGTCCCAGGTGTTCAGCCCGATATGGTGGTGATACCCCCCGGCGGAAAGAAACGCGGCCTGGCTGCCGAACCGTTGCTGCAGCTCGAAGCCCAGCACGCCGGAATAGAAGCCTATGGCGCGGTCCAGATCGCCGACCCGCAGATGCACATGGCCGATCCGGGCCCGGGGCGTGACGGGAGAGTGGGTGAATTGGGTCATGGGGCACCTCGTTACCGGGATGCCCCTGATCTAGCGTTGTGCGCGAGCCGCGGGTAGGGCGATGCGCGCAGGGACCTGGTGCGCCACCGCGCAGCCGTGCGCCGCATCGACGTCAGGCGCCGACGAAGCCGACGATCTCGTAGGCGCGTTTGAGGATCGGATTGGCGATGGCGCGAGCCTTTTCCGCGCCTTGGGCCAGGATGGCGTCGATCTCCTCGGGCTGTTCCATCAGGCGACCCATTTCGGAGGAGATGGGGGCCAGCTTGGCCACAGCCAGATCCGCCAGCGCAGGCTTGAACTCGGAGAATTGGCGCCCGCCGAAATCGGCCAGCACCTGGTCCACGCTCTGTTCGTTGAGCGCGCCGAAGATGTTCACCAGGTTGCGCGCCTCGGCGCGGCCCTCAAGGCCCTTGGCCTCCGACGGCAGAGCCTCGGGGTCGGTGCGGGCCTTGCGGATCTTCTGGGCGATGGTGTCGGCATCGTCGGTCAGGTTGATCCGGCTCATGTCCGAAGGATCGGATTTCGACATCTTCTTCGTCCCGTCTCGCAGGGACATGACGCGGGTGGCCGGGCCTTCGATCACGGGTTCGGTGGCCGGAAAGAAATCAACGCCGAAGTCGTTGTTGAACTTGATCGCGATATCGCGCGTCAGTTCGATATGCTGTTTCTGGTCCTCGCCCACGGGGACGTGGGTGGCGTGGTAGATCAGGATGTCGGCGGCCATCAGCGAAGGATAGGCGAGCAGCCCGAGCGATGCGTTCTGCTGGTTCTTGCCCGCCTTGTCCTTCCACTGGGTCATGCGCTGCATCCAGCCCATGCGGGCGACGCAGTTGAACACCCAGGCCAGCTGCGCGTGGGCGGCAACCTGGCTTTGGTTGAACAGGATGGAGCGTGTCGGATCCAGCCCGGCGGCCAGGTAGCCCGCCGCCAGTTGCCGCGTGTTGCGGCGCAGCGTGGCGGGATCCTGCCAGACGGTGATGGCGTGCTGGTCCACCATGCAGTAGAGCGTCTCGTTGCCGTCGTCCTGCATGTCCACGAAACGGCGGATCGCGCCCAGGTAATTGCCCAGGGTCAGGCCGCCGGACGGCTGGACGCCGGAAAACACGCGGGTAGTGAACTGGGTCTGGGGCGTGTCTTGCATGGCGGGCCTCGGCTGCTGGCAGGGTGGCAATTCGGTTCGCGCTGGCTTACCCATGCCCGCAATTGCCGTCAAGGAGCGCCAGATGAGCCTGCCCGACCATCAACCCCCTGAATACCCGGTCAATCCGCTGCCCCCCGTGGTCACGGCGCTGTTTCTGGTCATCATCGGGATCGAGCTGCTGTTCACCCTTGCCGGCCAGGGCATCGTCGGAGGGCCGGGTGCGGTGGGCTGGCGGGTGGCGGCGATCCAGGACTACGCCTTTGCCGTGCCGGTGATGGATTGGATCCTGACCAACCAGGCCCTCCCGCCCGAGCTGGCGATCCGCTTTGCCTCTTATGTGTTTGTGCATGGATCTCTCACTCAGGGGCTGTTTGCCGGGGTCATGGTGCTGGCCTTGGGCAAGTTCGTGGGCGAAATCATGCACCCCCTGGCGCTGCTGACGGTGTTTTTCGTCTCTGCCATCCTGGGGGCGCTGGCTTTCGGGTTGTTGGCGGCCGATCCGCGGCCGCTCTATGGGGCGTTTCCGGCGGTTTACGGGCTGATCGGGGCTTTTACCTATATCCTGTGGGTCAACCTGGGCGCGGTGGGGGCGAACCGGGTCGCGGCGTTTCGGCTGATCGGGATGCTGATGGCGATCCAGCTGGTGTTCGGCCTGCTGTTCCAGGTCGGCCAGACCTGGATCGCCGACCTGGCCGGATTTGTTGCCGGCTTCGCGCTGGCGCCGGTGCTGCTGCCCGGCGGGATCGCGCGGCTGCGCGCCCGGCTGCGGCGCGACTGACAGATTGCGCGGTCGCCGAACGGGTCAGAACATCTCTGGCGGCAGGATCGGAAGGAACCGGGCGAACCGGCGGTTGCGGCGTTCGGGCCAGGGCAGCAGGAAGGTGCTGCGCCTCTCGGGCGACAGCATGGCGGCATTCGCCGCGATGCGCTGCCAGGTGGCCGCGCGGGTCGGATCGCCGTCATCGGCATGATCGCGCAGCCAGTAGCGGGTCAGCCGGTTCCGCAGCGCGCGGATCTGCGCGGCATCGCGGAACATCAGCGAAGCCTCCGTATCCCATCGCATCGACCTGCCGTTCAGGTTCGCCGAACCGATGATGCCCATCGCCTCGTCCACCAGTGTCACCTTGGAATGCAGGTAGATGATCTCGGCGCCTTGCAGGGGCAGGGGGGTGTGATCGGGCGCGGCGCGCGGCTGGGCCGGGGCCAGCACCGCCATCCGGTCGCCGAAGGCGCGGCGGCAGATGTCCAGGCAGCGCAATTGCAGCGATTGGGCATGGCGCACGTCGATCCCGTCATCGCCGTTGAAGATCACCCGTTCAGGCTCCGTCGGCATTACCAGGATCAGTTGCAGCTCGGGCGCGCGCTGCGCCGCGCGGGCCAGGGCGCGGGCGATCGGGGCGTGGCGAAAGAACTGCGTCTCGATATAGATCAGCCGTTCGGCGCCTTCGATTGCGTCCAGATGGGCGGCTTCGTGCTCTGTCACCTGGGGAGAGGCTCCAAGGCGCAGGGCGCTGCCCGGATGGCAGGAAATGGTCCGTATCAGCTGCGGATCCAGGCATTTTTCCGAGGCCGGGCGCAGGGGGGCGGTCTGATCGACGCCCGTGAGACTGCCGCCGAAACTGGCGGCATCCGCACGCCGGGCGCGGTTCCAGCAATCGGCGAAATGGCGGCGGATGTCGGGGGCGACAGCGCCTGTGACCTCGACGCTGATGTCATGCCAGGTCTCGTTGGCGGGGCGGTCGTGGTCGGCGTCGTCGTAGCGCCGTTCATCCACGTCGATGCCGCCGATGATGGCGTGATCGCCATCGGCCACGGCGAACTTCTGGTGCAGGCTGACCGGGCGCAGCGTGACCTTGCCCTTGACCGCCTGGTGCTGAAGCGGGGTCAGGTGGGCGCCGTCATGGCGTGACAGCTCGTCGATCCGGGCCTTGATCTTGGACCAGAAGATCCGCCGCCACAGCGCCCCGGACTTGCATTCGTGCAGGGCGCACAGAATCTCGGCATTGTCGGGCAGGCGGTGGCCGAAATTACGCGCGCTGGCCCATGCGGCGCGGTGCAGGTCACTGGCGAAGACCGGGTCGAAATCAGCCATCAACAGGCGCAATTTGACCCCGCGTCCGGCGGTATGGGCCAGCAGGTCGGCCCAGGTCTTCAGCCCCAGCTTGCGCGCTTCGGCGCTGCGCAGGGAGGCGCGGGCGTCAAAGATGCGGAATGCCATCAGAACCTCGCTCCGGGCGCCAAGGACAAGGCGTTCCAGCGCGGGAAACATCTCGGACGCGGTGATCAGTGGGCGAAAGAGATCCTGGTCGGTCACGACGTCTCGCGGCATTGGGGGGCGCCTGTCTGGGGATTGCACATGTCAGATGAACCCCCAGACCGACATTAGGTTTCACCGTTACAAAGGTTTCACGTCCGACCCCGGCGCATCGCGTTGCGGAAATCGGCAATGCGGAAGGCGCCGATGGCATTGCCCAGGGCGAAATAGGTCATCCCACCGGCCAGCACCAGCAGCAGAAGGGCCAGGTAGCGGATCGTCGGGGCCTCGAACCAGGGGCGGAAGCCGGTCCACAGCCCCCAGACAACCACCCCCATGCCGAGGGAGGCCAGGACGATCCGCGGCAGGCGCTGGCGGATCTGGTCGTCGAACCGTGCCACCTCACCCAGCGGACGCGCGCCGCGATAGAGCAGCGCGGCCATCGCCCAGCCGGCGACAGTGGTGGCGATGGCGGGGGCGATCCAGCCCAGCAGCGGGGCAAGCCCGACGGCGATCACCGCGTTCACTGCCATCGCCACCAGCGCGTAGTTGAACGGGCTGCGGGTGTCCTGGCGGGCAAAGAACACCGGTTGCAGCACCTTCTGCAACACGAAGGCCGGAAGCCCCAGCCCGTAGATCGCGCAGGCCAGCGCGATGGCCCGGCTGTCCGCAGCCGTGGTGGCGCCGCGTTCGAACAGGACCGAGACGAGGGGAAGCGGGATCACGGCCAGTGCCACGGCACAGGGCAATGTCAGCGCCAGCGCGATTTCCCCCGCGCGGGAGAAAGCGTCGCGGGCGCCGGTGTCATCCCTGGCCTTCAGGCGGCGGGACAGGTCGGGCAGCAGCACGATGCCCACCGCGATGCCCACCACGCCCAGCGGCAGTTGGTACAGCCGGTCAGCAGCGTATAGCCAGCCGATCGCCCGGTCGAAATAGGAAGCGACCTGCTGGCCGACCAGCAGGTTCACCTGCACGACCCCGCCGGCCAGCGCGGCGGGGATGGCCACGCGGATCAATTGGCGCATGTCCGGCGTCAGCCGGGGCCGGGCCAGGCGCACGGCGAATCCGGCACGTCGCGCGGCGATCCAGACCAGCGCCAACTGCGCCACCCCGGCCACCGGGATGCCCCAGATCAGCGCCCGCGCCACATCGCCGCCCGACAGCGCCGCCACCGTCATTCCGGCGACCAGGATGATGTTCAGCAGCACCGGCGCGGCGGCGGCCGCGGCAAAGCGCCCGGTGGCGTTCAGAACTCCTGACAGCAGCGCCGCGAGCGAGATGAACAACACATAGGGAAAGGCGATGCGCCCGAAATCGGTGGCCAGGTCGAACTCCCGTTCCCCCGCAAAGCCGGAGGCCAGCGCCAGGATCAGCCAGGGCATCAGCGCCTGCGCCACCAGCGTCAGAACGATCAGCACGGAGGCCAGGCCGGCAAAGGCCTCGGTCATGAAGGCGCGGGGATCCTCGCCGCCCTCGACCTTCTTGGAGAACATCGGCACGAAGGCCATGTTGAACGCCCCTTCGGCGAAGAAGCGGCGGAACATGTTGGGCAGGCGAAAGGCCACCACGAAGGCCTCGTAGGCCGGGCCGGTGCCGAGGAAGGCCAGAATCATCGCGTCCCGGACAAAGCCCAGCACACGGCTGAGCAACGTCCAGACGCCGACGGTCAGCACGCCCGACAGCAGGCGGACAGGCTTCATGCGCGGGCCCTTTTGTGGCCCGCGGCGATGGCTTCTCTCAGCTTGGCCTCCAGCGATTTCTGCTTGGCCTCGCTATGCAGCTTCAGGCCGAACATGTCCTTGACGTAGAAGGTATCCACCACCTGTTCCCCGTAGGTCGCGATCACGGCCGAGGACAGCTGCACATTGGCCGCCGCAAGAGTGCGGGTCAGGTCGTGCAACAGGCCGGGGCGGTCGCGGGTGTCGACCTCGATGATGGTGTAGATCTCGGAGCCGTCATTGTCGAAGGCGACGGAGGTGCCGACATGGAAGCCGCGTTCCCGCTTCTTGATCTTGTCACGCGGCTGCATCGCCTCCTGGGTGACGACTTCGCCCTTCAGGGTCTTGTGAATCATCTGGCGCAGGCGGGGCAGGCGGTCGGCCTCGTAGGGGTGGCCCTCGCTGTCCTGCACCCAGAACGCCGCCGTGGCGAACCCGTCGGAGGTTGTATAGGTCCGCGCATCCACGACATTGGCCCCCACCAGCGCCAGTGCACCGGAAAGCCGGGCAAAGATGCCGGGGTGATCGGCCAGTGCGAACAGGGCGCGGGTGGCGTCCCGGTCAGGATCGGGATGCAGGTCGATGCGGATCTCGTCCACCGGCAGGTCGCGCAGCATCTCGGCAAAGAGGCGATGCGCGGTGACATGCAGCCCCTGCCAATAGGGCGGGTAATGGCGGCCCAGCTCGTGGTCCAGCGCCTCGCGGGTCCAGTCGGTCAGCTCCGCCTTCAGGGCGGCCTTGGCTTCCTTGCCGCGATGGGTGCGGTTGAGTTCCTCCAGCCCGGTTTCCATCGCCCGCCGCGTCTGGCGGTAGAGCGCGCGCAGCAGCGCCGCTTTCCAGTTGTTCCAGGTGCCGGGGCCGACGCCGCGAATGTCGCAGACGGTCAGCACGGTCAGCAGGTCCAGCCGTTCGCGGGTGCGCACCGCCTTGGCGAAATCGCGCACCGTGCGGGGGTCGGCGATGTCGCGTTTCTGCGCCATGTCCGACATCAGCAGGTGATAGCGCACCAGCCATTCCACCGTTTCGCATTCGTCGCGGTTCAGCCCCAGCCGCGGCGCCACCTTGCGCGCGATCTTGGCGCCCAGCACGGAATGATCCTCGTCCCGGCCCTTGCCGATATCGTGCAGCATCAGCGCGACATAAAGCACGCGCCGGTTCACCCCGTCCTTGAGGATGGTGGAGGCGACGGGCAGCTCTTCCTCCAGGTCGCCATGTTCGATCAGCGCCATGTGGCGGATGCACTGGATGGTGTGTTCGTCCACCGTGTAGTGATGGTACATGTTGTATTGCATCATCGCCACGATCGGTTCGAACTCGGGGATGAAGGCGGCCAGCACGCCCAATTCGTTCATCCGCCGCAGGGCGCGTTCGGGATTGCCGTGTTTCAGCAACGTGGCCAGGAAGATCTTCGCCGCCTCGGGATCGTTGCGCATCCCGTCGTCGATACGGCGCAGATTGGCGGTGACCAGCCGCATCGCGTCGGGGTGGATCAGCATGCCGGTGCGCAGCCCTTCGTCGAAGATGCGCAGCATGTTCAGCTTGTCCGCCAGAAAGACGTCGGGCTTGTCGATGTCCAGGCGGTTGTTCACCACGCGATACCCTTCGCCGACCTTGGGGCGGCGGCGGAAAACGCGGTCCAGCAAGGGTTGGTTCTTCTTGTGGGCGGCTTCCATCTTGGTCAGCATGATGCGCGTCAGCTCGCCCACCGTGGTGGCCTGGCGGAAATAGGCCTGCATGAAATGTTCCACCGCGCGACGCCCGCCGCGATCGCGGTAGCGCATCCGCTCCGCGACCTGGACCTGCATGTCAAAGGTCAGCTGGTCCATCGGCCGCCCGGCCAGCAGGTGCAGGTGGCAGCGCACCGCCCAAAGGAAATCTTCGGCCTTCAGGAAGCTTTCGTACTCCTCTGGCGTGAACACCCGCAGACGCACCAGCCCCGACACGGATTGCACCCGATGCACGTATTTGCCGATCCAGAACAGCGATTGCAGGTCGCGCAGCCCGCCCTTGCCTTCCTTCACGTTGGGCTCCACCACGTAGCGCTGACCGCCCTGTTTGGTATGGCGGGCCTGGCGTTCCTGAAGCTTGGCTTCGATGAAATCCCGCTCTGTGCCCTTGAAGAGGTCGGACCACAGGCGGCGGTTCAGTTCCTCCGACATCGACTTGTTGCCGATGAGGAACCGGTTCTCCATCAGCGCGGTGCGGATGGTGTAATCCTCGCCGCCCAATTTCAGGCACTCGCGGATGGTCCGGCTGGAATGGCCGACCTTCAGGTGCAGATCCCACATGACATAGAGCATGGTTTCGATCAGCGCCTCGATCCGGGGCGTGATCTCGTCACGCGCCAGGAACAGAAGGTCGATGTCGGAATGGGGGGCCATCTCTCCCCGGCCGTAACCGCCGACGGCGCAGACGGCGAACTCCTTGGCGCCGGGGCGCTTGCCTTCCATCAGGTAGGTGCGGCACAGGTGCAGGACGGCGCAGACCAGCCCGTCGGTCAGATGGGTATAGGCATGAACGGTGGCGCGGGCGGCAAAGGGCCGCGCCTCGAAGGCGCGGGCGATGCGGTCCATGCCGCATTGTCGGGCCCGTGCCAGCAGGGCAATCGCCTCCTTGCGCAGGGCCTTGGGGTCCGGGGCCTGGCGCGCGGCGGCGTCCAGCGCCGCCTCCACGCCGGGCAGGTCGAAGATCTCTGCCGGCGGGCAGATCAGATCCTCCGCCCGGTGGGCGGGAACCTTGGCGGGCGACGGCACTGAGGGGGTCAAGTTCAGCTTCCGGCCCCGCCAAAGCCCGCAGGCGCAGGCGACAGGATCTCAAGCTTCTGATCGCGGATCGTGGCCACGGCCAGCGCCCGTTCCGCCGTGCCGTCGGGCAGGAAACGGAACACGCCGTTCACGCCCTGGAACCCGGCGCCCTGGGTGATCGCGCCACGGGTCAGCGCGGTGCGGCCCTGGCCCTGGACCAGCGCGCCGATGGCGGCGACGCCGTCATAGGCCAGGCCGGCGATCGGGTGCGGATCGGCCCCCTGGCTGGCCAGGTAGCGGGCGTTGAACGCTGCTGTCCGGCCGGGATCGGGCAAGGCGAACCAGCCGCCCTGGACGCCGGGCAGTTCCATGGTCTGCGGCGGCATATCCCACCGGGTCAGACCGATGTACTGCACTTCCTCCGGACGCACGCCGCCCTCCGGCAGCAGCTGGCTGAAGAAGGGCAGCGCCCCGGCGGTGTTGGAGGTCAGGAAAACCGCATCGGCGTCATTGCCGCGCACCGCGTCGCGAACCTGCGGAATGGCCTGGACGACACCGTTCTGGGAGAATTCGTATTGAACCTCCTGCATGATCTGCGCGCCCGAGGTCGCAGCCGCCGCGCGGATGGCCGCCGCCCCCTGCGCCCCAGAGGCATTATCGGCATGTACGGTGACGATCCGGCCCTTGCCATTGGCGACCGCATGGGCGGTCAGGCGGCGGGCGGTGTTCTCGAATGTCGGGCCGAGGATGAAGACATTGCCCCCCGCGACCGAGGAATTGTTGGAAAAGGCGAGCACGTTCACATCGGCCTGGGCCGCGACCTGGCCGACGGCGGCGGCATTGTCGGCATAGACCGGGCCAAGGATGATCTTGGCCCCGTCCTCCACCGCGGTCTTGGCGGCGGTGGCCGCGGTCTGGGCATTGCCGGCGGTGTCGTAGACGCGCAGGTCCAGCTGTACGCCGTTCAGGTCGGCGGCGGCCAGGCGGGCGGCGTTCTCCAGGCTGGCGGCGAGAGTGCGGTCGCCCTCCTTCTCCGATCCCTGCGGCACAAGAAGAGCGACCTGCACCGGCTGGTTGACATTGACGCTGGGGCCGCCGCCGGCCAGATTGCCGGTGCCAAGACCGACATCACCGCAGGCGGCAAGGGTCAGCAGACCCCCCGTCGCCGCGGCGCGGCGCAACGGGCGGGACAGAACCTTGCGGGCGGCGCGCAAAAGGGCGAACATGGGGAAGCTCCTCAATCCTTGGGGGCCGGGCCGGGGTACGGCGCCGGTCGTCGTGTTGCGCGGAATAATAAACCGATCGTTCAGAGGGTCCAGCCATGATTGCCCAGACACCGGACCTGACGGCGGGTCTTTACCTTGTTGCCGTGCCGATCGGCGCCAGTCGCGACATCACGCTGCGCGCGCTGGATATACTGGCCACCGCCGACGTGCTGGCCGCCGAGGACACCCGCTCCCTGCGCCGGCTGATGGATATCCACGCCATCCCGCTGAACGGCCGGCAGGTGCTGTCCTACCACGATCACAACGGTGGCCGCGTGCGTCCGCGCCTGCTGGCGGAAATGGCGGCAGGGAAATCCGTCGCCTACGCGGCAGAGGCCGGCACCCCGATGATCGCCGACCCGGGCTATGACCTGGCCCAGGCCGCGCGGGACGAAGGCCATGCCGTCACCGCCGCACCGGGGGCCTCCGCCGTGCTGACGGCGCTGATGCTGGGCGGTTTGCCGACCGACAGGTTCCTGTTCGCGGGGTTCCTGCCCTCGGCCTCGGGCGCGCGGAAATCCGCGCTGCTGGCAGAACGGGAGACGGCGGCAACGCTGGCCTTCTACGAATCGCCCAACCGGATCGCGGCCACTCTGCGTGATGCCGCCGCCGTGCTGGGCGGCGACCGCCCGGCCGCGCTGTGCCGCGAGTTGACCAAGCGATTCGAGGAAATCCGCCGTGGAACATTGGATGAATTGGCCCGGTCCTGCGTCGAAACCCCGCCAAAAGGTGAAATTGTCCTGCTTATTGGCAAGGGCGATTCAGGGACTATTAATGAAACCGACCTAGAAACGGTGCTGAAGGCAGCGCTGGGGACGATGAGTGTCAGAGATGCCGCCGATAATGTCGCGGCCCGTTTCAACCTGCCGCGGCGCAAGGTCTATCAACTGGCGCTGAAACTGGGATGAACCCGGCGCGCCCTGGGTGGCGCATGAGTGTCCAGATGGAATTCGATTTTTTCGCCGCGCAGCCTGTTGGCGCCTCGGTCGGTGTCCCTGCGCGGGGGGTGGCCCCGGCGGATGTCCGGGACCGCACGGCTGCCCGGCGCCATCGCGGGCGGTGCGCCTATCTGTCCGGCCTCGCGGCGGAGGGCTGCGTTGAACGCCATTACCGGTATCTGGGCTACAGAGTCGAACGCCGCCGCTGGCGCGGCCCGGGTGGCGAAATCGACCTGATCCTGAGCCGTGGCAACGAATTCGTTTTCGTAGAGGTGAAGTCCGGGCGCCGCCATGCCTGGGCCGCGGAACGGGTCAGTGCCCGCCAGATCGGTCGGATCTGCCGCTCTGCCGAGGATTATCTGGGGCGCCATGGCGATTTCGAGACCCGGATGCGGCTGGATGTCGCCTTGGTGGATCGGGGGGGTGTGGTGAGTGTTCTCGAAAACGTGACCATGGATATATAGGCCATGGCCGGTTGCGCGTGGCGTGGCGATGGGCCATCTAAATCCGGCATGACAATTCAGGAGAGCCGGCATGAAAGTGGCCTTTCAGATGGATCCCATCGCCGGGATCGACATCAACGCGGACAGCACGTTCCGGCTGGCGGAGGAAGCGCAGGCGCGCGGGCATGAGCTGTTCTTCTACCTGCCCGAGGCGCTGAGCTATCGCGAGGGCCGGGTGATTGCGCGGGGGCAATCCCTGCGGGTGCGGCGTGAACGGGGCAACCACGCCGAGCTGGGGGAGATGCAGGATATCGACCTGGCCGATATCGATGTGGTCTGGCTGCGCCAGGATCCGCCGTTCGACATGTTCTACATCACCACCACCCACCTGCTGGACCGCCTGGCGCCGGATACCCTGGTGGTCAACGATCCGTTCTGGGTGCGCAACTGCCCCGAAAAACTGCTGGTCCTCGACTTTCCCGAGCTGATCCCGCCCACCGTCATCGCGCGGGATCTGCCGACCATCCGGGCCTTCAAGGACACGCATGGCGATGTCATTCTCAAGCCGCTTTATGGCAATGGCGGCGCCGGTGTGTTCCGGCTGACCCCAGATGATCGCAATCTGTCCTCCCTGCATGAATTGTTCACCGGTTTCACGCGGGAGCCGCTGATCGTGCAGAAATTCCTGCCCGCCGTGGCCAAGGGGGACAAACGGGTGATCCTGGTCGACGGGGAGGCGGTCGGCGCCATCAACCGCGTACCGGCCAAGGGCGAAACCCGGTCCAACATGCATGTGGGCGGCCGTCCCGAAAAGGTGGAGCTGAGCGACCGCGATCGCGAGATCTGCGCCGCCATCGGCCCGGCTCTGCGCGAAAAGGGGCAGATTTTCGTCGGTATCGACGTGATTGGCGACTACCTGACGGAGATCAATGTGACCTCTCCCACCGGCATTCAGGAGCTGGAGCGGTTCGATGGCATCAATGTCGCCGCCCGAATCTGGGCGGCGATCGAGGCCAAGGCGGACGCGGCATAGGCGGGTCCGGCCAGAACTGTCCCTGGTCTGAATGAGCCTGGCCTGGATGGGGCTTCCCAGGTTGGCCCATCCTTTACAGGCGCCGCGCAGGGGGACGCGGCCGGGATCCGAGCGCGCCCTGTGATCTAGCCGGGGACCGACCGGACCAGCCGATAGGCCAGCGCCTCCGCCATGTGGGGGCGGCGGATCTGCGGGTCGCCGTCCAGATCGGCGATGGTGCGGGCCACGCGCAGGATGCGGTGGTAGCCCCGGGCCGATAATCCGAACCGCTCGGCCCCCTTGTGCAGCAGGGCACGGCATTCGGTGTCCAGGGGGGCGATCTCCTCCAGCATCTGCCCTTGCGCATCCGCGTTCAGGCGCAGCGGTGTGCCGAAGCGGCGGGCCTGCACCGCGCGGGCAGCGGCGATGCGGGCGCTGGCCTCGGCGCTGCCTTCTTCGGGCGGGGGCAGGTCCAGGTCGGTGAAGGCAACAGGCGGTACGTCCAGGCGGATGTCGAACCGGTCAAGCAGCGGCCCTGAAATCCGGGTCAGGTAATCGGTGCCGCAGACGGGCGCCTTGTTGCAGGCGCGCGCCGGGTCCGTCAGGTGCCCGCAGCGGCAGGGATTCGCCGCCGCGAGCAGCAGGAAGCGGCAGGGATAGGTCATCCGGGCACTGGCGCGGGAGATCGTGACCTCTCCGGTTTCCAGCGGTTGGCGCAATGTCTCCAGCACGCCGCGCGAGAATTCGGGGAATTCGTCCAGGAACAGCACGCCGTTATGGGCCAGGCTGACTTCGCCCGGACCGGCGGTGCGGCCGCCGCCCACCATCGCGGCCATCGACGCGGTGTGATGCGGATCGCGGAACGGGCGGGCCCGGCAGATCCCGCCTTCGCCGGTCAGCCCGGCGAGGGAATGCACCATGGAGGTTTCCAGCGCCTCTTCGGCGCTCAGATCGGGCAGCAGGCCGGGCATCCGCGCGGCCATCATGGATTTCCCGGCCCCCGGCGGGCCGATCATCAGCAGGTGGTGCCGCCCGGCGGCGGCGACTTCCAGCGCGCGCTTGGCCCGTTCCTGGCCCTTCACGTCGCGCAGGTCGCGGGTCAGGCGGGGGGCGGGGATTTCGCCGGGCTGCGCGGGGGCGATGGGGGATTGGCCGGTCAGGTGGCGCAGCAGATCGCCCAGGCTGGCCGCGCCGATGACGCGGGTACTGTCGATCCAGGCCGCTTCGGCCGCGGAAGCCGCAGGGCAGAGCAGCCCGCGCCCGTGTTCCGCCGCCGACAGCGCCGCAGGCAATGCGCCCGCCACTGGCATCAGGGTTCCGTCAAGGCTCAGCTCTCCGAGGCTGACATGTTCTTCGACAACGTCGGGGGGCAGGATATCGATCGCGGCCAACAGGGCCAGCGCCAGCGGCAGGTCGAAATGGCTGCCTTCCTTGGGCATGTCGGCGGGCGAGAGGTTGATGGTGATCCGGCTGGAGGGCAGGGCGATGCGCAACGTCGTGAGGGCCGCACGGACGCGGTCGCGGGCCTCCGACACGGCCTTGTCCGGCAGACCCACCACGGAAAAGGCGGGCATTCCCGGCGTGATCGCGCATTGCACCTGTACTGGCGCGGCCTCTACCCCGTGAAAGGCGACGCTGTAGGTGCGAATGACCATTCTCGCGGCTCCTGCCCCTCCCCGTTTCGCCGTGTAGGGGTAGCACCGGCCGCGTTACCGAACGGTTAATTGTTGACCAGTTCCATGAAATCCGGCCAGGCCTCGGGATCGGCCAGGGTCTTGTCACGGCAGGTCGGGTTGCAAAAGCCGTAGACCGAGCCTTCGAGCTCAAGGAAATCGGTGACCGGGCGACCGGAATAGGGGCACATGCCGTTCACGGAGGGGCCCGCCGATGTCTGCGCGACGCGCGGTGCGGGGCCAGCCCATGCGTCACGGGGCAGGGCCAGCGCATAGGGTTCGCTGGCAAAGACCTCGGTCCCGCCCATGGCGCGCCAGCGGCGAAAGCTCGGATCTGCCAGAGTTGTCGCGACATAGGCGGCCAGCGTGTCGGACACCGGCAAGCCGTAGCCCGCGATCCGCGCCGCCACCGGGGCATAGAACGCATCCGCCGCACTGTATTCGCCAAAGATCCACGGACCCGCCGCGCCGTGCCGGTTCCGCGCAAGGCTGATCAGATCGTCGATCCGTGCCACATCGTCCAAAACCGCCTGAGACGGGACAAAGCCGCGATATTGCCCGATCAGCTGCATCGGGCAATCGCCGCGCAGCGCGGTGAACCCGGCGTGCATCTCGGCGCTGATCCAGCGGGCCAGGACGCGGGCGGCGGGGTCTGCGGGCCAATAGCCGGCGTCGGGAAAGGCCTCCGCCAGGGTTTCGGCGATGGCAAGGGTTTCACCGCAGATCGTGCCGTCGGGCGTGACCAGAACGGGTACCAGCCGGGCCGGCGCCAGGTCGCGCAGGCTGTCGGCGAGGGGGGCGGAATACAGGCTGGCAGTGCGCGCGCGGAAAGGGATGCCGAATTTCTCCAGCAGCAGCCAGCCGCGCAGGGACCAGCTGGAAAAGGTCTTCTCGCCGATGATCAGGGTGTAGGTCATGGGGTGCTCCGCAATGTTTCCATGACGTTAGCCAAGGTGTGCAGAGGGGCAAAGCGAATGGTTGTGGCCTGAGACATCACGCCATGTGATTGATCCGGGAGACCTGCCAGCCCGCAGCGCCCCGGCGGATCGCTGTCACCGATAGGGTGTCGATCTTCTGGCCCAAGGTCACGCGCGGGGCCTCTGCCCGGGCGCGGCCGAGGGCGGTGAGGATCACGCCGAAATGGGCCACCACGACGATATCGCGCCCCGCATGTGCCCTGTGCAGCCGGTCCAGCGCGGCCCAGACGCGGGCGGCGACGTCGTCCCAGCTTTCGCCGCCGGGGGCCTTGATGGGGCCGGGGTCTTCCCAGAACCGGCGGCTGAGTTCGGGATCGGTCCGCGCGATATCGGAGAAATGGCGCCCGTCCCACTCGCCGAAATCAAATTCCCGCAGGTCGGAATCGTGGGCCAGCCGCGTACGGCCCGGCGACAGCACATCGGCTGTGGTCACCGCGCGTTGCAGATCGGAGGATACGACCAGCGCATCCGCAGGCAGCAGCGCGTTCAGCCGGGCGATCTGATCCGTATCGGACAGGTCGGCGGGCACGTCCCGCCAGCCGACAAAGGTCTTCTGATGGGTCGGCCCGTGCCGGACGAGGTGAAACCGGGTCATGGCAGTTGTCCCTTCAGCACGTTGGGCAGCCCCGCGATCACCTGCACGACCAGCTCGGCCTGCGCGGCGAGGCGGATATTCAACCGGCCCTGCGCCTCGCGGAAGGCGCGGGCCAGAGCGTTGTCGGGCACCACGCCCTGGCCGGTTTCGTTGGTCACCACGATGACCGGCGCGGGGCAGCTGTCCAGCGCGGTCAGCAACTCGGTGGTGGCTTTATCCAGCGCGGCCTGAGCCATCATTTGATTGCTCAGCCATAGGGTGGCGCAATCCAGCAGGACGGGCCGGTCGGGCGTCAGTTGCCCCAGCACGGCGGGCAGGTCCAGCGGCGCTTCCACCAACTGCCACTCCGGGCCACGCCGGTCGGCATGGCGGGCGATACGGGCGCGCATCTCGTCATCCAGCGCCTGCGCGGTGGCAAGGTAAACGCGCGGCGATCCCCCGGAAATGACCAGATTTTCCGCGAACTCCGACTTGCCGGAAGCCGCGCCCCCGATGATCAGGCCTAGTCCGGGTAAGGATTTTTTCAACATTCTCGTGAACCAATTGGGGTCTCAGACGTATATCTCATGACCGTTATTCAACAAGTGCATTTGCCAAGATGCACTGGGACCAGCAGAAACCGGGGGTGTGCATGGCCTTTGCCACTGGAAGCGAGACGAACCTGTCCAGAACCGCGATGAAGGCGGAATTGCTGGACGCGGAAACCGAATTGACCCTGGCTTATGCCTGGCGCGACGACCGGGACGAGATGGCGCTGCACCGGCTGGTCACCGCCTACATGCGGCTGGCGATTTCGATGGCGTCGAAATACCGCCGCTACGGCGCGCCGATGAACGATCTGATCCAGGAGGCCGGGCTGGGCCTGATGAAGGCCGCCGACAAGTTCGATCCTGATCGGGGGGTGCGGTTCTCCACCTACGCGGTCTGGTGGATCAAGGCGTCGATCCAGGATTACGTGATGCGCAATTGGTCGATGGTGCGCACCGGTTCCACCTCGTCGCAGAAGTCGCTGTTCTTCAACATGCGCCGCGTCCAGGCCCGGCTGGAGCGGGAAGCCATGGCCCGGGGGGAGGAACTGGGTGGCCACCAGCTGCGCCAGATGATCGCGACCGAGGTTGGCGTGCCTCTGCGTGACGTGGAGATGATGGAGGGGCGGTTGTCCGGCTCCGACTATTCGCTGAACGCGACGCAATCGGCGGATGACGAGGGCCGCGAATGGATCGAGACGCTGGAAGACGACAGCGCACAGGCCGCCGAGACGGTCGCCGACAGCCATGACCGCGCCGCGCTGCGCGCCTGGCTGACCAACGCGATGTCCGAACTGAACGAGCGGGAGCGACTGATCGTCCGCGAACGCAAGCTGCGCCCCGATGCCCGCACGCTGGAAAGCCTGGGGACCGAACTGGGCCTGTCCAAGGAACGCGTGCGCCAGTTGGAGGCCGGGGCTTTCAAGAAGATGCGCCGCACCCTGGAAGACCTGGGGGCGGAACCGGAATTGCTGTTGCATTGAGTTCCCACTGCCGGCAGGCAGCGCCCAAGCGCGGCAGATCGTGGCGTGACAGTTTCGAGGGGGCCGGGCGGCAGTCCGGGTCTCTTTGCCTTTCCGCCCGGCACCGCTTGCTTGTCCCCGGAACGGGGGCGGCCTAGTCTCCGTCCCGAATGACCCAAGACGGAGCGGTCCCATGCTGGCGGGCAAGCGCATACTCCTGATCATCGGCGGCGGCATTGCCGCCTACAAGGGGCTGGAACTGATCCGCCTGTTGCGTAAATCCGGCGCGGCGGTGACACCCGTGATGACCCCGGCGGCGGCGCAATTCGTCACGCCGATGGCGGTGGCTGCGCTGGCGGGGGAGCAGGTTCATACCGATCTGTTCGACCTGACCAACGAGGCGGAGATGGGCCATATCCAGCTGTCGCGCGTGGCCGATCTGGTGGTCGTGGCACCGGCCACGGCCGACCTGATCGGCAAGATCGCGGGCGGGTTGGCGAATGATCTGGCCTCCACCCTGCTGATGGCGACGGACACGCCGGTGCTGCTGGCCCCGGCGATGAACGTGCGGATGTGGGAGCACCCCTCCGTCCGGCGCAACGTCGCGCAATTGCAGGCCGATGGCATCGCCACCATCGGCCCGGATGCGGGCGACATGGCCTGTGGCGAATATGGTCCGGGCCGCATGGCAGAACCCGCCGCCATTCTGGAGGCGATCACCAGCCAGTTGCGCGCCGGGCCTTTGGCGGGGCGGCGCATTCTTGTGACCTCTGGCCCGACCCATGAGCCGATCGATCCGGTGCGTTATATCGCCAACCGCTCCTCGGGCGCGCAGGGGACGGCGATTGCCCGTGCGCTGGCCGGGCTGGGCGCCGAAGTCGTCTTTGTCACCGGGCCGGCCGACGTGCCGCCACCCGAGAGCGTGATCGTCCGGCGCGTCGAAACCGCCCGCGAGATGCTGGAGGCGGTGCAACAGGCGCTGCCCGCCGATGTCGCGATCTTTGCCGCCGCGGTGGCCGATTGGCGGGTCCGGCGGGAATCCAGCTCGAAGATCAAGAAGGATGGCGGCGCCCTGCCGGTTCTGGAATTCGACGAGAACCCCGACATCCTGGCCCAGGTTGCACAGATGGGGCAGGGACGGCCACCGCTGGTTGTGGGCTTTGCCGCCGAAACCGACGACGTGCTGGCCCATGCCACGGCGAAACGTGCGCGCAAGGGCTGCGACTGGATCGTCGCCAATGATGTCAGTCCCGGCACCGGCATCATGGGGGGGACGGAAAACGCCGTGACCCTGATCACCGACACCGGGGCCGAGGACTGGCCCCGCATGGACAAGGCGCAGGTGGCCAACCGCCTCGCCCACCGCATAGCAGAGGCCCTGACATGACCACTCGCCCCGCCATTTCCCTTGCCCTGACCGACGATGCCGATCCTGCCCTGCCGCTGCCCGCCTATGAAAGCGACGGCGCGGCGGGCGCCGACCTGCGGGCCAATTTCCCCGCCGATCAGCGTGCGGCCGGCCTGACGTTGGCGCCGGGCGCGCGTGCGTTGATCCCCACGGGGCTGCGCATGGCGATCCCGCAGGGGTTCGAGGTCCAGGTGCGGCCACGCTCGGGCCTGGCGTTGAAACAGGGGGTCACGGTGCTGAACGCGCCGGGCACGGTGGACAGCGATTATCGCGGCCCCGTAGGGGTGATCGTGCTGAACACCGGGGAGGCGCCGGTGCAGATCACCCATGGCGACCGGGTCGCGCAGATGGTCGTGGCGCCGGTGGTGCAGGCGGATCTGACGCTGAGCGCCGAGCTCGACCAGACAGCGCGCGGCTCCGGTGGTTTCGGCTCCACCGGGGTGGCGTGAGGGGCGGGCAGATGACGCCGCCGGGGCAGGGCTGATGGGCTGGTTGCTGTTGGCGGCGTTGGGGCTGTGGCTTGCGGGGGGGCGCTTCGGCGTCGGCCGGGCGGCGCGCGCGCAGGTGCTGGGCGCGCTCTACCTTGCCATTCTGGCGCTGCACCTGGTGCTGCCCGCCGCCCATCCACTGCGTCTGGCGACTGGCGGCGGGGCTGCGCCCTGGCTGCTGCTGGGGGCGCTTGTCGGGGCGGTGGTCCTGTACCGGCTGGTCCTGACGCGGCTGCGCGTTCGGGCCGATGCGATCGCCCAGGCCCGCCAGCCCGCCATGCCCCTGCGCAGCTTTTCCGACGCGGAACTGAACCGCTATGCCCGGCACATCGTAATGCGGGAGATCGGCGGGCCGGGGCAGAAGGCCTTGAAACAGGCCAGGGTTCTGGTGATCGGTGCCGGGGGGCTGGGATCGCCCGCGCTGATGTACCTGGCCGCCGCGGGCGTGGGGACCATCGGGGTGATTGACGATGACGTGGTGGAAAACGCCAACCTGCAACGCCAGGTGCTGCACCGCGACGCTGATATCGACAGGCCCAAGGTGCAATCGGCGATGGATGCGCTGCTGGCCCAGAACCCGCATGTCACGATCCACCCCTATCACCGTCGCCTCACCGCCGAGATCGCGGCGGACCTGCTGGCGGAATATGATCTGGTTCTTGATGGCACCGATAATTTCGACACCCGGTACCTGGCCAATCGCGCGGCCGTGGCGCAGGGCAAACCGCTGGTCAGCGGCGCCTTGACGCAATGGGAAGGCCAGCTGAGCGTCTTTCATCCCGCCGCCGGCGCCCCATGTTACCAATGTATCTTCCCGCAGGCGCCCGCGCCGCATCTGGCCCCCTCCTGCGCGGAGGCCGGCGTGCTTGGCCCCTTGCCCGGCGTGATCGGCACCATGATGGCGGTGGAAACCGTGAAGCTGATCACCGGCGCAGGCGCCCCCCTGCGAGGCGAAATGATGATCTACGACGCGCTGTGGGGCGAAACCCGCAAGATTGCGCTGAAACGCCGCCCGGATTGCCCGGTTTGCGGCACCAAGGAGACGACATGACCAATCCGCTTTTGTCCGACTGGCAGACGCCTTTTGACATTCCGCCTTTCGACAGGATCCAAGACGCGGATTTCGCGCCCGCCCTGGACGTGGCGCTGGACGCCCACAAGGCCGAGATCGCGGCCATCGCGGAAAATCCCGCCGCGCCCGATTTCGGCAATACCATCCTGGCCTACGAGGCCTCGGGGGAGACGCTGGACCGTGTGTTGTCGCCCTTCTTTGCCCTGGCGGGCGCCGACAGCAACGCCGCGCGGGAGGATCTGCAACGCCAGTTTTCCCCCCGGCTGGCGGCGCATATGTCCGACATCCACGGGAATTCGGCACTGTTCGAACGCATCGCCACCCTGTGGGAAAGCCGCGACAAGCTGGGCCTGACGGCGGAGCAGGCACGTATCCTCTATCTGGTGCATCGCGGGTTCGTCCGCGCCGGTGCCGCGCTGGGCGGTGCAGAGGCCCGGCGGATGAAGGAGATCATGGGGCGGCTTGCCGCGTTGGGCACCGCCTTTACCCAGAACGTGCTGGCCGATGAACGCGCCTGGCAGATGGCGCTGGACGCCGATGCGCTGGCGGCGCTGCCCGGTTTCCTGCAAGCCGCCGCCCGCGCGGCGGGCGAAGATCGCGGCGCCGCCGGGCCGGTGATCACATTGTCGCGGTCGCTGATCGTGCCGTTCCTGCAATTCTCCCCGGACCGCGATCTGCGCGAACAGGCCTGGCGGGCCTGGACCTCGCGCGGGGCCGGGGGCGGGGCCACCGACAACCGGGCCGCCGTGGCCGAGGTTCTGGCCCTGCGTCAGGAACGCGCGCGCCTGCTGGGCTATGACAGCTTTGCCGCGTTCAAGCTGGAGACGGAGATGGCCGGCACGCCGGAGCGGGTGCGCGATCTGCTGATGCAGGTCTGGGCCCCGGCCCGCGCCGCCGCGCTGGAGGACCAGGCCGCCATGACCGAGATGATGGCCCAGGATGGCGTGAACGGCGATTTTCGACCCTGGGATTGGCGCTACTACGCGGAGAAACGGCGCAAGATCCTGCATGACGTGGATGAGACCGCCCTGAAGCCCTATCTACAGTTGGATCGGATGATCGAGGCGGCATTCGATTGCGCCAACCGCCTGTTCGGGCTGGAGTTCGCGCCGGTGGAGGTGCCGCTGTACCATCCCGATTGCCGCGCCTGGGAGGTGACGCGGGACGGCGAACACATGGCGATCTTCATTGGCGATTACTTTGCCCGCGGGTCCAAACGATCGGGCGCGTGGTGTTCGGCGATGCGCAGCCAGGCGCGGGTGCCCAAGGTGCAGGCGCCAATCGTGGTGAACGTCTGCAATTTCGCGAAGCCGGCCAAGGGGGAGGCGGCGCTGTTGTCCTATGACGATGCGCGCACGCTATTCCACGAATTCGGCCACGCGCTGCATCAGATGCTGTCGGATGTGGAATTCGAACGGGTCTCCGGCACCTCTGTCAGCCGCGATTTCGTGGAATTGCCGTCGCAGCTTTACGAGCATTGGCTTGAAGTGCCGGAGGTTCTGCACCGGTTCGCCACCCATGTGGAGACGGGCGAGGCGATGCCGCAGGAGATGCTGGACAAGGTGCTGGGGGCTGCGACCTTCGACATGGGGTTCCAGACGGTGGAATATATCGCCTCGGCCATGGTGGATCTGGAATTCCACGACGGCGCCGCGCCCGCCGATCCGATGGCAATGCAGGCGCAGGTGCTGGACGACCTCGGCCTGCCGGAGGCCATCGTGATGCGCCACGCCACGCCGCATTTCGCGCATGTGTTCTCCGGGGACGGCTATTCCTCGGGCTATTACAGTTACATGTGGTCCGAGGTGATGGACGCCGACGCCTTTGACGCGTTCGAGGAGGCGGGCGGCGCCTTTGATCCCCAGACCGCGCGGGCCCTGGAAGAGCATATCCTGTCCAAGGGCGGATCGGTGGAGGCGGCGGAGCTTTACACCCGGTTCAGGGGCCGCCTGCCGGGGCCGGAGGCGCTGTTGAAGGGGCGCGGGCTGGTCCCGGCCTGATCGCGCCTCATCCACCGGGCGGCGCGGTCGCGCAGCGTCGGACAGCACGAAATGACAAAGGCGCGGCACCCGGTCGGGGTGTCGCGCCTTTGCCTGTCCGGGGACTGGTGCCCCCTCAGCTTGAGACTTGTTCGCGCAGGATGGAGGAGGTGAGCGAGATCATCAGGTAGATGCCCGACATGATCAGGAATACCAGGATCGTATTCTCGAACGCGCGGGGATAGGCGGGATCCTCGGGCGCCACCGGCCGGACCGAGGTGGTGAGATAGCGCACCTGGCGATTGGCCTCCGCCTCGGTCTGTTTCTCGTTTTGCAGGGCGGCCTGAAGGAACAGGTCCGCAGTGGCCAGATCGGCCTGCGCCATCTGGATCTGCGCCGTCTGCGCGGCCAGGGAGGACTGGCCCTCGGTCGCGCGGTTCATCTTGCTGTTCAGATCATCCAGCAGCGTTTGCAACCGGCCCATATCGGCGCGCACGCCGTCGACCTTGGCCTGGTTCGGCCGGGCATTGTCGAGAAGGGCGGACAGTTGCAATTCCTTTTCCTGCAACTGGACCTCGATATTGTTGATCTGAGAGCGCAGCCCGGCGATGATCGCCTCGGGATCGACGACAGACCCTTCCTGCAAGTCCACCAGCCGGGCCTGGGCCGCGCGCCGCTCCACCTTGGCCTGTTCCAGGCTTTCGATGGCTGAGCGCATGGAATCCTCGCGCTTGCGGCGGGACAATTCGTCCACGCGTTCCTCGGCATATTCGATCAGATGTTCGGAATAGGACGCGGCGATGCTGGGCTCCGCGGCGGAGACTTCCATGCGGATCACGCCTTCGGTCGGATCATAGCCGATCTTCACGAATTTCTTGTAAAGCGCGTAGGCCTGTTCGTTCGAGGGGTCGGCCTCCAGCCGTTGGATCGGGTCGATCCAGGGTTGGGTGAAATGCGACTTGAACCCGACATCCTGGTCCAGGCGCAGCATCGCGTCCTTGGATTCCAGGTAGGATTGCACCGCGATACTGTCCTGGTTGGTGGCAAATTGTGTGCCCGAGAGCAGCCCGCCAAGGGGGGAGCCGCCGGTGGCGTCGGCTTGCAGGATCAGGAATTCCGAATTGGCCGCGTACATCGGGGTGGCAACGCGGTAATAGTAGAAGCCCGACAGGATCGTCGGCAGGAAGACGAAGAACGCCAGCCGCGTGAACAGCAGCGCCATCCGCCGGCGGCGGCGGCGCGTGATGTCGCGCTGAATGTCCATGATCTCCTGCTGGCGCCGCTCGGACGGGGCCATTTCGGTGGAGGGCAGCGTGTTGGGCGTCTGTGCCGGCACGGTCTGAGGCAGGTTGGGCGGCGGGGTGCCGTCTTGCGACGGGGCGCGGTTGGTGGCCACCAATTCCAGCATGTTGGACCGCGCGAACGGGTCGATCCCACGGCTGCGCAACAGGCGCACCGCGTCGAAATCCGAGGTCGGCGCAAGCCCGTGTTTTTGCGCCACCCGACGGGCCATGCGCAATTGCCGGCCGGTCAGCCCTTCCTTGCGGATGGCGTTGATGTCGTCTTCGGCGGCCACTTCGGTGCTGGAGGCGACTTCGCCGGCGCGTGACACGGCGGCGGCCGGTCCGGCGGAGGCTGGTCCCAACGTGGCAGGCCCCGACGCGGCGGCGGGTCGGGGGCGCGGGCTGGCCTGTGGCGCGACCTCCGAGAGGGGTGCCGGGCGCGGGGTGGCGCCGGCGGAGCGCATGGCGGGCCGGGCCGGGCGCACGGGGCCGGGCATCGGCCTGGCTTCCTGTGGGGGGACGTCTTCGGCGATGGGCGGCTCGGCGATGTCGGTAGGGACGGTGCGCGGCGGTGCGGCGGCGGGGCGGGTGCCCTCCACGGTCTCGCGCAGGGATTGCGCGGCGGCGGCGCGGCGGGCGGCGATGGCCTCTGCCCGGGCGGCGTCCTGACCGTCCTGCGGGGTGTCCTGCCCCTGGCCGTCCTGCGCCGCATCCCGGTCCAGCGCCGTGCGGCGGATGCGGAATTTTCTAGCCTTGGTCTTCGTAGTCATAGAGCTGTTTCGCTTCTTCCAAGGTGTCGAACATGTGCAGCTTGCCATTGCGCAGCACGGCGGCCTCCCTCGCGAATTTCGCCAGGGTCTTCGGCTGGTGCGAAACGATGATGATCGTCGTCGTCTCCAGCCGTTCGCGCAGGATTTCTCCTGCCTTGCGGTTGAACTCCACGTCGGTGGAATTCGGCATCCCCTCGTCGATCAGGTACATGTCGAAGTCCAGCGCCAGCAACAAGGCAAAGCTGAACCGCGCTTTCATCCCCGAGGAATAGGTGCCCAGGGGTTGTTCGAAATATTCCCCCAACCCACAAAGCCAGCGGCAGAAGGCTTCTACGTAATCGGGGTCCAGCCCGTAGATCCGCGCGATGTAGCGGGAGTTCTCCACCGCCGTGTGGCGCCCGATGACCCCGCCCATGAACCCCAGTGGAAAGGAGATGCGGCAACCGCGCCTGATCTCGCCCTCGTCCGGCTTTTCCAAGCCGGCCATCATGTTGATCAGCGTCGTCTTGCCGGTACCGTTCGGTGCCAGGATGCCCAGCGACCGGCCCAGCGTCACCCGGAAGGAGACCCGGTCAAGGATCACCTTGCGGTGGCTGCCTGTCCAATAGGACTTGCTGACATTGTCGAACTCGAGCATCGGGGCTCCGGAAATCTGCTCTACCGTTCCGCGGGGCTGTCGACTCTTCCGGCCGGTCCGTGCCCGTTATTATTGCGGATTTCTCTCCTTTTTGCCAAGGGATGAGGGCGAAAATATGACTGAAGCCGTTCAATGCCGAGGTGCCGCAGCGGCGCTGAAACGCGAACGGCGGCCCTTGCGGACCGCCGTCAATTCGTCTTTGCGCGGGGTGAGGCAGCCCCGCAGGGCGCCCAACCGGGTCAGCCCGGTATCTTTTTCACCCGCGTCAGGATCCCCGCCAGCAAGGAGATCCCGGCGGCGGCGAAGCTGAACAGCGCGCCCATTTTCGCCGCGTCCTGCACCGGGCCGGCGTCAAAGGCGACAGCGGCGATGAACAGCGACACGGTGAACCCGATCGCCGCCACGCAGCCGATCACGAACAGGTCGATGGTCCGCATCCCCGCAGGCAGGCCCAGCCGCAGCACATGCGCGCCCAGGATACCGAACAGCAGCACGCCCACCGGCTTGCCGATCAGCAGCCCTGCCAGCACCAGCCAGGTCGGTTCGGAGATGGAGGAGAACTCGACCCCGGCATTCATCAGACCGAAGAAGAACAGGATGATCTCCACCGGGTGCTTCAGGATATGCTCGATATGGTTCAGCAGGTCGGTCAGGTATTGTTCCGCCTCGGAGAAGATGCCGAAGGCGCGGTCCGCATGGGGGATCGTCGGCACGATGGGCAGCAGTCCCAGGGCCGGGTGGATGCCCGCCATCATGAACCCGTACCACGACGCGCAGGCGGCCACGGCATAGGGCCAGAAGCCCAGTTTCTCCCGGACCCAGGTGGAGTTGGGACGGTCCTGGTTGCCCGCGTCGCGGCGACGGGGCAGCCAGTTGAAGATGAAGAAGACCGCCAGCGCCGCGCCCAGCGACAGCAGCAGCCATTCGGGGGCCAGATCGCCCGACGGGTAGAACACCGCCAGAATGATCAGCCCGGCCGCGTCATCGGCAATGGCCAGCAGCAGCAGGAACCGCACCGCCGGGTGCCCCGCGCCAAAGACCAGACGTCCGACAAGGTAGGAGAACGCGATATCGGTCGCCGTGGGGATGGCCCAGCCCCGCGCCACGGCATCATAGACATCCGAGCCGAGGAACAGCGCCAGCCCCAGATAGACGGAGATCGGCCCGATCATGCCGCCCGCGGTGGCGAACAGCGGGGTCGCCGCCTTCTTGCCGCGCAGGGAGCCCTCTTTCAGGATCACGGCTTCCCAGACTTCCTTGGCGGCGATGGCGAAGAAGAAGGCCATCAGCAGATCGTTGACCAGATAGTGCAGGGTCAGGGTGCGATAGGTGACCTCCCCCGCGTCATTGTAATGCGCGTGGCCGATGGGGGCGTGATCCCACAGCGGGAATTCCACGAAATGGTGATAGCTGGCCGCATCCACATTGGCCCAGACCAGGGCGATGAGCGCCCCGATGATCAGGAGGAGCGAATAATTGGTGACGAAGTTCCAGACGCGATACATGGGGCCCCTCTTGCCTGCCGATTTGGTTGCGCAGAGTTAGGCGAATTTGTCTGGCGCGGCAAGGCGCGCGGGGCGGTTTCCGCATGGATCGGGGGCGGAGCGACCCTCGCGGCGCGGCTGCGATCACGTTTGGCCCACGCGGCGGGGCCAAGCGCGGGACCGCGCGACAAGGCGCCGCGCGGTCGGGGGCAGGGCGGCCGGGGGCCGGGCGCCTCGGGGCCGGCGCCTGACCAGGGCGACGCGCCCGGCATCCTCCGGTGGCTCAGGCCACCGCGCCCCAGATCAGCCCGGCCAGCATCGCGCCGGTGATCGCCAGGCCGAGATAAGCGGCAAAGATCCGTGGTTTCACCAGCGCCCAGACCGCCACCGCCGCCGGGATGCAACTGACCCCGCCCGCGATGACAAAGGACATCGCCGCGCCTTGCGCCATGCCCTGATCCAGCAGTCCCGCCACCAGCGGCACGGCGGCATAGCCGTTCAGGTAGGCCGGCGCGCCGACCAGAGCGCCCAGGATCACCGGCATCGGGCCGGTGCCGCCCAGCACTCCGGCAATCCAGTCGGCGGGCACGTATTGCAGCATGATGGATTCCAGCAGGTAGGCCAGGGTCAGCCATTTCAGCAGGAACAGCGCATTGGTCAGCGTCGTCTCGCGGAAGGTCTCGCGCCGGGGGGGCTCGTTCCAGAAGCGCCAGACGGGGCGGCCCTGGAACGGCTGTTTCACTCCGCAACAGCCACCGACGGCCGGCTGTTCGCGCAAGGGATCGGCGAAGACGACCGATCGCTTCATCGACATCACGACCAGCCCGCCCATGGCGCCAAGCCCGACGGCGGCCACTGTCTTGGCCAGCGCGAAATCCAGCCCCAGCGTGCCCGCCGTGATGGAGAACATCGCCGGGTCCATCAGCGGCGACGCCAGCCAGAAGGCCATCACCGCAGACAATGGCGTGCCGACCGCCAGCAAGGCCGCGATGAAGGGGATCACCTCGCAGGAACAGAACGGCGACAGCCCGCCCAGCAGCGCGGCCAGCGGGATCATCCGCAACTCCTGCCCCTGGAAGGCGCGGGCCAGCAGCGTCTCGGCCCCCGTGGCCTTCAGGTAGCCGATGGCCAGCACGGCAAAGGTGATGAAGGGCAGGGTGTGTAGCAGCGCGTTGCCGGTAAAGGCTATGCTGGGCAAGGTTTGCGGCGGGTCCAGCAGCGCGATCAACGCCAGGATCACCGCGACGGCCAGCCACGCGCCATCGATCCGGGCGCGCAGGCTGCGGTAATTGGTCAGGATCATCTCAGTCATCGCGATGTACCTCGCAGGGGGTGGTGGCATCGGCACAGCATTCGCGGATCAGGAAATCCGCCAGCGCGTGCAGTTCTTCATAGGCAACGGCGGCACAGATGATGGACCGTCCGCGCCGCGTCTGGGCCACCAGCCCGGCCTGGGCCAGGATCTTCAGGTGATGGGTCAGGGTCGATCCGGTGACCCCGGCGCGCTGGCCCAGCTCTCCCATGCTCAGCCCTTCGGGACCGGCGCGAACCAGCTGGCGCAGCACGTTCAGGCGCTGCTCGGACCCAAGCGCGGCGAAGGTCGATGCTGCCACTTCGACCGACAGGTCGGGCAACAGGGCGTCACGGGGGGAGGGTGCGTTCATTTTCATGATTCTAGAAGTATAGAAATCTCAGATATCGGACAAGTATTATTTCGATGATTCTAGAAATGTCTGGCGCCCGGCAACCGGACCCAAGTTGACCAACGCGCCGCGACGCCACAGATACCCCCCCATGTCCGACCGCACCGCTGCTGACCTCTTTGACGACATCCGCGCCTGCCGGATATGCGCCGCGCGCTTTGCCGCCACGCGGACGGCCCATGCGCCGCGCCCGGTGGTCTGGCTGCGGCCCTCGGCGCGGGTGCTGATCGCGGGGCAGGCGCCGGGCGCGCGGGTCCATGCCAGTGGCCGGCCCTTCGACGATCGCTCCGGCGACCGGCTGCGCGACTGGATGGGTGTCACACGCGCGGAATTCTACGACCTGCGGCACATGGCGTTCCTGCCCACGGCCTTCTGCTTTCCCGGTTATGACGCCAAGGGCAGCGACCTGCCGCCGCCGGCCATCTGCGCGCAGACATGGCATCGCTCGGTGCTTGACCAGTTGCCCGACCTGCGCCTTCGGCTGATCATCGGCGCCCATGCGCAGCGGTTCCATCTGGGGACAAGGGCGCCGATGACGCAGGTGGTGGCGGGCTGGCGCAACCACCTGCCGGGCGTGATCCCCTTGCCTCATCCCTCCTGGCGCAATACCGCATGGCTCAAGCGCAACCCCTGGTTCGAGACGGAGGTCATCCCGGCCCTGCGAACCCGCGTGCAGGAGGCATTGGCATGACCGAAGAAACCCCGCTGGACCTGGCCCACCACCAGATGGAGACCGCGCCGGAAGATGACGCAGCCCGCCTGCGCTTCTACGAACGGCTGGCCGATAGCGAAATGTTCCTTCTGCTGACCAAGGAGGCGGCAGATGAAAATGTCTCTCCCAGCATCTTCCCGGTGGAGGGGCAGGATTTCGTCCTGGCCTTCGACCGGGAGGACCGGCTGTCCGGTTTCACCGGCGCGCCCGCGCCCTATGCCGCATTGTCGGGGCGGGTGATCGCCGGGCAATTGGCGGGGCAGGGCGTGGGGTTGGCGGTAAACCTGGGCGCGCCCTCCGCCATCCTGATCCCGGCGGAGGCGGTGGATTGGCTGGCCCGCACCGTCGCCCATGCGCCGGGCGAGGTGGAGGAACGCATCGCAGCCTTCCACCCGCCGCGCGGTCTGCCGGAAGCGCTGTTGCGCGCGCTGGATGCCAAGCTGGCGCAGATGGCCGGGCTGGCGGCGGGGGCCTACCTGGCCGGAACCGAAACCGCCAGCGGCGGGCACGGGCATATGCTGGCCTTCATCGCGGCGCGTGACGGGGCGGAGGGCGCCCTGGCCAAGGCGGTGGGCGAGGCGCTGACCTTCTCCGGGGTGGAGGCGGGCGTGCTGGACGTGGGGTTCTTCGCAGCCGAAGATCCCCGCGCGGCGGCGTTGGCGCGGCAGGGCCTGCGGTTCGACCTGCCGGAACCGGAGGCCCCGCCCAGGGTGGAACATGTCGCTCCCGGTTCGGATCCCGACAAACCGCCCCGCCTGCGCTGAGCGACGAGGGCAGGGTGCCGGCCAGCCGGGCAGTTGCATGTGCGCTGGAGTTTCGCGCAAGAGGCGCGTGCGACCCCTGGACGCTGGGCTTCGCGGTGGCGCCTGGCGATGGCAGTGCAGTGCTTTTGCGGAGCCTGGCAGAGGTCTGCAAGAGCGGTTGCAATAGGGGCCGAAAGTAAAGGGGGAGACCGAAAATGCGTCGGTCCCGCCTCTGCGGCTACAGCGTTGGCGGATGGGGCAGGTGCGGGCCCCATCCGCGCCACCCGGTTCGGGGCGGCCTCCCTTCGGGGTACTGCAACCTTGCCCGGCCCGATCGTCCACGCCGGAGCCGCAGGCCGTTCGCAGCCCTCCGGTCCCCGCTGTCTGGACCGGTTGCCCGGATCAATCTCCGGGGCGTTTCAGCTCGAACAGCTCCCGGACGGTGGCGTAATCACGATAGCCTAGCCGGGACAGCGGGTTGAACGTGGTCACGTCGAACCGGCCGTCGCGCAGGCAATCATCGCGCATATGCACGCCGATGACCTCGCCCAGCACCATGTAATTGGTGGCGCCTTCCAGCTTCACGATCTGCGACAAGCGGCATTCCAGCGCCGCCGGAGCGGCCGCCACGCGGGCACAGGCGATGGTGGTGCATTCGGCCTTGTCCAGCGCGGCCTTGATGAATTCGTCTTCGCCCGCCGGCAGGCTGGCGGAGGTCGCGTTCATCGCGTCGCGCATCTCGTGTTCGACGATGTTGACGCAGAACACGCCGGTTTCCTCGATATTGGCGACGGTGTCCTTGCCCATCGCGCGATCCGCCTTGTCGGAGGTGGAGGCGAACATCACCTGTGGCGGCACGTAGGCGACCGCGTTGAAAAAGGAATAGGGCGCCAGATTGTCCGCCCCATCCGCGCCCCGGGTCGAAACCCAGCCGATGGGCCGGGGCGTGACGATGGCGTTGAAGGGGTTGTGCGGCAGTCCGTGGCCGTCCTTGGGCTCGTAAAACATGAGATCTCCCATCCGTTTGCCGCAGGTGTAGTCTCGTGTTAGGCGGGATGCCACCGAGAAAATGCCGGGACGCGCGCGGAACAGATGTACAGTCTCTCACAGGAAACGCCCGGGGATTGGTGGGAGGTCGAGGCGCTGTATGACCTGTGCTTTGCGCCGGGGCGGACCGCGCTCAGCTCCTACCGTCTGCGCGAGGGCGTCGCCCCGGTGACGGAACTGAGCCGGTTGGCGCGCGACGGCGACGGCAGTCTGGGCGGTGCGATCCGGTTCTGGCCCGTGCGTGTGGGCGGCGCGGCGGTGCTGTTGCTGGGCCCGGTCGCGGTGCATCCGACCCGCCAGGGCGAGGGGCTGGGCGGTCTGCTGATCCGCGAATCGATGGCCCAGGCGTGCGGCAGCGGCTGGGCGCGGGTGCTGCTGGTGGGGGATGCGTCCTATTACGCGCGTTTTGGCTTTGCCCGGCTGGACGGGATCGACATGCCCGGCCCGACCAATCCCGACCGCATTCTGGGCCATGCCCTGCACTCCGGGGCCTGGGACGGGGTCCGCGGGGCGGTCACCCGCTGGTGCGGGCCGGTCCAGCCCGACGCGGGGCGCTGATCCACGCACGGTCCGGCCCGCCACGCGGCGCCTTGGGACGTCCGGCCAGGCGACGGATCGGGCCGCGGTGCGTGCCTGCCGGGCAGATCGCGGATCGCCTTGCCCCCTTGAACGGGTGGAAAAACACCCATCTAGAAAGGGGTAGCCCAGCAGGCCGGAGGACCACATGACCCAGCACGCCCCCGAATTCGACGATCTGCCTCCCGAGGATCTGCCCCCCGAGGTCTCCGCCGAACTGGATGCGCTGGCCCGGCGCTATCGTCGCGCCGGCGGCGTGGGGATGCAGGTGCTGGGCATGATCGGCGGCCAGGCGGAGAACCTTCTGGACAAGTTGCCCCGCGACATCACCCGCCGGCTGGACCGGGCCACCGAACTGGCCCTGACCACCGCCAACCGCGCGGCGCACCAATCACGTGATGTGGTGGGCGATCAGCCGGACTGGCTGAACCGCGCGATGACCACGGCGATGGGCGCGGCGGGCGGATTTGGCGGTCTGCCCTCGGCGCTGGCAGAGCTGCCGGTGACGACGACGGTGCTGCTGCGCGCGATCCAGGGGGTTGCGGCCGAACACGGTTTCGACCCGGCAGAGGAGAACGTGCAGTTCGATTGCATACAGGTCTTTGCCGCCGCCGGGCCGTTGGGCCGCAACGAGGGGGCGGACATGGCCTTCCTCACCTCCCGCGTGGCGATCACCGGGACAACAGTGCAATCCCTGATCACCCGGGTCGCGCCCCGATTGGCGCAGGTTCTGGGCCAGAAGCTGGCCGCGCAGACGGTGCCGGTGCTGGGGGCGATGGCGGGGGCCGCGACGAATTTCGCCTATACCAGCTACTACCAGGAAATCGCGCATGTGCATTTCGGGCTGCGCCGCCTGGCCATCGAAAGCGACATCGCCCAGCCCCGGCTGGTCGAAGGGTTGCGCGCCCGCGTCACAGCGAAACCGATCCGCAAGTCCTGAGCTTGCGCGCTGCCCCTGCTGTGGTCAAGAATGGCGGAAACGGCAGCGGAGACAGGCATGACCGGGATGAAGCTGGGCGTGATCGGCGGATCGGGTCTCTACCGGATCGACGGGCTGACAGGCACCCGCTGGCAGACGATCCACACGCCGTGGGGCGCGCCTTCGGACGCAATCCTGACCGGGCGGCTGGACGGGCTGGAAATGGCATTCCTGCCCCGGCACGGGCGCGGCCATGTACATGGGCGCGGGTACAGACACGGGCAAAGGCGCGGCCCCGCCGATATGTCCTGTCGCGCCGATCTCCATGCGCTGAAATCGCAGGGTATCATCCATGTGGCTCCCGCCCCGACCTGCGGATCTTTCCGGGCGGAGGGGGCGGTGGGCCCTGTCGTGCCGGTGGATCAGGTTCCGGTCTGTACGGAAAGCCGGGGAAATTCTCTCGAGGACGTCGCGGTGAAGACCGCGCCCGACCAGCGTGACCCGGCGCAGGTGGCGGCGCTGTCGGTCGTGGCGGGGCGCGTGCTGTGAAGGGGGTGCGCGACTACATCCGCACCATTCCCGATTTTCCTCATGCCGGCATCATGTTCCGCGACGTGACCACCCTGTTCGCAGATCCGCGCGGGTTTCGCATGGCGGTGGATCAGATGCTGCACCCCTATGCCGGCCTGCGCATCGACAAGGTCGTCGGGCTGGAGGCGCGCGGCTTCATCCTGGGCGGGGCGATCGCGCATCAGCTTGCCGTGGGCTTCGTGCCGGTGCGCAAGGCGGGGAAGCTGCCGGGGCGCGTCATCGCACAGCCCTATCAACTGGAATACGGTGACGCCGTGATGGAACTGCACGAGGACGCCCTGGCGGCAGGAGATCGGGTGCTGATCGTGGATGACCTTCTGGCCACCGGCGGCACCGCCGAGGCCGGGATCACCCTGGTCGAGAAGCTGGGCGGAGAGATCCTTGGCTGTGCCTTCGTCATCGACCTGCCTGAGCTGGGTGGCCGCGCCCGGCTGGAAAGGCTGGGGGTCGCGGTGCATGCGCTCTGCGCCTTTGAGGGTACCTGATTGCGGCGCTTGGGTCCGGGGAACAGGATCGGGGCGAAGCGGCCGCTACAGGATGCTGCGGCGCCCGCGGGCCAGTTTCGAGGCGGGGCGGGTCCACGGACGGTCGTCACGACGTGCTGTTGGCCGCGCCGCGCGGGGCCGGCCAGTTGCGCAAGGATGACGGTTCGGCAGGTGCGCATGGCCATCAAACCGTCAGCTTGTCAGGCCGCCTTCACCTGGGCAGGGCGCGGAATCAGCGCGGCGGCAGCACAGCGCCGGGGTTCAGGATGCCGTTGGGATCGAAGACCTGCTTGATCCCGTACATCATTTCCAACCGCACGGGATCACCATAGCGGCGCATGTCATCGACCTTCAGCCGGCCGATACCGTGTTCTGCGCTGACCGATCCGCGATATTCATGCACCAGATCATGCACCGCCCGCATCACTGGCGCCTTCAGATGGGCCAGCGTGGCCTTGGCCGTGCCGCGCGGCGGGAAAAAATTGAAATGCAGGTTGCCGTCGCCCAGGTGACCAAAGCAGTTCAGCCTTAGGTCGCCGAATTCGGCCCCCAGGGCACGACCGCGGGCGATGAATTCGGGAATCACCGCCATCGGCAGGGA
Organism: Pseudooceanicola aestuarii; assembly: GCF_010614805.1. Taxonomy (NCBI): domain Bacteria; kingdom Pseudomonadati; phylum Pseudomonadota; class Alphaproteobacteria; order Rhodobacterales; family Paracoccaceae; genus Pseudooceanicola; species Pseudooceanicola aestuarii. Next base: position 1,887,950 of record NZ_JAAFZC010000001.1, read on the forward strand.
GACATCGTGACTGGCCACCGCGCCGATCAGGCGGTTCGCCTCGGGCAGCATTTCCCGCAGGTTCCAGAATTCCGTCGCCTGGCCGCGGGATTGCGCGATCAGCCCGTCCGCCACCAGCCCGCCCTCAAGCGCGGCGGTGAAAATCGTCTCCAGCAGAGCGTCGGGATCCTGGTCGGCGCCGGTGCCCAGCTCTACCAGCACCAGCCAGTCGGGCGCGGGATCGAAGGGGCGGCGGACCTGGGGCATCGTCTCGGCCAGGAAGTCCAGCCCGGTGCCGGCGATCAGCTCGAAGGCGGATATGGTCTCTCCGGCGATGTCGCGGCTGTGCGCCAGCAGGTCCAGCGCCGCTTCGGGCGAGGGGACGACCATCAGCGCGGTGCCGGTCCGCGCGGGCCGGGGGAACAGCTTCAGCGCGGCGGCGGTGATCACGCCCAGCGTCCCCTCCGATCCGATCAGCAGGTTGCGCAGGTCGTAGCCGGTGTTGTCCTTGCGCAGCCGGGTCAGCGTGTTCATGACGCGGCCATCGGCCAGCACCGCCTCGATCCCCAGGCACAGGTCACGGGTATTGCCGTAGCGCAGCACGTTCACACCGCCCGCATTGGTCGCCAGATTGCCGCCGATCCGGGCGGTGCCATGGGCGGCGATGGACAGCGGGAACAGGCGGTCATGTGCCTCTGCCGCGCTGTGCAGATCGGCCAGGATGGCCCCTGCTTCGGCCACCATGACATTGTCACGGGGAGAGACTTCGCGGATCGCGGCCATGCGTTCCATCGACAGCACCAGCGGGGCAGGGCCGTCGGGCATGACCTGCCCGCCGACCAGCCCGGTGCCGCCGCCATATGGGATCACCGGCACCCGCGCGTCATTGGCGGCGGCCAGGATGGCAGAGACCTCCGCCGTGGAGCCCGGTGCCAGCACCAGCCCGGCCTGACCGTGCCAGGCGCCGCGCGGCTCCTCAAGATAGCGGGGCGCGACCTCCCGGAAACTCGCCGGTTCCAGCTGCGGGCGCAGCCGGTCTGCCAGGGCGGCGTCGGCGGGGTTCAGCGCATTCACGGGCGGCCCCGCAGGTAGGCCATGACGGGGCCGCGCACCGATTGCTCACCCCGGTCGGCGGCGGCATCGATCACCTCCCGCAGCTCTTGCAGGTTGGTGCGCAGCAGCAGGCTTTTGACCGGCCCGATGGAGGCCGGGCGCATCGACAGCGAACGCAGGCCCATGGCGGCCAGGCATACGGCCTCTACCGGGCGGCCGGCATCCTCACCGCAGAAGGACAGGGGCGTGCCGGTGTCTTCGCAACGCTCGACGATGGATCGCAGGAAGGTCAGGAAGCTGACGTTCAGCGTGTCATAGCGGCGGCGCACCCGCTCGTTCTCGCGGTCGGCGGCAAAGAAGAACTGTTTCAGATCGTTGCCACCGATGGACAGGAACTGCACCTCTTCGAAGAACTTGCGCGGCGCAAAGGCGAGGGACGGGGTTTCCAGCATCGCCCCCACTTCCAGCGTTTCGGGCAGGACATGGCCCAGAATCCGCTCCCGCTCCAGCGCCTTGTCCATCTCCGCGCGGGCGGCGCGGTATTCCTCGTATTGCGCGACAAAGGGAAACATGACCGACAGCGGCCGCCCATTGGCGGCGCGCAGCAGGGCCTGTAGCTGCATCCGCATCACCCCCGGCTTGTCCAGCCCGACCCGGATGGCGCGCCAGCCCAGGGCGGGGTTCGGCTCGTCATTGGGTTTCATGTAGGACAGCACCTTGTCCGACCCGATGTCGAGGGTGCGGAACACCACCCTCTTGCCATTGGCCGCGTCCAGCACGCGTGCATAAAGGGCCGAAAGCTCGGACCGCTTGGGCATCTGGTTGCGGATCAGGAATTGCAGCTCCGTGCGGAACAGGCCCACGCCCTCGGCGCCCGACCCGTCGAGAGAGGGTAGATCCGCCATCAGCCCGGCGTTCATCGTCATGTTGATCGTGGTGCCGCAGGGCGTGATCGCGGGTCGTTCGCGGATGGAGGCATAGCGTTCCTGGGCCTCCGCCTGCATGGCGATCTTGTCGCGAAAGGCGGTGGCAACGCTGTCCTCGGGGCGCAGGTGCACGGCGGCGTTGTCGCCATCGACCAGCACGTGATCGCCGTTCAGCGCCTCGGTGGTGATGCGGTCGGCATGAACCACCAGCGGGATTGCCAGCGCGCGGGCGACAATGGCGGCGTGCGACCCGACCGAGCCCTGTTCCAACACGATGCCGCGCAGGGACCGGCCGTAGTCCAACAGTTCCGCCGGGCCGATGTTGCGCGCCACCAGGACCGGATCCTTGGGCATTTCGGCCCCGGTTTCGCTGCCCTGACCGGTCAGGATGCGGAGCAGGCGGTTGGAGAGGTCGTCCAGATCGTGCAGCCGGTCGCGCAGATAGGCATCGTTGGCGGTGGCCATACGGGCGCGGGCGGTGGATTGTTCCTTTTCCACCGCAGCCTCGGCGGACAGGCCACGACCGATGTCCTCTTCCATGCGGCGCATCCAGCCCTTGGAATTGGCGAACATGCGGTACGCTTCGAGCACTTCCAGCTGTTCGGCATCGCCGCTGCGCACGCCCTCCAGCATCTCGTCCACCGAGATGCGCAGCGTCTCCACCGCCTCGATCAGGCGTTCGCGTTCGCGGTGCGGATCCTCGGCGATGGGGTTGGTGATCACGACGCGCGGTTCGTGCAGCCAGACATGGCCTTCGGCGGTGCCCTCCTGGGCCGAGGTGCCGCGAAAGACCACCGGCTGCGTATGCCGGGCCGACAGCGCCGCGCCATCACCGACAAAGGCACCCAGCTCGGCCATTTCGGCCAGGACCATGGCGACGACCTCCAGCGCATAGATCTCGTCGTCGGAATAGCGCCGCTTGGTCCGGGATTGCACCACGAGCACGCCCAGCTTTTCCCCCAGGCGCTGCACCGGTACGCCAAGGAAGGAGGAATATATCTCCTCTCCGGTTTCCGGCATGTAGCGGAACCCGCGTTCGGCGGGGGCATCGGCGGTGTTGACGTATTTGCCGGTCCGCGCCACGCGGCCGACCAGCCCCTCGCCCAGACGCATCCGGGTCTGGTGCACCGCCTCGGCCTTCAGCCCCTCCGTCGCGCAGAGTTCAAGGGTCTCCGCATCGCGGAACAGATAGACGGAGCAGACCTCCGTCTTCATCGAATCGGCGATCAAATGGGTGATCCGGTCAAGCCGGGCCTGACCTGCGGCATCCTCCGCCATCACATCCCGCAGACGCGCCAGCATGGCGCGGGTGTCGGTCTCGAACGTTTCGGTCATGCGGGCCCTGGTCCTTCGGTCGATGCCGCGGGTGAATAGATCACAAGTGACGCTAGAGCGAAACGCCCAAAACGTCCGAAGGGGTGGGGCAGGGCGGGGCGGGGCGCCCGACGCCCTTGTTTGTCAAGCTTTTTCCAACTCGAACGCGTCGTGCAGGGCCTGCACCGCCAGTTCCATGTATTTTCGGTCGATCAACACCGAGATCTTGATCTCGGAGGTGGCGATCACCTTGATGTTGATGCCGTCGTCGGACAGCGTCTTGAACATCTTGGCGGCGACACCGGATTGCGACCGCATGCCGATACCCACCGCTGAAATCTTGGCCACATTGGTGTCGGCCACCAGGTCGTGGAAGTTGATGTCGCCGGCCTCGCGGGCAGCGTGCAGGGCCTGTTCGGCGCGCTTCACCTGATCGGTGGGGCAGGAGAACGTCATGTCCGTCCGGCCCTCTTCGGCGATGTTCTGGATGATCATGTCCACGTTCACCCCCGCCTCGCTGAGCGGGCCGAAGATCGCGGCGGCGATGCCGGGGCGATCGGCAACCGAAATCAGGGTCATCTTCGCCTCGTCGCGCGAATAGGCGATGCCCGAAACCACGTTGGATTCCATGATGTCCTCCTCGGCACAAACCAATGTGCCGGCATTGTCACTCATTTCCTCGAAGCTGGACAGCACGCGCAGCTTCACGCCGTAGCGCATGGCCAGTTCCACCGAACGGGTCTGCAACACCTTGGCCCCCAGAGAGGCCAGTTCGAGCATCTCCTCGAAGGCGATGCGATCCAGCTTGCGGGCCTTGTCGGCGATACGCGGATCGGTGGTGTAGACGCCATCCACATCGGTGTAGATATCGCAGCGTTCCGCGTCGAATGCGGCGGCAAAGGCCACGGCGGTGGTATCCGACCCGCCCCGGCCCAGCGTGGTGATCCGCCCTTCCGGGGAGATCCCCTGAAATCCGGCGACCACCGCGACCTTCATGCCTTCGCCGAACTTGGCGTTGATGTTGTCGGTGGGGATTTCCTCGATCCGGGCCGAAGAATGCGACGAATTCGTCTTCAGCGGCACCTGCCAGCCCTGCCAGCTGCGCGCCGGCACGTCCATTTCCTGCAACACCAGCGCCATCAGCCCGGCGGTCACGTTCTCTCCGGAGGAGACGACGGCGTCATATTCACGCGCGTCGTACAGGGGCGAAGTCTCGTTCACCCAGCCGACCAACTCGTTGGTCTTGCCCGACATGGCGGAGACGATGACGATGACGTCATAGCCCTTGGCAACCTCGACGCCCACGCGTTTGGCGGCGCGGCGGATTCGGTCAAGCGTGGCGACGGAGGTGCCACCGAATTTCATCACGAGAACGGGCATATGGATGTTCCGGGTCTTCGATTGCCGGGGTCTTTACGCGGCGGCGCGCGCGGGTGCAAGCGGGCATCGCATTGCAGAACGTAAAGCAGACTGTGGCAAGGGGCGGTTCAGTTCGTCTTGCGCCCCGGCGCAAAGGGCAGGGGCAGCACCGGCACGCCGTCCTCCAGCAGGGCGCGGGCCTCCTCAGGCCGGGCCTCGCCGTGGATCGGGCGCTCCGGGGTATCGCCCAGGTGCATGGACCGGGCCTCCCGCGCGAAATCGCCGCCGACATAGGTCGATTGCGACAGGATTTGTTTCCTCAGCGCGGCCAGCGCCTGTTGTGCCGGGGTGCCGGGGGCGGACAGCGGCCGGGTGGGGGTCGCGGGGGGCTGCGGCGCTGCGGTGGGTGTCGTCGCGTCGGCCTCCGCAGCGCGGCCGGGGCGCACGCGGGGCGCCATCAGCGCCTTTTCCACCTTGGTGTCGCCACAGACGGAACAGCCAATCATCCCGGCCTTCAACAATTTCTCGAAAGCGTCGGAAGATTGGAACCAGCTGTCAAAGCGGTGGTCGTTGCTGCATTTCAACGAGAATTGGATCATGATCCCGACGCCTGTCCGGCCATTGTGGATAACAAGACACCGGAGATATAGGCTGCGCCGAAAAACGCAAGATCCCGGTCGGCAGGCGTGGCGATACGCCCGGTCCATGGTGCGCCGGTGATCATCCCCTCAGCTTGGACGGGTCGAACTTGCGCAGCATCCGCGCCAGTTCCGGTTCCTCGACGCGGGCGGCGGCCTTCTTGCGGGAGAACCACTTGCGGCGGCGCTGGTCCATCTCGGGGAACTCGGCCTTCAGCAGGCGCACCCGCACCGGGAACAGCGTGACCACGGTGGGCAGGTCGTCGCCCTTTTCCAGTACCTTGTAATAAGGGTAGATCCCGATCGGGCGGCGTCCCGCGCGCCCCATCACCCCGGCTTCCTCGTAGGCTTCGCGCAGGGCGGCCTCCTCCGGGGTCTTGCCCGACATGGGCCAACCCTTGGGCACGACCCACCGGCCTGTCCCGCGCGAGGTGATCAGCAAAATCTGCGGCTTGTCGCCCTTCATCCGGTAGCACAGGGCGGCGTATTGGGTATGGATTTCCGCGTTGGAGCATCCCGGAAAAAAAGTTTCGGGTTTGAATTCTGAAGACACGTTTCTGTCCAATGTTGTCCGTCGTGTCCGCAGGGGCCTGCACCCGCTGCGCCGACGATTATCATGTTTTGATTGGGGACAGAGTTTAGCGCGAACCGGGGAAACATCCAGTATTTCCACCCCCGGCCCGCTTGAATTTCCTGCTCAGCGCCGTGTTTGCGCTATCGTGTTGCGCAAAATCCCGATGCCTTCGATCTCCAGTTCGACCACGTCGCCGGGGTTCAGGAATTTGCCCAGCTCCAGCCCGCAGCCTTCGCCCACGGTGCCCGATCCAAGGATCTCTCCCGGATGCAGGATCTCGTCGCGGCTGACATGTTCGATGATGCGGGCGAAATCGTGGTGCATGGTGGAGGAACTGCCGCGCGACCATTCCTCTCCGTTCACCCGGGCGACCATGGTCAGGCCCGATCCGTCGCCGATCTCGTCCGCCGTGACGATGCAGGGGCCCATCGCGTTGGCGGTGCGGAAATCCTTGCCCTTCGCCGGGCCAAGGCCGCCGGCCATCTCGGCCATCTGGTGATCGCGGGCGGAGAAATCATTGAAGATGGTAAAGCCCCAGACATGGCCCGGCGCATCGGCACGGGAGATGTCGCCGCCGCCCTTGCCGATGATGCAGGCCAGCTCCAGCTCGTAGTCCAGCCGGGTTTCGCCCTGCGGCCAGATCACCTCGTCTTCCGGGCCGGAGACGGAAAAGCGGTTGGCCTTGTAATAGATCGGCTGGTCGTACCAGACCTGCGGCATCTCCACCTGCATCGGGTCGATCCCCTGCATCCGGCCGCGCGCATTGCGCAGGTGCATCTCGAAGGTCAGGCAGTCGCGCATCTGGATCGGCACGGGCAGGGGCGCGCGCAGGCGGGCCTGCGCCACGGGCACGCGGGGGGCGGCGTCCGTGGCGGCGCGGGCAGCGTCCAGCCCCTCGGGCCCTGCCTCGATCAGCGCCTGCATCGAAGCGAAGGCCGGGGTGGCAGGATCCAGGACGGCGATTTCCGTCCCGTCCAGAACCCCGATGCGCTGCGGGTGACCGTCCTGGTCGAAGGTGACTAGTTTCATGCGGTTTCCTTCAGGTCGTCATAGATGTCGGAGACGCGAGTGCCGGGGTAATAGGTGGCAAGGTAGGCCGGGCGCTGCTGCATCGCGTCCCACCAGCGGGCGAAATGGGGCAGTCCCTCCCAGATGTGGGACAGGCCCAGGTCGCGCATCCGGTCGATCGTGGGCACGACGCAGAAATCCGCCAGCGTCGGCGCGGACCCGCAGAGCCAGTCGTTCTGCGCCAGGGCGGCATCCATCCGCGTCACCGTCTCCCGCAGGCGTTCCAGCGATTCCGCATGGCGCGCGTCGGAGAACCCGTCGCGGCCCATCTCGTTGTAGAAGGTGCGGCGCAGGGTGCGGGCCTCGGTGTCCTTCTTCAGGTCATCCGCGCTCAGATCCTTGCGATGGCGGACGAAGACCTGGTTGAACGAGGGGATGCGGATCGCGAGGGTGGGCACCTCCTCGATGAAGCGAAGCCATTTTCGCATCTTGGCGCGGGCCAGCGGATCGGCGGGGGTCAGGGAACGGTCGGGATAGACCTCGTCCAGGTATTCCATGATGACCGAACTATCCAGCACGGGCTGCCCGTCATGCAGCAGCGAGGGCACCACCCCGTCGGGATTGATCGCCAGGTATTCCGGGGTCAGGTGTTCCTTGGCGCGGAAGTCGATGCGGGTGTCGGTGAAGGAGAGGCCCTTCTCGTGCAGCGTCAGGCGCACCTTTTGCGAACAGGTGGAGATCGGGTTGTTCAGCAGCTCCAGCATCACGCGCTCCCGTGGCAGCCGCAGGGACCGTCATGGGCGCATTCGGCCCCCCGGCGATAGCGCAGCATCTGGGTCATGATGTCCTCGACGCTGGGGTCGATGGCCCCCTTCGACACCTCGCGGTAGACATTGGCCACGTTGGCCACCACGCGTTCGCGGTCCAGCCAGCTGTCGAAGGCGTCGTAACCGACCTGCCATGCGGCCTCTTCCCAGCCCAGCCCGGCGGCGTGACAGGCGCGGGCCTGTTCATCGACGCTGACCAGATAGGCGCGCAGATCCTGCACGGCCTTCTTGTCGCCCACCGGACCGTGGCCGGGCACCACGATGTCCACGTCCAGGCCCATGATGTGGTCGCAGGCGGCGATCCAGTTGCCGATCGGGCCCGCCCAGATGATCGGATGCCCGCCCGAGAACAGGATATCCCCGGTAAAGACGGTGCGCGCGTCCGGGACGTGAACGATGATGTCGCCGCGGGTGTGGGCCGGGCCCAGTTCCGTCAGTTCCACCCGGCGGCCGTCGACCTCCAGCGTGCGGGAACCGGTGAAGGTCTCCGTCGGCGGGACGTGTTCGGCATCGGAAAAGTCGAAGCGCACGCCCATCGTCTCGTACAGGAACTGGCCAAAGGCGCCGTGGGCTTCGGGGTTCTGCACAGCGGCCTTGAAATGGCTGGCGGGGCGTTCCTCCATTTCCTCGGCGCAGGCCTGGGAGCCGATGATGCGGGCATCGCCCACCAGGTGATTGCCGAAGGTGTGGTCGCCGTTGGAATGGGTGTTGACCAGCGTGTCGATGGTGTTGGCTGCGGGGGTGGCGCGGCGGTAGGCGTCCAGCATGTCCTGCGTCAGCCGCCCGGTGAACAGCGTGTCCACCATCAGCGACGACCCGTCGGCCCCGGTGATCAGCCCGGAATTGGACCACCCCCAGGAGCCATCGCCCTGCACCCAGGCGAACAACCCGTCGCCCAGATCCTGCAACGTGCGCGTGGTGTCGGAATACATGTCGTGTCCTTTCAAAGGAGAGCGAGGGCAAGGGCCGGCAGCGCCAGCACCAGCGCGATCATGGCCACCATGATCAGCGCAAAGGGCGCCGCCCCCGCGAAGATGTCGTTCAGGGTGATGCGGGGATCGTCCAGATTCGCCTTGATCACGAAACAGGCGACCCCCAGCGGTGGCGTCAGCAGGCCGACCTCCACGGCGATGATCGTGACGATGCCGAACCAGACCAGATCGACGCCGAAGGGCGCGATCACCGGCAGGATCAGCGGCAGCAGGATCAGCAGGATGGAGGAACTGTCGAGGATCGTGCCCAGCAGGATGATCGCCAGAAGATAGAGGACCAGCACACCGTAAAGGCCCAGCTCCCAGCTGGCCATCAGCCCGGTCATCGCATTGGGCAGGCCGGTCAGGGCCAGCAGGCGCGAATACATATGCGCGGCGATGATCAGGAAGGTGATGGAGGCGGTGACCTGCCCGGTTTCCAGCAGGATGCGCCCGATCTCCCGACCCGAAAGCCGGCCCTTGGCCAGGGCCAGCAGCAGCGCGCCCAGGGCGCCGACGCCGCCGGCCTCGGTCGGGGTGAAGAACCCGCCGTAGATTCCGCCCAGAACCAGCAGGATCAACGCCAGGATCGGCGCGGATTTTACCGCCAATATGCCGCCGGACATCAGCGGCAGGTCGGATTTATGCGCCTGTCCGGTATAGCGGGGGAAAAACCGCGCCATGACCACGATGGCGATGCAGAAGAACAGCGCCAGGATGACACCGGGCACGATCCCGGCGGTGAACAGGTCGCCGATGCTGACCTCGGCGATGATCCCGAACAGGATCAACAGCAGCGAGGGCGGGATCAGCATCCCCAGAACCGACGACCCGGCCACAACACCCACGGAGAAACGCGGGGTGTAGCCCTGTCGGATCAGCTCTGGCACCGCCACCTTGGTAAAGACGGAGGCGGAGGCGATGGAGGTGCCGTTCACGGCCGCAAAGACCGCGTTGGCAAAAACGGTGGCGATGCCCAGCCCGCCGCGGAACCGGCGGAAGATCTGGCCCGCGACGTCGAACACGTCCCGCCCCAACCCGCAGGCGCCCACCAATACGCCCATCAGGACGAACAGCGGGATCACCCCGAAGGAATACCGCGCCACCCCGTCCAGGGCGGCCTGGCTGAGAAGGGCGCCAGCGATGACCATCTTGCCCTTGACCAGCCAGACGCCCGCGAAGCTGACAGCCATCAGCGCGATGGCCACATGCATCCCCAACTGGATCAGTACGAGGATCGCCACGATGGAGGCGATGCCGATTTCGACCGATGTCATGGCTGGTCTCCCCGGATGGCGAGGCGGATGTAATCCACGCTCATCGCCGCATAGACGACCAGTGTCAGCACGCAGCCCAGCAGCACACAGGTGACAAATGGCCAGCGCGGCATGGTGAACAGACCGTAGAGGCCGACGGTTTCGTTATCTTCGATGGCACCGTAGATCTCCGGGCCGATATAACGCAGGAGGATTGCCAGCATGATCGTTCCGGCGAGGTGATGCGCCGCGTTCAGCCATGCCCCCGCACGGGGCGATCGGCTGGTCAGCCGGGTGATCAGCATGTCGGAGCGGACATTGCGCCCCATGGCCGTGGCCTGCGGCAATTGCAGATAGACCACGGCGACAATCGCCGCCGATACGATTTCGGCGGTGGCGGGAACGGGCGCGTCAAAGAACCCGCGCCCGACCACGTCGGCATTGATGATCGCCATGATGCCCAGCGTCCCCAGCCCGCCGAAAATGGCCAGGATCAGCGCGGCGTGGCGGGTGAACCGGGTAATGCCGCCGCCCGGAAGACCGGGCGGGGCGGTGGTGGTGGCGCTGCTCATTCCGCGGTCCAGTCGCGGGCGAACTCGATCCCGGCTTCGCGGGCCAGCCGCATGTAGGCCTCCAGGGTTTCGGTGCCGGGCTTGCCCTGGGCGTCCAGTTTTTCGGCCCATTCGCGGGCGAAATTGGGCAGCTTGGCGGCGTATTCGGCGCGGGCCTCGTCCGACAATTCGGAGATCATGGCGCCCTCCGCCTCGGCCTTGGCAAGGGAGGCGGCGCCGCCTTCGTCATAGGATTCGGCAGCGATGTCGCGGTATTCGTCGGCGACCTCCTGGATCACCTGCTGCACCTCGGCGGGCAGGTCGTTCCAGATGTCCAGGTTCACCGTCAGGGCCGAGGCATATTGCGCGCCAAAGTTGATCTTGGTGATATAGGGCGCGACTTCGTAGAATTTGTAGGGCGCGACCACGGATTCAAAGGTCATCACCCCGTCATAAAGGCCCGTCGACATCGAATTGTAGAACGAGGGCAGGGCGCCCGCCACGGGGATCGCGCCGGTATCCTTCAGCCAGTTCAGCGCCAGGCCGGCGGTGCCGATCTTGCGGCCGTCGATGTCCGCCGCGCTTTCGATCGGGAAATTCGTGACGAAATGGTAGGTGTCGATGCCCACGGGGGCCAGCACCATCTGGTTGTGGTCGGCCCAGCTTTCGTCCAGGGCGGGGATCTCGTCGTGCAGCTTGTCCACGACCTCCATCAGTTTCACCAGGTCGGCGGTGCCGAAGGGGGTGACATAGGTGATCTGTTCCAGTGGCAGCTTGTCACCCTCGAACAGATGCGGAACATAGCCGAATTCGGCGATCCCGGATTCGACCGCCTCGAGCACGCCGTTCACATCGGCGACGGCGCCGGCATAGGCTTCGGTCCAGTTGATGGAATGGCCCATCGGTTCCAGGCGCTTGTTGATTTCGGGGATGAAATGCGTGCTGAGCGCCGAGACCCCGCGCGTGATCGGCGGATGGCCCGCGACCAGCGTGAAATTCCAGGTTTCCGCCGTCAGGGGCAGCGCGACAAGCGCCATCGCCCCGGCGAGGCCGGTGGTGACATAAGGGTTCATGGTTTCTCCTCCCATTGAGATCAACGGCCCCTCTCCTCAGAGGCCGGTCGTACGTCAGGTTGACAGTAATCAGGTGGTGGCGGCCCTCCCGGCGGTGCCGTCCGCATCTGCCCTCGCATCTGCCCCGGTATCCGCCAGCGCGGCGGTCAGAAAGGCGATGATCTGGGCCCGCATCTCCCTCCGGTCCGTGGTGTCGCAATCGCCGTCAGACAGGCGGGCGATCCGGCCCGAGGGCCCTTCGTCGGTCAGCATCATCTGCAAGGTGCCGACCATCAGGTGATAGCGCCAGTGCGCTTCGGCCTTTGTCAGGTGCGGCGCGGCGATCTGGATCGCACCAATGAAGCGCAGAGCCAGTGCATCCAGCTCCTCATGGACGATGGCGTTGGTCCATTCGTTGGGGCTGTATCGGTGTTTGACCACGAAATGCGCCAGAAGACGGCCGGTTCTGGGGTCGTCCTCGTCCGTGTAGGCGGCGACGAAGGATTCCACCAGGTCGACTATGCGCGGGGTGCGCCCTTCTGTCCGGGCCTGCGCCTCCAGCCGGTCAAGGCTGGCCAGGCGCTGCGTCGCGGTCCGGTGAGCCACGTCGCGAAAGATCTCCAGCGTCAGCTTTTCCTTGTTACCGAAATGGTAATTCACCGCCGCCAGGTTGGCGCCGGCCCGTTGCGCGATGGCGCGGGTGCTGACGCCGCTGATGCCATTTTCGGCAAACAGCTCCTCCGCGGCGTCACGGATGGCGTCGCGGGTATCGGGGCGGGGGGATTCGGCGAGATTCGAACGCATGTTTAAATCGTGTGATTGAAGCGATTGTTTGTCAACATTTTCGTGAGAGGCCGCAAGCCGCGAGGCAGCGAGCATAGGGCCTCGTGCCTGTCAGAATCGACAAAACATATATAATATTCAATTGGATAGTTGCCGTTTTTTTCTGCGCCTCATTTCTTCTCTTGGCACGTCGATATTGGCTCTCTAAAGATAAGGTTAAAAGAACGGTCTTTAGGTAGTATGGAGGATGCATGACCGAAGACGCCGCCGTCATCTCGCAACGGGACGGGGATTGGCTGACCCTCTGGCTGAACCGTCCCGCCAGCCGAAACGCCCTGTCCGAAGATCTGGTCGCCGCCCTGCGGCAGGCCCTGGAAACGGCGCGGGCGGATGCCAGCTTGCGCGGCATCACCTTGCGCGGGAAGGGCGGTGTCTTCTGCGCCGGTGGCGATCTCAAGGCGTTTCGCACCTATGCTTCGGGAGAAAAGACCGAAGCGGAGGTTTCTGATTTCAATGTCGCGGGCGGCACCCTGTTCGAAATGGTGCATAGCATGCCGCAGGTCGTCGTGGTGCTGGTCGAAGGCGCGTCGATGGCCGGCGGGCTGGGCCTGACCTGTGCCGCCGATCTGGTGGTGGTGACCCAGGACGCGCAATTCGCCCTGACCGAAACCATGATCGGCATCCCGCCGGCGCAGATCGCCCCATATATCGTGGGTCGCATCGGCCTGACGGAGGCCCGGCGCATCATGCTGACCGGCGCACGGTTCGACGGAGCGGAGGCGGCGCGGATCGGCATCGCCAATGCTGCCGTCGCCGATACAGAGGCGCTGGAAGCGCAGGAGGCCGAGATCAGGCGCGGTGTGCTGCGCTGTGCCCCCGGCGCCAATGCCGCGACCAAGGAAATCCTGCTGGCCGCCAGGCAATTGCAGGGGGCGGAGATGATGCGCTTTGCCGGGGATCGCTTTGCCCGTGCGCTGCTGGGCGCCGAGGGGCGCGAGGGCGTCGCCTCCTTCCTGGAGAAACGCAAACCCGCCTGGGCCGGCGATTCCCGCACGTAATCGGGGAGGAGGAGCAGATCATGGACAAGACAATCCGCATCGGCGGCGCTTCGGCCGCATGGGGCGACACGACGCTGGGCATGGCCCAGCTGGTGGAGGCCGGGGGCCTTGATTACATCGTCGGCGATTATCTGGCCGAGGTGACGATGGCCATTCTGGCGCGGATGCGCGCCAAATCCGACGACGCCGGGTTCATCCCCGATTGGCTGACCTCGGTCCGGCCGGTGCTGGGGCAGATCCACGCGGCGGGAACCAGGCTGATCACCAACAGCGGCGGGATGAATCCGCTGGCCTGTCGCGATGCGTTTCAGGCGATGGCGGCAGAGGCCGGGCTGACGTTCCGCGTTGCCGTGGTCACTGGCGATGACCTGCTGGCCCAGCAGGAGGAGATCCGGGCCAGCGGCCTGCCGGAAATGTTCACCGGCGCCTCCATGCCCGAAGCCTTTCGCAGCCTGAACGCCTATCTCGGCGCCGGGGCGATCGCGCGGGCGCTGGATGAGGGCGCGGATGTGGTGATCACCGGTCGCGTGGTGGACAGCGCCATGGTGCTGGGCCCGCTGGTGCATGAATTCGGCTGGGCGATGGACGATTGGGACCGGCTGGCGCAAGGCAGCCTGGCCGGCCATGTGATCGAATGCGGCGCGCAGGCGACCGGCGGGCTGATCACCGATTGGGAAGACGTGCAGGACGGCTGGGCCGACATGGGTTTTCCCATCATCGATTGCGTCGAGGATGGCAGTTTCACCGTCGGCATGCCGGCGGGAAAGGGCGGGCGGATCACCCCGGCTGCGGTCGCCGAACAGATCGTCTACGAGATCGGCGACCCCGCCGCCTATCGCCTTCCGGATGTGACCTGCGATTTCCGCGATGTACGGCTGGAGCAGGTTGGCCCGGACCGGGTGCGGGTCAGCGGCGCGCGCGGTTATGCGCCGGGCCGCAACTACAAGGTCTGCGGCACGTGGCATGACGGGTTCCGCCTGATTTCGACCTACATGCTCGCCGGGGGCGCGGCCGCCGCGCGCGGGCGCCGCATGGCGGAGGCGCTGATCGAACGGACGGAGCGGCTGATGTCCGCTCGCGGCTTTGCCCCCTATACCGAAACCTCGGTGGAGGTGATCGGCGCCGATGACAGCTATGGCCCCGCCGCGCGGCGCGATGCGGCGCGGGAGGTGATCGTGAAGATCGGCCTGCGCCACGCCGATGCTCGCGCGCTTGAGGTCTTTGCCCATGAATTCGTCGCCCCCGGCGTCTCGACCGCGCAGGGGCTGACCGGCGCGTTCGGCGGCCGCCCCCGGCCTGCGCCGGTGCTGCGGGTGCATTCGTTCCTGTGGCCAAAATCGGACACTCCGGTGCATTTGCACCAGGAGGGTGGCGTGACCGCCGTCGGGATCCCCGCACCCGGCGGCGGTACGCAGCTGGCCGGCCCCGCCGCTCCGCAGGCAGATCCGGGCCAACCCGGCGACCCGCATGTGCCCCTGCGCGCCATCGCCGTGGGCCGCAGCGGCGACAAGGGTAACGATGCCAATATCGGCCTGATTGCCCGCGATCCCGCCCTGTTGCCCCGCCTGCTGGGCGAGGTGACGGAAGAAGCCGTGGCGCAGTGGTTCGCCCATTATCTGCGCGGTGACGTGACCCGGTTCGTGATGCCGGGGTTCAGCGCGGTGAATTTCCTGCTGACACGGGTTCTGGGTGGCGGCGGCAGTGCGTCGCTGCGCTATGACCCGCAGGCCAAGACCTATGCGCAGGTGTTGCTGGACATGCCGGTGCGGGTGCCTGCCGATTGGCTGGCACCGGCTGGTCCGCTGGCCGGGGTCACGCCCCTGGCCACTGGCGGGGCAGGTCGGACCGATGGCTGATCCGGTCCTTTTGGAGGTCGCTCAGGACGGCGTTGCCACGCTGCGCCTGAACCGGCCTGCTCAGAAGAACGCGATCAATCTGGAAATGCGCCCCCTGATGCAGCGATTGATCACCCGCGTGGCGCGCGATCCCGCGGTGCGGGTTCTGATCCTGGCGGGCAGCGGCGGCAGTTTCTGCGCCGGCGGAGATATCCGTGACATGGCGCAACTCGGTGCCGGTGCCGGTGTTGACGGCGGCGGCGATGCCGCTCCCGACGCCCTGGCGGGAGAGGCCGCACGCCGCAGGATGCGCCAGACAGGGGAGGTGGCGCTGGCGATCTCCACTCTGGATATCCCGGTGATCGCCGCCGTATCCGGCCCGGCCTATGGCGCCGGTCTGGGCCTGGCGCTGGCCGCCGACCTGGTGCTGGCCGCGCCCGACGCGGAGTTCTGCGCCTCCTTCGGGCGGCTGGGGCTGGTCCCGGATTTCGGGCTGCACCTGTCGCTGCCCCGGCGCGTCGGCATCGCCCGAGCGAAGGAGATGATCTTCTCCGCCCGCGCGGTGGAGGCGACGGAGGCGCAGACGCTGGGGCTGGTCGATGCGCTGCACCCCGCCCCCGAACTGGAGGCTGTCGCCCGCCGGATGGCCAGCGGGTTCGCCCGCCATTCCCCCACCGCACTGGGGCTGAGCAAGGCGCTTCTGGATCAATCCCCGACATTGGACCTGCGCCAGGTTCTGGAGGCCGAAACCGCCGCCCAGGCCCTGTGTTTCACGACCCCGCATCACGCAGAGGCACGGCGCCGGTTTCTGGCCCGCAGCCCGGAGGCGGGCCCCCGAACCTGACGTCCGTTCATTCGTAACGAGGAGGATACTCGAATGACATTCCTGACCACATTGAAGTCCACGGCCCTGGCCGGTGCACTGACCGTATCGCTGTCCGCGATGGCAACCATCGCCGCCGCGCAGGACAGCGTCACCCTGAAACTGGCCGATCAATTCCCGCTGACCCATATCGGGTCGCGCGTCGGCGCGCAGGCATTGATCGCGGAACTGGAGGCCCGCAGCGACGGCGCGATCCAGATCCGCCACTTCCCGGCGGAACAACTGGCCAAGGCCTCCGGCCTTCTGGACGCGGTGCGCAACCGGGTGACCGATATCGCGCTGGTCGGCGTTGTCTACAACACGGACAAGCTGCCCCTGACCAGTGCCGCCGAACTGCCCGGCCTGTTCGAGGATTCGATCGCCGCGTCCAAGGCGTTCGAGGCCTATATCCAGAACGATCTGCTGGAACGTGAATACCTGCCGCTGGGCGTGCGTCCGCTGTGGGGGACGGTGACGCCGCCCTACCAGCTGATGATGGCCAAGGGGGAGGGGATCTCGGAAATCAGCGAACTCGAAGGCGTGAAACTGCGCGTTGCGGGCGCCACCGGTGAGCTGATCGCCAAGTCGCTGGGCGCCGTCCCGGTGAAGGTTCCCGCCTCTGATCTCTATCTTGGGCTGCAACGTGGCACGGTGAATGGCGCGGTCTACAACCCCGCCTCCGTCTTTGGCTACAAGATCGAGGAAGTGCTGTCGGCGGTGTCCACCAACGCGTCCCTCGGTGCCGTGGCCTTTGCGCTGCTGGTCAACGAAGACGTCTGGCAGGGCCTGACGGAAGAACAGCGCAACACCATCGAAGAGGTCGCCGCCGATGTGCGCCTGTCCTTCACCGAGGCCTTCGACGCCGGCAATACCAAGGCCTTCGACAAGCTGGCGGAATCCGGTGTCACCGTCTTTGACCTGCCGGCCGAAACCCAGGCGCAGATGAACGACATGCTGGGGGCCGTGCGCGATACATGGGTTGAACAGGTCAGTGGCCGGGGCCTGCCCGCGCAGGAGATGCTTGACGCCTATCAGGCCCGTCTGGCCGAATGATCCGGTGGACCGGCAGGCCGGGGCCTTATCCCGGCTTGCCGGTTCGCTACCGTACGTGACCGCAGGGTCACGGCGCCCGTTCGGCAGTCTATAGACGGCCCGCCCGGTGCCACCCCGCAAACCGCAGGAAAGAATGAACACATGAGCCGCGTTCTCGGGATCTTTGATCTGGTCTTCATGCGCATCGCGCAGGCCTCTCTCATGGTTATGATGCTGTCGATCAGCGCCGATGCCCTGGGGCGATATCTCTTCAACCAACCGTTGCAGGGCAGCTTTGAATTCACGTCCCTGTATCTGATGGTGATCGTGACATTTCTGGGCATGCCTGCCGCCTATGCACGGGGCGGGCTGGTCCGTCTGGACGTGCTGACCGCCCATCTGGCGCGCATCCCCTGGCATCTGTCGGAACGGATCAACACCGTGCTGGGCGCCGCCGTTTTCGGCTTTATCGCCTGGCATGCCGGGCTGGAGGCGTTCGAGAAATTCGCCAGCCGCGACACGACCTTTGGCGTGATCCAGTTCCCGGTCTACTGGTCCTATGTCTGGGTGCCGGTCGGCTGCGGCGTGATGGCGCTGCGCCTGGCTTACGAAGTCGTCTTTCCCACCGGGTCATCCCAAAGCCACGAGGAGGTGCCGGAATGACCGGTGTTGTCACAGGCTCTGTCGCCTTTCTGTTCGCGCTGCTTCTGAACGGCGCGCCTGTCGCCTTTGCCATGCTGATCGCTGGGGCCGCGGGCCTGTACCTGACGGGGGGGTATTACCCGTTGGTCGGTATCCTGAAAACCGGACCCTACGAGCATGTCGCCAGCTATACGCTGACGACGCTGCCGATGTTCATCCTGATGGCGGAATTCCTGACCGCAGGGCGGTTCACCCGCGACCTGTTCGCGGCCTCGGACAAGTGGCTGGGCCACCTGCGCGGGGGCATCGCCTATTCGGCCATTGCGGGCGGGGTTCTGCTGGCGGCGATCTCCGGCTCGTCCTCGGGCGCGGCAGGCACGCTGTCGGCGGCGGCCTACCCCGAGATGAAGCGGTTCGGCTATGACACCAAATTCTCCACCTCCGTGCTGGCGGTGGTGGGCACGCTGGCGATCATGGTGCCGCCCAGCATCGGGTTGGTGTTCTATGGGATCATAACCGAAACCTCCGTCGGCAAGCTGCTGGTCGCGGGCTTCGTGCCCGGTGCGCTGACGGCGGTGGGATACGCATTGTCAATCAACCTTCAGATCCGGCGCCGGCCGGAAATCGCGCCGCAATCCGCAACCCGCGCGTCCCGCGCCGACCGGCTGGAGAGCATCCGCGCCGTCTGGCCGGTGTTGGGGCTGATGCTGATCATCATCATCTCGATCTATTCCGGGGTCATTACGCCGACCGAGATCGGCGCCGTCGGGGCGTTGCTGGCGCTTCTGCTGGCGGTGGTCATGGGGCGCACGGGACCGCGCGGCATCCTGACCGCGCTGGCCAATGCCACGCGCAACAGCGCCATGATCCTGTCGATCATCGCCTGCGCGGCTGTTTTCGGCGCCTTCATCACGCTGACCGGGGTAACGCAGGCTCTGCTGATGCTGATCGAGGCTTCGGGCGCGAACCGGTATCTGGTGCTGGGCGCGGTGCTGCTGCTGCTGTTCGTGCTGGGGTTCTTCCTGGACCAGATCGCCATTCTGGTGCTGACCATGCCGCTGGTCTTTCCGCTGCTGTTCGGATTGGGCTTCGATCCGGTATGGCTGGGCATCATCTTCGTCAAGACGGCCGAGATCGGGCTGATCACGCCGCCGATGGGGTTGAACGTGTTCATCGTCTCCTCGACCACAAGGGTGCCCGCGCGGGACATCTTCAAGGGCATCTGGCCCTTTGTCCTGACCGAATTCCTGATCCTCGGAATTCTGATCGCGGTGCCGGGGTTGTCGCTGTGGCTGCCCGCAATGGCGGGGTTCTGAGATGACGCAGGCATGGAACATGGCGGCAGAGGCTCCGGCGGGAATGCTGGACGAGCTGCGCGTGGTGGAGATCGGGCAGAACCTGGCCGGTCCCTTCGCGGGGGAGATTCTGGCCGATCTGGGCGCCGATGTGATCAAGATCGAGAAGCCCGGCGGCGATGATGCGCGGGGCTGGGGGCCACCGATCACGCCCCGCGCAGCGGCGGTTTTTCATCTGATGAACCGTAACAAGGCCTCCGTCGTGCTGGACCTGCGCGATGAGGCGGACCGCGCCGTTCTGGACGGGATGCTGACGCGGGCCGACATCTTCGTGCATAACATGCGCCCCGGCGCCATGGCTGCGCTGGACCTTGGCAGTGCGGTCCTGACGGCCCGCCACCCGCGCCTGATCTATTGCGACATGGGCGCCTTTGGCCATCTGGGACCGATGCGGGAGAAGCCGGGCTACGAGCCGCTGATGCAGGCCTTTGCCGGTCTGGTCAGCGTCAATGGCCATCCCGACGGGCCACCGGCGCGCATGGGGGCCTCCATCGTCGATCTGGGCACGGGGATGTGGACGGTGATCGGGGCGCTGGCCGCGCTGATCCGGCGCGCCGCGACGGGTCGGGGCTGCGTGGTCAATACCTCGCTGTTGGAAACCGCGCTGGTCTGGGCCGGCAGCCATACCCTGGCCTGGCAGGCCAGCGGCCAGATGCCTTTGCGCCACGGGTCCGGCCACCCCATGATCGTGCCCTACCAGGCCTTCGACACTGCCGATGGCCCGCTGGTGGTGGCGCCCGGCAATGACCGGCTGTTCGCCGCGCTGGCCCGCGCCCTGGACCATGCCGAATGGCTGGACGATCCACGCTTTGCCCATAATGACGCCCGCCGCCGCCACCGGGAGGAGATCGTGGGCCTGGTCGCCGGCTGTTTCCGCGACATGCCGATGGCCGAGGCCCGCGCCCGGCTGGATGCCGCCGGGGTGCCCAATGCGCCGGTGCAGACGATCCCGCAGGTGGTCGCGGATCCGCAGGTGCAGGCGTTGCAGATGTTGCAGCCGGTGCCGGGGCTGGTGGTGCCCATGACCGGCTTTCCCGTCTCCTTTGACGGGCAGCGCCCCGCGATCCGCGCCGCCGCGCCAGACCTGGGCGCCGACACGGCCCGCCGCCGGGCGCAGCCCTGGCCCGGTGATGCCGTCCCCCTCCAAGACCCCGACCGTGAAGAAGAGGAACCAAAATGCTGAAGCTGCTGGACAATGTCCGCGTGCTGGAACTGGGCCACATCCTGATGGCCCCCTACGCCACCCAGTTCCTGGGTGACATGGGCGCCGACGTGATCAAGGTCGAACCGCTGGGCGGGGATCTCTATCGCGGGGTCGGGCTGGGCCGGAGTGACGGCATGTCGGCGCAATGGATGGGGGTGAACCGCAACAAGCGCTCTGTCGCGCTGGACCTGAAGTCGGAGGACGGCCGCCAAGTCCTGCGCGAAATGATCGCCAGCGCCGATATTCTGGTCCACAACATGCGCCCGCCCGCGATCGAACGTCTGGGCTTTGGCTACGACGCGGTGAAGGCGCTGAACCCCAGACTGGTCTATTGCGCCGCCATCGGATTTGGCCGGGACGGGCCCTATGCCGATTACCCCGCCTTCGACGACGTGATCCAGGCGCGGTCCGGGCTGGCGGATGTCAACGGGCGCATGACCGGCAAGCCGACCTTCGTGCCTGTGGCCATCGCGGACAAGGTCGTGGGACTGATGGTCGGCCAGGCAATGTTGGCCGGATTGCACCGCCAGCGCGCCACCGGCGAGGGCTGCTATCTGGAAACCCCGATGTTCGAGGCCATGGTCGGCGTGGTGCTGAACCAGCACCTGAACGGCCATGCCTTCCGCCCGCCGGAGGGTGGCCTGGGCTATGCCCGCGTGACGAGCCCCTACCGCCATCCCAGCCCGACGGCGGATGGCTACATCGTGCACGGCGTCTACAAGTACCCGCAATGGCAGCGGTTCCTGGCGCATGTCGGGCGGCAGGACATCCTGGATGGCCCGCTGATGCGCGACGCGCGTGCCATGGCGCAGGGCATCGGCCAGCTTTACGAGATCACGACGACGGAAATCCTGCCGCAGAAGTCCACCGCCGAATGGGGGCGGATCCTGGACGAGTTGGACATCCCCCACGCCCCCGTGCTGAGCATTGAGGAGTTGGAGAACGATCCCCACCTTCAGGCGGTGGGTCTGTTCGAGGATTACGAACACCCCACCCAGGGACCGATGCGGCATGTCCGCGCGCCCTTCGGCGCCCGCGATGTGGACGAGGGGCCGGACCGCTACCCCCCCGACCTGGGTGCCCATGGCCCCGAGGTTCTGGAGGAATTCGGCTTGTCCCCCACACGGATCGCGGCGCTGCGCGCGGCGGGTATCCTCGGCGGTGCGTGACCCGCGCCGGGGCCGCGGGGGGGGACGTGCGGGACGGGGCCGCGCCGAGGGGGCGCCGGACCTTCGGGAGCGGGCGACACCCTTCAGGCCGCCCCACGCAATTCGGGCGGGCAGGTTCCGGGACCTGTCCGCAGGGCCTCTTCAACAGCGGATCGCGGCGCGCCGATCCGGGGCATGACAGGAAAGGGCAGTCGCGATGTCAGACACACCAGACGATCCGCGAGAGGGCGGGGCCAAGGGTCGGCTGAAACCGGGCGACGGGATTCCGCTGTACCTGAAGCTGGCCAGCCTGTTTCGCGACCAGATCGCCATCGGCGCCTGGCCGGTGGGCACACAGATCGGCACCCTGCCGGAATTGCAGGCGCAATACGGCGTGGCGCGGGCCACGGTGCAGCAAGCGGTGCGGCTGCTCAGCGACGAGGGGCTGCTGTCCAGCGCGCGCGGGCGCGGCACCTTTGTCACCGCCGCCCGTCCCGCTCGCCCGCAGGAGGAAAAGCCGGCCTACGACCTGCTGGATCTTGATCCCCGGTTCTCCATCGACATCCTGTCGCGCGGGCCGGCCGACAGCTGCCAGGACCTGGCCAAGCCGTTGCCCGACAGCGAGCGCCCCTTTGTCCATATCCGCAAACGGCACCTGATGCAGGGCCAACCCTATTCTCTGGTGGATCTCTACATTCCCGCCGCCATCTACGACCAGCTTCCGGCAGAGGATCAGGACACCCGGCGTCTTTATGCCCAGCTGATCCGTGATCACACCGGAGTCACCCGGCTGGAGGGGCACCAGACCGTGACCATCGCGTTGGCCACGCACGAGCATTCCGGGCTGCTGGACGTGTCCTTTGCCGCGCCGCTGGCCCGGATCGATTCGATGCTGGTGACGGGAGAGGGGCGGCAGGTGCTGGCCCACCGCGCCTTCATCCGGGCGGACCTGTTCGTCGCCCACCGCCGCACCGGCGATATCCTCAGCGCCGATCCCCTGGAATGGCGCCCCACCGCACCGCAACGCCCCGACGGGCCGGAGGACAGCTGACATGACCCTGCACCTGACCGAAGATCAGCGCGCCATCCGCGACGCGGTGGCCCGGATCTGCGCCGAATTCGACGACGGCTACTGGCTGGATCGCGATACCGATGGCGCCTTTCCCGACGCCTTTGCCCGCCGCATCGCCGAAGGCGGCTGGTTCGGCACCTGCATGCCCGAGGCCTATGGCGGTGCCGGGCTGGGCCTTTACGAGGCCGCGCTGGTGATGCGCGAGATCGGCCGCCTGGGCGCGGCGGCGGTGTCGTCGGTACATATCAATATCTTCGGCCTGCAACCGGTGGTCGGCTTCGGCACCGATGCGCAGAAGGCACGGATGCTGCCGCCGTTGATCGCCGGCGACCACCGGGCATGTTTCGGGGTCACCGAACCCGATGCCGGGCTGGACACCACCGCCATCACCACCCGTGCCCGTCCGGTGGCGGGCGGCGGCTATGTGGTGAACGGGCGCAAGATCTGGACCTCCACGGCGCAAAGCGCCGATCACATCCTGCTGGTCACCCGCACCACCCCGCGAGAGGAGGCCGCGCGCCCCACCGATGGGCTGACGGTGTTCTACACCCCCCTCGACCGGGACCGGATCGAGGTTCGGGAGATCGCCAAGATGGCCCGCAAGGCCGTGGATTCGAACGCCATCTTCATTGATGACCTGGAGGTGCCCGAGGACGACCGTATCGGCGATGAGGGGCAGGGGTTTCGCGTGTTGCTGCACGGGCTGAATGCCGAACGCATCCTGGTTGCCGCCGGTGCCCTGGGCGCGGCTGAGGCGGCGCTGGACAAGGCCGCCGGCTACGCCCGCGAGCGGGAGGTCTTTGGCCGGCCCATCGGCAAGAACCAGGCGATCCAGCACCCACTGGCCGATATCTGGATGCGCCTGCGCGCGGCCGAGCTGGTCACCTTCAACGCCGCCAGTCTGTTCGACGCTGGTACCCCCTGCGGGTTGGAGGCGAATTCGGCGCGCTACCTGGCCGGGCATGTCGCCTATGACGCGGCCTTTCGCGCGGTGCGGGTGCATGGCGGGCTGGGCTTTGCCCGCGAATACCATGTCGAACGCTATTTCCGCGAAAGCGTCCTGAATTTCATCGCGCCGGTCAGCGAAGAGCTGATCCTGTCCCACGTCGCCGAAAAGGCGCTGGACCTGCCCAAATCCTATTGATCCGAAAGGCCCTCAATGACTCTTGCCCCCACCCTTCCCGATGGTCGCCAGATCGTCGTCACCGAATTCGCCGACGATCCCGCCCAGGCGATCGAGACGGGCCTCGACCTGCGGGTTCAGCCAGCGCCCCGGCCCGAAGATCTGGGCCCGAACGAGGCGCTGCTGGAAATCCGCAGCGCGGCGCTGTCCTGGGTCGATCTGCTGATGACCAGCGGCCAGTACCAGCACATGCCGAAACCGCCCTATGTGCCGGGGATGGAATATGCCGGTGTGGTGCGGGCCGTGGGCCCCGACGTGGCGGCGGACCGCTGCGCGGTCGGGGATCGGATGCTGGTGGATTCCATGCATGTGGGGCCGCGATCGCATGGCGATTACCAGGCCGCCGGGGGGCTGGCCAGCTACGCGGTGGTATCCGCCGACCTGCTGCTGCCGATCCCCGGCGATCTGGATTTCGACCAGGCGGCGGTGCTGTTGCAGGCCTACGAAACCGCCTATCACTGCCTTGTGGCGCGGGCCAACCTGCAACCGGGGGAGACGATCCTGATCAACGGCGCCACCGGCCTGACCGGGCTGGCCGCGGTCGAGATGGCGCGGATGCTGGGCGCCACGGTGATCGCCACGGGCCGGTCGGCGGAAAAGCTGAAGAAGGTGGAGGAGGTCGGCGCCCACCACGTCGTCACCGTGTTGGACAAGGCCGGACAGGTCCGCCGGTTCCGCGACGACGTGAAGGCCCTGACCGGCGGGCGCGGGGTGGATGTGGTCTATGACGCCGTGGGCGGGGACATCTCGTTGGAAAGCCTGCGCTGCACCGCCTTCAACGCCCGGTTCCTGATCGTGGGCTGGACCTCCACCCCCGATGTCGCGCGGGGCAGGGGGCAGCGTGGCGCGCCCAATGCCAACCACCTGCCGACGAACATCATCCAGATGAAAAGCCTGATCGTCATGGGCTGCCCCTCTGCCATTGCGGTGGCAAAAGATCCCTCCATCCGGCCCGAACGGCTGGCCCGGATCCTGCAATGGGCGGGGGAGGGGAAGATCAGGCCGCAGATCTCGCACCTTTACGTGATGGACGAATTCCGCGACGCCTTTCGCGCCCGCTGGAACGGGGAGGTGACAGGCGGCTGCGTGCTGCGCATGGGGTAGCGGCGCCCGACCCGTGGCAGGAAACGACAGCAGGCCCCCGGGCCTGCTGTTTGCGTTTGGGCGGGGCGTGCCGGCAAGAGGAAGGCGTGCCGGCAAGGAACCGGGGGAGGTCCGGCCACGGGCGGAAGCCGTGGCGGGCCGGAAGGGGACCGGCGTGCAGGTCGGCGGCGGGCGCAACAGCGGCACGACTTTTCCTTGCGCTTCGGCGTGGCGGGCGGGAGGGTCACGGCCATCCCCGGTGCGCGGGTCTCGTATTCGATCCGTCTCCTGGTGAAATTAGAAATACATTCCAATTTGGAAGGTTGTGCCATAAACTGGCCGGAAGAGGAGAATCGCCCGTGACCGTCACTGCCGTGTCCCGTTGTCTGAACCTGTTGGAGATCCTCGCCGGAGAGCGCGAGGCGATGGAGCTTTCAGAGCTGGCCACGCGGCTGGAGATCCCGGCCAGCGCCGCGCATCGGCTGGTCACCACGCTGGCCGACCAGGGCTGGGTGCGGCAGGATGCGCATAGCCAGAAATACGCCCTGTCGTTGCGCATGTCGGTGCTGGCCTTTCGCAACCTCGACGGGCGCAACGTGCCCGACGTGGTGCAGTCCGCGCTGACCCGTCTGGCGGGAGAGACACGGGAATATTGCCGGCTTGCCATCCTGGAGGGTGAAGACCTGGTCTGGGTCGCCCGCGCCCAGGGCGCCGTGACCGGCCTGCGCTACGACCCCGACATGGGCCAGGAAATCGTCCTGCATGCCACCGCCAACGGCAAGGCCTGGCTGGCCACCCTGTCCGAGGAAGAGGCGCTGAAGATTGTCTATTCGCGTGGCTTCAAGGCCAACCGGGAACTGGGCCCCAACAGCGCCCGCAACGTGGATGAACTGCGCGCCCTGCTGCGGCAAACGCGGGAGCAGGGGTTCGGCTCCTCGGTGGAAGAGGCAGAAGCGGGCACCGCCGCGCTGGCCGTGCCGTTCCGCACCGGGCCAGAGCCGGATGCGCCGGTCGCCGGCACCGTGTCCATCGCCGGGCCGCTGCTGCGCATTCGCGAAAGCCGTTGGCCCGAACTGGTTACAGAGTTGCACGCCACCGCCGCCGAACTGGCCCAGATCTGGCCGCTCAGGGCGCGCCAGCGCGACGTGCCGGATTATGCCTCCATCGCCCGCAACAACGTGAGAGTCCAGAAATGACCGGCCTGTCCCGACTTCGCCGCGTGGCCGAACCTGCCCTGTGGTTCGCCGGCTTGCTGATCCTGTGGCAGGTCGGCGTCCGGCTGTCGGATGTGCCGATCTTTGTCCTGCCCGCACCCACCGATTTCCTGGCCGTCATCGTGCAGGAGGCCGACCGGCTGGCCTATCACGGCATGATCACGACCAAGCTGATCCTGATCGGCTTTGTCGCCGGGGCGGTGCCCGGGGTCATCCTGGCCTACCTGATCGCCAAATCGCGATTGGCGGAGCAGATCCTCTATCCCATCGTGATCTTCATCCAGGGCCTGCCCAAGGTTACACTGGCCCCGCTGATGCTGGTCTGGTTCGGCTTCTCCGACCTGCCCAAGGTGCTGCTGACGGCGCTGATCACCTTCTTTCCGGTACTGGTGGACAGCGTGACAGGGTTTCGCTCCATTGATCCGCGCCAATATTACCTCAGCCGATCGGTCGGCGCCTCCTGGTGGCAGACGTTCCGCCTGTTTGAACTGCCTTCGGCCGCGCCCAGCATCTTCTCGGGATTGCAGATCACCATCGTGATCGCCGTCACCGTGGTGATCGTGGTCGAATGGCTGAATTCGCAAAACGGTCTGGGCTACCTCGTGCTGCGCGCGATGGACAGCCAGAACACACCGCTGATCTTTGCCGTGCTCGTCATCGGGTCGCTGATCGGGGTGATCCTGAGTTTCGGGATGTCGTTGCTGGAACGCATCCTGTTGCCGTGGCGACGGTTCTGAGGGGCTGCCAACGCGAATTGACCAAGACCAGCATTCTGGGAGGAAACACATGACAAATTTCGGGACTTTCATCACCGCATCCACGATCTCGTTGGCTGCGCTTGTCGCGGCGCAGGGGGCCATGGCGGCAGACAAACTGACCGTTCAGCTGAACTGGACGGCGGATTCCGCGCATCTCGGCTTTGCCGTCGCGCAGGAGGACGGCATCTATGCCGAGCATGACCTTGAGGTCACCCTGGTCGAGGGGCGCGGTTCCTCTGTCGCGGCGCAGCTGGTCGCCACCGGCCAGGTCGATCTGGGCTATGCCGATACCGGCGCCACGCTGAACGTCGCCGCCAAGGGCGCGCCGATCAAGATCATCTCCACCATCTGGAAATCCGGCCAGTTCGGTATCCAGTCCCTGGCGGAGTCGGGGATTTCCGCGCCCGCCGACCTGGTGGGCAAGAAACTGGCCGTTTCCCCCGGTTCGGCCATGCTGCCGCTGATCCCGGTGTTCCTGAAGGCCAACGATATCTCCGAGGACGACGTGGAAATCGTCAGCGCCTCGGAATCCGCGTTTCTGGGGCTGCTGACCTCGGGCCAGGTCGATGCGGTATCGCAGACGCCCGAGAACATCGTGGTGCCTCTGGCCGCCCAGGGGATCGACGCGGACAACATGTATTTCTACGACAATGGCGTCCCCATCGCGAGCCTGAGCCTGGTCGCCCGCGAAGACATGATCGCGGAAAAAGGCGACGTGTTGGCCCGCTTCATCGCCGCGACGGCCGAGGGCTGGCAGAAGGCCATGGACGATCCCGACGACGCGATCGCCGACCTGCTGAAGGTCTTCCCCGAAACGGAAAATTCGGAGGCCTCCCTGAAACAGGCGTCCGTCTACAGCTTTGCCTCCGTCTGTCCGGGCGGCACGGGCGACACTATCGGCGTCACCCCACCGGAGACCTGGGAAGAGATGTTTTCCGTCATGACCACGGCGATGGAAATGCCGTCGGAAAAGCCGGTGACGACCTATTACACCAACGATCTGGTGCCGGATGAACCCGTGAGCTGCCCGTAACTCATGGGTTCGGACGGGGCCGCCCTGGCGCGGCCTCGTCCATGATACGGGGCGCCGATGACGCGGTGCCTGCAACGCAGCGTCCGACACCGGACGCGACGCGACAAGACACGACAAGACGAGGCAAGGGCGGTTTCATGCAAGGTACGCGCGATCATTCCACGGCGCCCATGGGGCGGGCCGCGCCCGGTTCTGCGGTGCTGGCGCTGTCGCGGTTGCGCGGGTCGGTCTTCGGGTCGCTGCTGATCGGCGCCCTGGCCATCGCCGCGCTGCTGGCCCTGTGGGAGGCGCTGGCCACCTGGTACGAGGTGCCGACCTGGCTGGTGCCGAAACCGACGGATTTCCTGGGCCGGCTGGTGGCGGATTGGCAGATGATCGGCGGGCATGCGCTGGCGACCTCCCTCACCATCGTGGAGGGGTTCGCCCTGGGCGTGATCGTCGCCGTACCGCTGGCGCTGGCCATCGTATCGGTCGGCGCGCTGGAACGTGGGCTGTATCCGGTCATCGTGTTCCTGAACATCATGCCCAAGACGGTGATTGGCCCGATCCTGATCATCTGGTTCGGCATCGGCCCGCTGGTGGCGGCGCTGATCGTGTTCCTGATGTGTTTTTTCCCCGTTCTGGTGGACGCCATGGCGGGGTTCCGGTCGGTGGATCCGCGGCTGTTCTACATCTCCCGCTCCATGGGCGCCTCGCAATGGCAGAGCTTTTGGAAATTCCGCCTGCCCTCGGCCATGCCGGCGATCTTCTCGGGGATGAAGATCGGCGTGGTCAAGGCCGTGGAGGGCGTGATCATCGCGGAGTTCATCGCGTCGAACAAAGGGCTGGGGTTCATGATCATGCAGGGCACCAGTTTCATGGACATGTCGCTGACCTTTGCCGGGCTGATTGCCGCGGCGCTGGTGGCGTTGGTGTTCAACGGTACCATGGCCCTGGTCGAACGCCGGATGATGCCGTGGAAACAGGGCGCGCATTGATCGCGCCAATCGCAGGAGGACAGGCCGCATGGCAGAGTTGAATCAATCCACGCAGGCCCCGCGCAACGCCCTGGGCGGGACCGGCGGGGGCGGCACCGGCGCCTCCATCCGGGCCGAAGC
This sequence comes from Pseudooceanicola aestuarii, assembly GCF_010614805.1. Taxonomy (NCBI): domain Bacteria; kingdom Pseudomonadati; phylum Pseudomonadota; class Alphaproteobacteria; order Rhodobacterales; family Paracoccaceae; genus Pseudooceanicola; species Pseudooceanicola aestuarii. The sequence continues at coordinate 1,916,817 of NZ_JAAFZC010000001.1, forward strand.
GATCACCAAGATCTACGGGGAGGACGGGCCCCATCCGTTCCATGCCCTGGGCCCCATCGATCTGGACGTGAAGCCGGGCGAATTCGTCAGCCTCATCGGCCCTTCGGGCTGCGGCAAAAGCACGACACTGCTGCTGGCCTCAGGGCTGGAGCCGGCCAGCGCCGGGATGATATCCGTCGACGGGCAACCGCTGACGCGCCCGATTTCCGAAGTCGGGATCGTGTTCCAGGACCATCTGCTGCTGGATTTCCGCACGGCGTTGCAGAATGTCATGCTGCAACAGGAGATCCGCAAGCTGGACCACGGCGCCCTGCGCGACCGGGCCGATGCGCTGTTCGACCGCTTGGGGATCAAGGGCAGCGAGGCCAAGTACCCGCGCCAGCTGTCGGGCGGGATGCGGCAACGGGTCTCCATCGCGCGGGCGCTGGTGCATGATCCCTCCATGCTGCTGATGGACGAACCCTTCGGCGCGCTGGACGCGATCACTCGCACGCAGATCCGCCACGATCTGGAAATGCTGTGGCTGGAAACTCGCAAGACGGTCCTGTTCATCACCCATTCCATCGAGGAGGCGGTCGGCCTGTCGGACCGCGTTCTGGTGATGTCGCAAAGCCCCGGCACCATCGTCGAGGAGATCAGGATCGACCTGCCGCGCCCACGCCCCGCGCATCTGGGCGAATATCCCGAATTCTCGCGCTATGCCGAACAGATCTACCAGATCTTCATGAAGCTCGGCGTCTACAAGTTCTGAGGATGCGCATGTCAGACGTCGTGATCAACCACGCCACCGTGCGGGAGCGGGCCGATATGCTGGCCTTTCTCGATCTCTGCGCCCAACGCGGCCTGACCGAAGTGTCGATCTGGGGCAACGAGATCGACCGTGTGGGCGAAGAGGCGGCGCTGGCCGCGCTGGCGCGCCATGACATGCGCGTCGCAGGCTATAACCGCATCGGTCCCTTTACCGCCGACGGCCTGTCGCGCGCAGAGGCGGAACTGGCCCGCGCCGCGCGGTTCGGCGCCGATCACGTCTTCGTCTTCACTGGCGGTCTGGCGCGGCGGGGCGAAACCCTCGCCGAAGCCCGCGACCGGGCAGAGGCGGTGATCGCCGACCTGCTGGACATGGCGCGCGCCGCCGGTGTCACCCTGGCGCTGGAGCCGCTGCACCCCATGCTGATGGGTGACCGCACCATGATTGCCAGCCTGACCCATGCCAATGACCTGTGTGACCGGCTGGGCGCGGGAATCGGTGTGGTGATCGACGTGCATCACCTGTGGTGGGACGACCGCCTGCCCGCCGAAATCGCCCGCGCGGGTCGGGCCGGGCGGATCCTGGGGTTCCACGTCAACGACTGGCTGGTGCCCACTCGCCACCTGCTGACGGATCGGGGCATGATGGGCGACGGGGTGATCGACCTGCCCGGCATCGCGGCCATGATGCGCGCGGCAGGCTACAACGGTCCGGTGGAGGTGGAGATCTTCTCGGCCGATTGGTGGGCCCGTGATCCGGGCGAAGTCATGGACACCGCGTTGGCGCGCTGCGCCCGCATCTTCGGCGCGGGGCGTGGCGCATGAGTGCGCCCTTGCTGATCCCCAACCTGTCCGGGGCCGCACGGATATATGCCGTCTGGGGCGATCCCGTTGCGCAGGTGCAGACACCGCGCCTGATCAACCCGCTGTTCGCTGCGGCGGATGCCGGGATCTGGGCGGTGCCCTTTCACGTCACGCCGGGCGGGTTCGACGCCGCCTGGGACGTCTTCCGCGCCATCGACAATGTCGCCGGCATCGGCGTGACGGTCCCGCACAAGGTCGCCGCCGCGCGGCGCTGCGATACGCTCAGTGACGAGGCGCGCGCGGTGGGGGCGGTGAATTCCATCCAGCGCGGGGCGGATGGGCGGATGCACGGCGCGCTGTTCGACGGGCGTGGCTTTGTCCTGGGGCTGGGCGTCGGGCAGGCCCGGCTGGCGGGCGCACGGGTGCTGATGGTCGGCGCGGGCGGCGCGGGGCGCGCCATTGCCCACGCGCTGGCCGGGGAGGGGATTGCCATGCTGGGGCTGATGGATCCTGACCCCGCAGCGGTGGCATTCACTGCTGAAATGGTGGCGCAGGCGACCGGCAGGCCGTTGGCCCAGGCAGAGGATGGCGCGCGCGGGTACGATGGCTATGACGTGATCATCAATGCTTCTCCCATTGGGATGAAGGGCGACGCGGTGTTTCCTGTGCCGCCGGGCGCCCTGCGCCCGGACATGCTGATCGCCGACATCGCCGCCCTGGAGGGGGACACCGCGCTGCTGCGCGCGGCGCGGGCGGCGGGCGCGCGGGTGTCGGACGGCAACGACATGTTGCAGGCCCAGATCGCGTTGATCGCAGGCTTTGCTACGGGTCAACCTGCGGGCCGGCCCATGATGACAGGGCAGGGGTAGGACACGGGGAAAGCCGGGGCGGAACGCCGCGATTCTGCGCATTGCCGATGCTGCTGGCCCCAGGCCGGTTGCGATGCGGGGAAATCCGCGCCGCTGTTGATTGGCGGCTCTGACTGTCGGGAGGCTTCGTCGCAGGGCCGCTTTCGACGTCGCATTTGACCCCGGTCCGGGGTTGGTTGCGTGGGAGGTGGGCGCGCGTATCCGGTCATATGCCTGCCGCCCTGAGATGTCGTTCCGGGATACATGGCGTTTGGCGCCGCGCGGTCCCGCGCCTGCCCACGGTTGCCGCGAATGGCCCAGCGCAACCGGTGCGGCAGGCCAGGCAACCGTCAGCGCGCGCGCGCCCCCGCCGCCAGATGTTCGGCGATCAACCCGACTTGCCCGGTGATCATGTGCAGGCCCGAATGCACCGCCACCCCCCGCGCCTGCGCGGCTGTCAGCAGGGGCGTGATCTCGGGCTGGGCGATGACCTCCGCCATGGTCATACCGGGGGTCAGGCAGGCCGGATCCAGCGGCAGCGCATCGGTGTCGCGCAACCCAAGAGATGTCGCATTCACCACCAGCGCATCGGCCACCGGTGCGGCGGTTCCGGCCCGCAACAGGGTTTTGCCCAGATCCGCATTGACCCGATCGGCAAGTGCCTGCGCCCGCGACAGCGTGCGATTGGTCACCACGATCTCCGCCGCGCCGGCCTCTGCCAGGGCCAGCGCGATGGCCATGGCCGCGCCGCCCGCGCCGATCAGGTGGCAGGGCCTGCCCGCCACATGGATCTCTGCGGCCTGCAAGCCGCGCACGAAGCCCGCGCCGTCGAAATTGTACCCCTTGAACCGGCCGTCGGCCTCGCGCCGGACCACGTTCACCGCACCGACGCGCCGGGCGACCAGATCGACCTCGTCGCACAGGTCCAGCGCGGCGGTTTTGTGCGGCAGGGTGATGCCGAACCCCACGAGGTTCGGCATCGCCTTCAGCCCGGCCCAACAGGTCGCCAGCGCATCGGCGGGAACATGCAGCGGCACGCAGACGATATCTGCGCCCATGGCGGCGTAGATCGGGTTGATCGCCTCGGGCGTGCGGGCCTGAGCGATGGGGTCACCGATCACGCCCATCAGGCGGGTGGTGCCCCGGATCACGATGTCCATGTCAGATCCTCCCGCTTCAGCCAGACCAGGCTGCCGTCCTCTACCCCGACGATCAGGTCCAGCGCCCCGCGTCCGGCCCAATCCACCGCCTCCGGGGCGGCGACATGCATGGCCATGGCGATGACCTGCCCCTTGTGCGCCATCGGCACCGGCAGGGCAAAGCGGGGCGCGTCGGGCGTGCCGACGTTGCGGGCGTAGAACAGCCCGGCCTGTCCGGTGGTGTTGCGCGGCGCGCCGGTTGCGGGATCGTCAGGCACGCAGGCGCGGGCATGGGTGCCGAAGATCAGGTCCATCCGGCCTGTCCCCTCCCAATCGCACAGGCAAAGCTTTACCCGGCCACGGCCCCCGCCGACATCCACGGTGAACCGGATCTCGCGGCCGTCCTCCCAGTGCAGCCGGCGCGGCGCGGTCAGTTCGGTGTCGGAGGCGCGGGTCCAGTCGGTCAACACGCCCTCGGCATCCAGTGCGACGTAGTGGAGCGGCCCGCCTGCCTGCCAATCCGTCACTGCCGGGCGTACCCGCCAGACGGTTTGCAGCGGCGTGCCCTCGCAGGTCAGCCGTTCGGCTGCGGCAAAGCGCGGTGGCACCATGTCACCGCCCAGATTACGATACAGGCGGTGCTGGCCGGTGACGTCCGAAACCAGCAGGTCGCCGCGCCCGGTGCCGGTCCAATCCGCCACCGTCGGGCAGGAATAGCCGAACATTTTCTCCGACGGTCCCTGGATCGAGCCGGTCAGCCCGGCGGCAATGCGGATCGGCACGCCATCTGCGGTCAGCATCGCCTCCACGCCCAGGTCGCGGGGGTCGTCGACACCGCGGTTGGGGTAGAACAGCAGCTCGCCGGTGGAATTGCCGACCACCAGGTCCGGGCGGCCATTGCCGGTGAAATCATGCGCCGCCGGGCTGGGCAGCACCCCGGCATGGATCAGCGGGGCGGTGGTCTGCACGCGCCCGGCATGTTCGAACCGGGGCAGCCCGTCGGCGCCGGTGCCACAATTGCGCAGATAGGTGACATAGCCGTCCTCTGCCCCGACCAGAATATCCAGCCGCCCGTCGCCGTTCCAGTCGGTGACGCAGGGCAGATGGATGCATTGGTCCAGTTCCAGCACCGCATCGTCGGGGGTCTGGACCAGGCGGTCCTGTTCGAAGGTGCCGTCGGGCCTTTGCCGGGCGATATGCAGGATGTTCCAGAATTCGCCTGCGATCACGCTGGTCTCGCCGGGGGTGAAATCGCCAAAGGCCGGGGCCAGCTGGCCATAGACCTCCAGCGGGGTTTCGCCCGCGATCAGCGCGCGGCCTTTTTCCAGCACCGGTGCGGCAGGGGTTCCGACGTTTTTGAACGCATAGAGAAACCCGCGCAGCGGCCCGCCCATCCAGCGCCCGACGGCATCGTGGCCGCGATAACCCGCGTCGTTCCATTCCCGGCCGTTGGGCCAGTATTCGTCCCAATGGTCGCTGCCGACGATCAGTTCCGCCACGCCGCAGCCATCGATGTCATGGAACCGGGCCATGTGGAAATATTCGTTGCCGCGCACCCAGTCGGCGTCCAGTTCCAACACCACGGGATCGCCGAATTCCGGCGCGCCCCGGCTGCCGATATTGGGGAACAGGTAGATTTCGCGCCGCATCCGGGAGGCGGAGACAAGGTGAAAGACATCCCCGTCCGGCACGGCGGTGACATAGCCGCGCACGCCCTCGATACAGGTTTCCGGGCCCAGGATCGGGGTGCCGTCGGGATGGCTGCCGATCTCGCGCCGCAAGAAGACCTTGCCGTCATAACAGGGATCCCAGGCCGACAGCAGCAGATCGCGTCCGCCCGTGCCCGCCCAATCGACGACGTCGACGCAGGTGATGATCCGTCCGGCCACCGCCGCCGATGCCACGTCGGGGTGATAGCGCAATGCCTCTGCCCCGTAGTCCGGCCCGTGCCAGACGGTTGCATCGTCCTCCCATCTTTTGACGCTCACGCGAGAAATCTCCTTGGTTCCGGTGTTTCTGGAATGCTATTCTAAATTCAAACATGATTACAAATCCATCGGAAAGCGCATATGACCCAGAGAACCGACGGCATCGTCCCCGTGATGTTGACCCCCATGACCGACGACAACTCCATCGACTGGGCCGGGCTGGAGCGATTGGTGGAATGGTATATCGCCCAGGGTGCCGACACGCTGTTCGCGGTCTGCCAATCCAGCGAGATGCAGCACCTGACCCTGGCGGAACGGACAGAGCTGGGGCGCCGCACCGTGGAGCTGGCCGCCGGGCGGGTGGGCGTGATCGGGTCGGGCCATATCTCGGACGCGCGCGACGATCAGCGCGAAGAATTGATGGCGATGGCCGATTGCGGGTTCGACGCGCTGGTGCTGGTGACCAACCACCTGGATCCGTCCCATGCCGGTGCCGCCGCGCTGCGCCAGGGGGTGACGGACGTTCTGGGCTGGGTGCCGGGCGATCTGCCGCTGGGGTTGTATGAATGCCCCGCGCCATTCCGCCGCCTGCTGAGCGATGACGAATTCGCATTCTGCCGTGACACCGGCCGGTTCGTCACGCTGAAGGACGTGTCCTGTGACCTGCCTACCGTGGCCCGCCGGGTGAAGCTGGCTGAAGGGTCGGACCTGTCGGTGGTCAATGCCAATGCCGCCATCGCGGCGGCCGCGATGCGGGCGGGATCGGCGGGGTTTGCCGGGGTCTTCACCAATTTTCACCCCGATCTCTACGCCTGGCTCTACCGCAACCGGGACCTGGACAGCCCGCTGCGGCAGCGGCTGGAAACCTTCCTTGCGTTGGCCGCGATGGCCGAGCCGATGGGCTATCCCGGGCTGGCAAAGCTGTATCATCAGCGGCTGGGTACCTTTGCCTCCGCCCATTCGCGGGTGATCGACTACGATCTGGACGACCGGCATTGGGGCGTCCTGCCGCTGCTGGATCACATCATGAGGGGCACCGAAACCTTCCGCGCCGAAATCGCGGCGGGTTGACGGTCGCGCCTGCCGCCGCCGGGGCCGGGCCCGGCGGCGGGGCAGCGTAGGGGCATCCCGACATTCCCGTCTTGAAGCGCCCGTTTCCCATCTCCCGGCTCCTATTTTCCCGGCTCCGCTTCCAGGCCCTGCCGCTCAGTGATTGTCGCGTGGCGTGAACTTGCGGGCGATTTCGCGGTATTGATCGGCGTCGCGCAGGGTCATGCCGCGGTCGAAGGGCTGCACCAGATCGCGGAAATATCGCTGCCAGGGGGATTGGCTTTCGGGGACCGGGAATCCGCCTTCGGTCAGAAGCTGCTCGGCGCGGCGGGCCAGCTCCTCCGGCGGGACCAGCATGTCGGCGCTGCCGGTGCGCAGATCGATGCGGATCCGGTCGCCGGTACGCAACAGGGCCAGCCCGCCACCCTCTGCCGCTTCCGGCGCGGCGTTCAGGATGGAGGGCGAGCCCGAGGTGCCCGATTGCCGCCCGTCGCCGATACAGGGCAGGGCGGTGATGCCGCGTTTCAACAGTTCGGCGGGGGGGCGCATGTTCACCACCTCCGCCCCGCCGGGGTAGCCCTTGGGCCCGGTGCCGCGCATGACCAGGATGCACTCCGCGTCGATCCCCTGGTCGGGGTCGTCGATGCGGGCGTGGTAATCCTCCACCCCGTCAAAGACGATGGCCCGCCCTTCGAACGCATCGGGATCTGCGGGATCGGATAGATAGCGGGCGCGGAATTCGGCGCTGATGACCGAGGTCTTCATCAAGGCGCTGTCGAACAGGTTGCCGCGCAGGTTCAGGAACCCCGCCGCCGCGACCAGCGGATCGGAGGCGGGGCGGATCACCTGTGCGTTGCTGCTGTGCCGCCCCGCGCAATTGTCGGCAAGTGTCCGGCCATTTGCGGTGAGCACGTCGGGATGAGGCAGCAACCCGGCCTCCAGCAGGTGGCTGATGACGGCGGGCACGCCGCCCGCGCGGTGATAATCCTCACCCAGATAGGTGCCGGCGGGTTGCAGGTTCACCAGAAGCGGCACCTGATGGCCCAGCTTTTGCCAATCGTCATTGTCCAGCGGCACGCCCAGATGCCGGGCGATGGCATTCAGGTGGATGGGCGCGTTGGTCGATCCGCCGATGGCCGAATTCACCACGATCGCGTTTTCGAATGCCGCGCGGGTCATGATTCGGGCCGGGGTCAGATCTTCCCAGACCATGTCGACGATGCGCTGCCCGGTTTCGTAGCTGATCTGCCCCCGTTCGCGATAGGGCGCGGGGATGGCGGCGGCGCCGGGCAGTTGCATCCCCAAAGCCTCGGCCAGGGAATTCATCGTGCTGGCGGTGCCCATGGTGTTGCAATACCCGACCGAAGGTGCGGAGGCGGCGGCGATCTCCATGAAGTCGTCATCCGTGATCTCGCCCGCCGCCAGCCGTTCGCGGGCTTTCCAGATGACGGTGCCCGAGCCGGCGCGGGCGCCCTCATGCCAGCCATTCAGCATGGGGCCGACCGACAGCGCCAGCGCCGGGATGCCGACGGTGGCCGCCGCCATCAGCAGGGCCGGGGTCGTCTTGTCACAGCCGATGGTCAGCACGACGCCGTCAATCGGATAACCGAACAGCGCCTCCACCAGGCCCAGATAGGCCAGGTTGCGATCCAGCAGGGCGGTGGGCCGTTTGCCGGTTTCCTGGATCGGATGCACCGGCACCTCCATCGGGGTGCCGCCCGCCGCGATGATGCCGTCGCGCACCCGCTTGGCCAACTCAAGATGATGGCGGTTGCAGGGCGACAGGTCGCTGCCGGTCTGGGCGATGGCGATGATCGGCTTGCCCGCCTGCAATTCCGCGCGGGTCAGCCCGTAGTTGAGATACCGCTCCAGGTAGAGCGCGGTCATCTCCGGGTTGTCCGGGTTCATGAACCACTTCCGAGAGCGAAGGTCCTGGGGGTGGATACGGGTCACTTGGGTCTCCTTTCGGGGCGCAGCGGCGGCGGCGGTCTGGGCAGAGTCTGCCTGATCGCGGGGGCGGACGTCCAACTTTTTACAAGATTTCCGGCGGTTTCCCGTCGGGACGAAGCGCGGTCCACCCCAGGGCTGGATGCCTAAGTCTTTGCCCTTCTTTGGAAATATGCCTCGTGGCGCGGGATTTTTGTCATAATGTGTAGGGTTCGAAGTGAATTATTGTAATTATTTGTAAACTCGTCTATCCCTTCCCTTGCCAACTTGTGGGAGGAACACATGTCAAATCGGATCACCAAATCCATCGCGGTCGCGGCCCTTGCGGCGATTTCCACCGTGTCTGCCAGCGCCATGGCCTTGGCGGCGGAATGGCGCGGCTGGAACATTCACGTTCAGGATTACCCCGTCTCGCACGGGATGCAGGCCTTTGCCGACGAACTGGCCGACAAGACCGGGGGGGAGATCACGGCCAAGCTGTTTCACGGCGGGGTTCTGGGCTCGCAGCCCGATGCGATCGAACAGGTGCGGCTGGGCGCCATCGACTTCGGCGTCTTCAGCCTGGGCCCGATGGGGCAGGTCGTGCCGGAGGCCAATGTCGTCTCCCTGCCGTTCATCTTCAAATCCGTCCCCGATATGTATCGCCTGATGGACGGAGAGGCCGGCGCCGCCCTGAACGCGGGGCTGGAGGCCAAGGGCATCATCGCCCTGGGATATTACGATGCGGGCGCGCGCAGCTTCTACAATTCGCATAAGCCGATTTCGACGCCTGATGACGTCAAGGGGATGAAGGTCCGCGTGATGAACAACGACCTGTTCGTCGGCATGATCGAATCCATGGGGGGCAACGCCACGCCGATGGCCTTTGCCGAGGTCTATCAATCGCTGAAGACCGGCGTCGTGGACGGGGCGGAGAACAACCCGCCGTCCTACGAATCCACCAACCATTTCGAGGTCGCGCCTTACTATTCCCTGTCTCAGCACCTGATCATCCCCGAATGCCTGTGCATGTCGAAACGGACCTGGGACAAGCTGTCGGCGGAAGAGCAGGAGATCGTCCGCACCGCCGGCCGCAACAGCACCGAGCTGCAGCGCGAGCTGTGGCAGGAACGCGAGGCGGCCTCCATGCAGGTGGTGCGTGACGCGGGCGTCGAGGTGAACGAGGTCGCGGACAAGGCTGCGTTCCAGGCCGCGATGGACCCGGTCTACGAGGAATTCCTGGCGGCCAATCCCGACCTGGCCGACATGGTGGAGCTGTTCCGCGCCGATTGAGGCGCGACAGTATTCGCAGGCCGATTGTCCGCGCCCCTGATCCTGTCAGGGGCGCGGATGGCCGGGATCCGGCGCAGGCTTAGCAGGCAGGCGGATGGTCCGGGCGACGGCAGGACATTCCAACATCGGGGGGAACGGCATGATGGGCCAAGGCAGAGACGCGGCAACATTGCATTGGGCGCACAGGGCGCAGGACGGGCTGGCCCGGCTGTGCATCTTCGTGACGGCGGTGGCGCTGGTGACATTGGTGGCGACTTTCGGCTGGCTGGTGTTCGGGCGCTACGTGCTGAACGTGACACCCACCTGGGTCGAGCAGCTGGCGCTGCTGCTGGTGTGCTACATCACCTTTTTGGGTGCCGGGGTGGGGATGCATGAACAGACCCACCTGGGCGTGACCGTGTTCCGGGACATGCTGCCCCGGCGGCCGCGCAAGGTGGCGCTGCTGGTGATCGACGTGATTCTGGCGCTGTTCGGCCTGTGCATGTTGCTGACCAGCCTGCAATTGTTCCGCTTTGGCTGGGACACGCTGCTGCCGATGCTGGATATCCCCGAAAGCTTCCGAACCCTGTCCGCCGTGCTGTGCGGCGGGCTGATCCTGGTGTTCTGCGGGCTGCGCGCGATGCTGCGTCTGTCGGACATGGTCCGCGGCACCAACCTTGTAATCGAGCGGGAAGAAGACATCTGACATGGGGCTTGCACTACTTCTGGGCGTATTCGCCGCAACCGTGGTCCTGGGTGTGCCGGTGGCCTTTGCCATGGGCATCTCGGCGCTGGCGGCCTTCTGGTACGAAGGCTTCCCGATCCTGATCACCTTTCAACGCGCCGTTTCCGGCGTGTCGGTCTTCTCGCTGCTGGCGATCCCCTTCTTCGTCTTTGCGGGCGAATTGATGCTGCATGGCGGCATCGCGATCCGGCTGGTGCGGTTCGCGCAGGCGCTGGTGGGGCATGTGCGGGGCGGTCTGGCCTCGGTCAACATCTTCTCCTCCATGTTGTTCGGCGGCATCTCCGGCTCGGCCATCGCCGATATCTCTGCTCTGGGCTCCCTGCTGATCCCGGTGATGAAGGAACGCGGCTACCGGCCCGATTACGCGGTCAACGTGACGGTGACCTCCTCCATCGCGGGGATCGTCATCCCGCCCAGTCACAACATGATCATCTTCGCCGTGGCGGCGGGGGGCGGCATCTCGATATCCAAGCTGTTCCTGGCCGGGGTCGTGCCGGGGCTGCTGATGTGTGCCTGCCTGGCGACGGCGGCCTATGTCATTGCGCTGAAGCACAAGTACCCGGCGGAACCCTTCCCCGGCTGGGCCGCGGTGGGGCGGTCGGCGGTGGCCGCCGTGCCGGGGCTGATCACGGCGGTGATCATTGTGGGCGGTGTGCTGTCTGGCGTGTTCACGGTGACGGAATCCGGCGCCTTCGGGGCGATCTACGCGCTGCTTCTGACGGCGATCTGCTACCGCACCCTGTCCTGGCCGGCTTTTGTGCTGTCGGTGACATCGGCTGTGCGGACCACGGCGATGGTGATGATTCTCATCGCCTTTGCCAGCTCCTTTGCCTATCTGTTGGCGCTGTACCAGGTGCCGGACAGGCTGGGTGCGCTGCTGATCGGCGTGTCGGAGAACAAATACGTCATCCTGTTGATGATCAATCTGATCCTGCTGATGCTGGGGATGATCATGGACATGGCGGCGCTGATCCTGATCTGCACCCCGATCTTCCTGCCGATCGCCAAAGGGCTGGGCATGGATCCGACGCAGTTCGGCATCATGATGCTGATCAACCTGGGCCTGGGGCTGTGCACGCCGCCGGTGGGGACTTGCCTGTTCGTCGGCTGTGCCGTGGGCAAGATCCGGATCGAGCAGGCCTTGCGCACGATCTGGCCCTTCTACCTGGCGTTGTTGCTGGCACTGATCCTGATCACCTATGTCCCGGCCTTCTCCCTGTGGCTGCCCTCTCTCCTGGGGTAGGGGGTCGAGGCCGATGGCAGACGGGCCGTTCCTCCGGGGGCGGCCCGTTCGCCCCTGACGCGCCGGGCGACGTCTTCCGCAAAAGAGGGACGCCGCGTCACAAGAAAGGGCGGCCCCCGAAGGGACCGCCCGACTGGCGCGAGATCAGCCCGAGGGATCAAGAGAACAGCACACCGCCGTTGATGTCCACGTTCGCGCCGGTGATGAAGGACGCATCGGGCGAGGCCAGGAAAACGGCGGCACGGGCAACCTCTTCGGAGCGGCCCTCACGCTTCAGCGGGGTGATGCCGGCGACGTGCTGGCGCACCGCGTCCTTGGTGAAGATGTTATGAAAATCCGTGTCGATCATGCCGGGGCACAGCGCGTTGACGCGGATGTCCGGGCCCAGCTCCTTGGCCAGGCCACGCGTCAGCGTCATCAGCGCACCCTTGGAGGCGCCATAGGCCGCCGCCCCCGGTCCGCCGCCGTCCCGCCCGGCCTGCGAGGCGATGGAGACGATGCTGGATCCCGCGCCCATGTGCGGCAGGCATTCACGCGCAATCAGGACAAAAGACGTCAGGTTCACATCCATCACCGCGTTCCAGTGATCCAGCGTCATTTCCGCCAGCGGAACCCGTGCCAGCAATCCGCCGGTGACATGCAGCAAGCTGTCCACCCGGCCCCATTCCGCGACAGTACGGGCGACCAGGGCCTTGACGTCGTCTTCCCGGGTGAGGTCGCCTTGCAGGGCGAAGGCATCGCCGCCGGCGGCCTTGATCTCGGCCACTGCGCTGTCGGCGCCGGCGGCGCTGGCGTGGTAATTGATCGCGACGCGGGCGCCCTGGGCCGCCAGCTCCATCACGCAGGCCCGTCCGATATCCCGCCCGCCACCGGTGACAACGGCAATTTTATCTTGGAACTTCATTGCTTTCTCCTGTTTTTGCATGGGCACTGACGCGGCCCGGCGCCGTGCGACCTGCGGTCCTGTTGCAGGAGTGGTAGCCAAGGGCGCCCTCGGATTCAATGCAAATATTTACAAATAAATCGCAAAGATTACAAATTTTCACCCAGGCCGACCACCGCTTATTCCGCCACGGGCGCTGCGCGGTCAGCCGGTGGCGGCCCGGCTTTCCGGCTTCAAGATATGGAAAATTACAACATTTGACAAATTGTGCGCCGCGACCTAAGCAAGAGCCAGCACCACCGGCACAGGGCTCTGGCGATGCGAAGGTATTGGAAAGGCGGCGTGATGACGGAACTCAGCCAGGCAACCCGGGACAAGTTGATGGGGGTCAGTACCGCCACGCTGACCACCGCCTTGTTCAAGCGCGGCTTTCGCAACATCTACCTTCAGGGCATCCACCGGCTGAACCCCGGTGCGAATATGGTCGGCTATGCCTACACCCTGCGTTACATCCCCGCGCGCGAAGACCTGGACGGGCTGGAGTCCTTTGCCGACCGCGAGAACCCGCAGCGCAAGGGGGTGGAGGAATGTCCCCCCGGCGCGGTCTTCGTCATCGACTCGCGGCAGGATGCCTCCGCTGCGTCGGCGGGCTGCATCCTGGCCACACGGCTGCAGACCTTGGGCTGCCAGGGGATCGTCACCGATGGCGGGTTCCGCGATACGCCGGAGATTTCGGGCCTGGCGATGCCGGCCTATCACAACCGGCCCAGCGCCCCGACCAACCTGACCAAACATCATGCCGTGGCGATCAACGACCCCATCGCCTGCGGCGGCGTGTCGGTGTTTCCCGGCGACGTCATCGTCGGCGATGACGAAGGCGTGGTCTGCATTCCCGCCCATCTGGCAGACCGTGTCGCGGATGAAGCGATTGAAATGACAGTGTTTGAAGATTTTGTTATGGAGATGGTCCAGAATGGTGCATCGACCTTCGGCCTATATCCGCCGACCGATCCGCAATCAAAGGACAAGTTCGCCGCGTGGAGACAAGCAAACCGAAGATGACCTCGCCCAAGACCTCTCCCGTGCGGCGATCCTCGCGGGATCGGACCCTGTCGGACCAGGTTTATGAACGGATTCTCGGCATGATCGTCGAAGGGCGCATTCCCGTCGGGGAAAAACTGCCGACCGAACATGTTCTCAGCGATCAATTGCAGGTGTCGCGCCCGGTGTTGCGGCAGGCGCTGAAGCAGCTGCGCGAGGACGGGGTGATCGTGTCGCGGCAGGGCTCCGGCTCCTATGTGCAGCGCCGCCCGGACGAGGCGATCCTGGATTTCGCACCGGTGGGATCCATCGCCGACATCCAGCGGACCTTCGAATTCCGCGCCGCGATCGAGGGGGAGGCGGCGCTGATCGCCGCGACCCGCCGCACGGACAAGGACCTGGCCCATATCCGTGCCGCCCTGGAGGAGCTAGACCGCTGTGTTCGGGAAGGTGAGTTGGGCGTCGATGCGGACGAGGCCTTTCACGTCGCGATCTGCATGGCCTCGGACAACAAGTACTTCCTGGCGGCCCGGCGGTCGATGAAACCAAATATCCTGACCGGGATGAACCTGACGCGGAACCTGTCCCTGACCAAGCCGCAGGAGCGGCTGGAACTGGTGCAGAAGGAGCATTACGCGATCTACGACGCCATCCTGGCCGGCGATCCGGTCGCCGCGCGGGCCACCATGCGCATCCACGTCGAGAACGCCCGCAACCGGGTGTTCGAAGGCGCGGAGCTCTAGGGGCGGGGCGGTCTGTCGGTGTCTGGCCGAGGGTCGGGAAAATTTGTAATAATTCGTAATGTGGCCGGGTGGCGCGGGGCGGGATCGCCGGCCTGTGGCCACGCTCGGGACATCAGGGAACAGAACGGCAAGGACGGGGGCGCGCATGAACTCTTTTCTCGGCATCGGCGAATGCATGGTCGAATTGTCCCCAACGGCGCCGGGCCGGTTGGACCAGGGCTTTGCCGGGGATGTGCTGAATACGCTATGGTACGCCCGCGCGCACCTGCCGGCTGCGCGGGAGGTCGGGTTTCACTCCGGCTTTGGCAGCGATCCGCTGTCGCTCGGGATGAAGGCGTTCATCGGCGCAGCCGGGATCGCCTGCGACCCGTCTCCCACCATCGCTGAGCGTCTGCCCGGCCTCTACATGATCCATCTGGACGGGGCCGAACGCAGCTTCAGCTATTGGCGGGACATGTCCGCCGCGCGGATGCTGATGCGGGAGGCAGACCTGTTGTGGCAGCGTGTCGCGGGGGCAGAGATGGTGTTCCTGTCGGGGATCACCCTGGCGATCCTGCCGCCCGAGGATTGCGCCGCCCTGCTGGACGGGCTGCGCCGCCACCTGCGCCCCGGCGCGCGCATCGCCTTTGATCCCAACATCCGGCCCCGGCTATGGCCTGATCACCAGCGGATGTTGCGGGTGATCGAACAGGCGGCGGCGCTGTCGGATATCGTGCTGCCCAGCTTCGAGGACGAACATGGGTGGTTCGGCGATCCCACGCCAGAGGCGACGCTGCGGCGCTATCATGCGCTTGGCGCCGGGCAGGTGGTGGTGAAGAACGGGGCGGAGCCGACGCTGACGCTGGGCGCACAGGGCATCACGCGGCACCCGGTACCGCCTGTGGCCGGGCTGGTCGATACGACGGCGGCGGGCGATTCCTTCAACGGGGCCTACCTGGCCTGCCTGCTGCGCGGTGCGCCCGAGGCGGAGGCCGTCGCCGCCGCGCAGCATTGCGCCGGCCAGGTGGTCAGCCGCCGCGGCGCACTGATCCCGTTCGATCAACTGGGACAGGGGGCCGCGACCGCTCCAGGCGAACCGGCTGCCCGGCGCGATGCGACAGCCCCGGCCCCACGCCCGCGCCCGGCGTCCTAGCTGCTCAGGCGTCGGCCTTGGCCTTTTCCTTGCTCAGATGCTCCAGCACGCGGGTGTAGTTCTCCACTCCCTGTGCACCGGTCACCAGGTGCTGGCTGTCGAACACGACCGACGGCACGCTGCGCACGCCCTGGCGGGTCCAGAACGCTTCGTGTTCGCGCACCGTCTCGGCAAAGCGGGCGTCTTCGAGAACGGCCAGCGCCTCCGCCCGGTCCAGCCCGGTTTCGCCTGCCACATCGGCCAGTACCTGTGGGTCCGACAGGTTGCGCTGGTGGGTGAAATGGGCGGCGAACAGCGCCTGTTTCAGCTCGTGCCGCCGCCCCTGTTCGCCGGCCCAATGCAGCAGTTGATGGGTGGCAAAGGTGTTGTGCATCCGCATGTCCGCGCCCATGGCGAATTCGAAGTCCAACTCGGCCCCCATGGCGGCCATCTGGGCGCGGTTCTGCGCCGACTGCTCGGGGGTGGCGCCGTATTTCTCGGCGATATGCTCACGCATGTTCTGGCCTTCGGCGGGCATTTCGGGGTTCAGTTCGAACGGGTGCCAGTGGATTTCGTGCGGGGTGCCGGTGGCCTCCAGCGCCCGGGCCAGCTGGCGGTAGCCGATGATGCACCAGGGGCACATCACGTCGGAGATGATGTCGATACGAAGCGGGGTGTCGGTCATGATGTTCCTTTCCGGGTTGCCTACAGATGTAAGGATCTTGAGCGTCCACTCAAGCCCTGGCTCTGAAGGTGTCAATTGAAACATGTTGCAAAACCCGCCTGTCGGGATATTGTGCGCATAGTTGCATAAAGCAGGAGCCAGGCCATGTACGCCAAGCTGACCGAACCGATGGAGCTGGGATTCACCTCGCTTCGCAACCGTGTGGTGATGGGATCCATGCATGTCGGACTGGAGGAGGCGCCCAACGGGTTCAACCGCATGGGGGCCTTTTACGCCGAACGCGCGCGAGGGGAGGCGGGGCTGATCGTCACCGGCGGGATCGCCCCCAACGACCGTGGCCGACCGGCCAGTGGCGGCGCCAAGCTAACGACAGAGGAGGAGGCGGACCAGCACCGCGTCGTGACCGGTGCGGTCCATGCGGCGGGCGGCAAGATCGCCATGCAGATCCTGCATTTCGGACGCTATTCCTACCAGAAGGATCTGGTCGCCCCATCGGCCCTGCAAGCGCCGATCAACCCGTTCCGCCCCCATCCCCTGACGGGGGAAGAGGTGGAGGAAACGATCGCCGATTTCGTCCGCTGCGCCGCGCTGGCCCAACATGCGGGCTATGACGGGGTGGAGATCATGGGCTCCGAAGGGTACCTGATCAACGAATTCATCGCCGCCCGCACCAATCACCGCACGGATGAATGGGGCGGCAGCTATGCCAACCGCATCCGTTTCCCGACTGAGATCGTGCGCCGCACGCGGGACCGGGTGGGGCCGAATTTCATCATCGTCTACCGCCTGTCGATGCTGGACCTGGTGGAGGGCGGATCGACCCTTGAGGAGGTGATAGAGCTGGCCCGCGCGATCGAGGCGGCCGGCGCCACCATCATCAATACCGGCATCGGCTGGCACGAGGCGCGCATTCCCACCATCGCCACCAGCGTGCCGCGCGGCGCCTTTGCCTGGGTGACCGGACGACTGATGGGGCAGGTCTCCGTACCGCTGGTGGCCAGCAACCGCATCAACACCCCCGAGGTGGCCGAGAAGCTGCTGGCCGACGGTGTCTGCGACATGGTCTCGATGGCGCGGCCCTTTCTGGCCGATGCGGATTTCGTGCGAAAGGCGCGGCAGGGCCGGGCGGATGAGATCAACACCTGCATCGCCTGCAATCAGGCCTGCCTGGACCATACCTTCAGCGGCAGGCTGACCACCTGCCTGGTCAATCCCCGCGCCTGCAACGAGACAGAGCTGATGATCCCCCCTGCCGAAACCCCGCGCCGCCTGGCCGTGGTCGGGGCGGGGCCTGCGGGCCTGTCGGCGGCGGTGACGGCCGCCGGACGCGGCCACGAAGTCACTCTGTTCGAGGCGGCGGACCGCATCGGCGGGCAGTTCAACATCGCCCGCCAGATCCCCGGCAAGGAAGAATTCGCCGAGACGATCCGCTATTTCTCTCGCCAGATCGAGTTGACCGGCGTCACCTTGCGGCTGAATACCCGTGCCACCCCCGACATGCTGGCCGGGTTCGACGCCGTGATCCTGGCCACCGGCGTCACGCCTCGGGTGCCTGACATCCCCGGCCTGGATCATCCCAAGGTGTTGGGCTATCTTG
Source organism: Pseudooceanicola aestuarii (assembly GCF_010614805.1). Taxonomy (NCBI): domain Bacteria; kingdom Pseudomonadati; phylum Pseudomonadota; class Alphaproteobacteria; order Rhodobacterales; family Paracoccaceae; genus Pseudooceanicola; species Pseudooceanicola aestuarii. The sequence continues at coordinate 1,934,579 of NZ_JAAFZC010000001.1, forward strand.
ACGTGCTGCGCGACAAGGCGCCGGTGGGGCGCCGTGTGGCGGTGATCGGCGCCGGGGGGATCGGCTACGACACCTGCGAATACCTGGTGGAGGAAGCGGCCTCCGGCACGCCGCCGGATCGCGATGCCTTCTTCCGGCATTGGGGCGTCGATCCCGCCTACAGGGATCGCGGCGGCCTGCGTCCGGCCGAGGTCCAGGGCACCGGCCGGCAGATCCACCTGTTGCAGCGCGGCGGCGGCAAGCCCGGCGCCCGGCTGGGCAAGACCACCGGCTGGATCCACCGCGCCACGCTGAAGGCCCATGGGGTCAAGGTCGCGGGCGGCATCACCTATCGCCGCATCGATGACGCCGGCCTGCACATCACCCGCGACGGTCAGGACAGCGTGCTGGAGGTCGACACCATCGTCATCTGCGCCGGTCAGGAGCCCCTGCGGGATCTGCAGGAGGGGCTGGCCGCGCAGGGCACCGAAACCCATCTGATCGGCGGCGCGGATGTGGCTGCCGAACTGGACGCGAAACGCGCCATCGACCAGGGCACCCGCCTGGCCGCCGCGCTTTGACCCTTGCCCCACAGGAGGATCCCATGACCACAGACAACGCCGCAGCCGACGCCACCGCGATCGGCGCCCCCGTCACCCTGCATGCCGCCGCACTGCGGTCGCTGGAGATCTGGCACCAGGCCGTCGCCGCCAAGGACATGTCACGGCTGGCCGAGATCACGCATCCCGATGCGGAATTCCGCTCTCCCGTCGCGTTCAACGCCTACCACAGTGCCGAAGCGCTGCACTTGGCGCTGTCCACGGTGATGGAGGTCTTCGACGATTTCACCTACCACCGGGAGGCCGTCGCCACCGACGGTCACAGCGTGGTGCTGGAATTCAGCGCCACCGTGACCGGCAAGGGCGTGCGCGGCATCGACTTCATCAAATTCGACGCCGAGGGCCGGATCACCGAATTCGAAGTGATGATGCGCCCGCTGAACGGCGTGCAGGCGCTGGCCGCCGAGATGGGCCGCCGACTGGGCGCCACGCTGCCGTCGTTCAAGGCCTGACAGAGCCGCGCGCCGGGGGCGCCCCATCGGGTGGCCCCGGTGTCGCAATGGCTTGCACGGGGGGGCAGGATACCGCAAAAGGGTGCGGTTTGTCACGTTTCCGATGATAGTCCGGCGAGGACCGCGTTTCCATGTCCCTGACCCACGCCCTGTTGACCGCGCTGATCGAACGCCCCGGCTCCGGCTCGGAGCTGATGGACAGGTTCAACCGCTCCATCGGGTTCTTCTGGCAGGCGACTCACCAGCAGATCTACCGGGAGCTGGGCCGGCTGGAACGCGAAGGCCTGATCGAAAGCACCCCGGTCGGCGGCGCGCGCGGTGGCAAGAAATCCTATTCCGTCCTGCCTGCGGGTCATGACGCGCTTCGCGCCTGGGTCGAGACGGAAACCGCGCCGCCCCCTGTGCGTGACGAGCTGATGGTGAAGCTGCGTGCGGAGGCGGTCGTGGGCCCGACCGGCCTGGCGGAGGAGCTGGTCCGCCTGCTTGCCCGGCACGAGGCGCAGCGGGCGCTCTACCTGGCGATCGAGACGCGGGATTTCGCGGATCGCGAGATGACCCGGAACGACCGGCTACGCCACCTGGTCCTGCGCGCCGGGCTGGAGCATGAGACCCGCCGCATCGCCTTCTGCCGCGACGCGATCGCCCTGCTGCGCGACCCCGCCTGACGCGCCGCCACGGTCAGTCGTCCTTTCGCGATCTCCGTGCCCATGCCAACGACCCGCCGCCGCGCGCCATCCCCGCCTGCGTCTACCCCCGCGCGGCCACCCGGACCCGCAGGGCCAGCAGCGCGGCGCAGGCCAGCATCGCCAGGCCCAGGGCCACGCGCAGCGCCAGGTCATAGCCGCCGATCTGCCACAGCACCGATCCCGCCTGTGGCGCCAGCGCCCCGCCCACCAGGAACGGCACCGCCATGAAGCCCGCGATCAGGCCAAAGGCGCGTCGGCCCAGAACCTCGGCCATGACCACCGGTTTCAGGATGCTGATCAGCCCGAAGCTGGCGCCGAAGATCACCGCGAAGGCAAAGGCCGCCGCCGGCACGGTCTTCACCAGGAACAGCAGGACGGAGATCGCGCAGACGATCCCGCCAAAGGACAGGACCGCCACGGTCAGCGGTGCCACCCGGTGCCCTGCCATCATCAGGGCCAGCCGCCCCGCCACCTGCATCGGCCCGAACAGGGAGGCCGCCAGCACCGCCTGTCCCAGGCTCAGCCCGGCGTCGGTCAGAATCGGCATGACATGGGCCAGTACCAGCCCGTCCGCCAGTCCGATCAGCGGAAAGGCCGCGAAGATCAGCCAGAATTCAGGCCGGGCGCGGGCGGCGCGAAAGGCAGCGCGGTCTTCCTGTCGCCGCGCGGGGGCGTGGTCGTCCGCGGGGCAGCATTCCAGCATCGTTGCCCCGGCATGCAGCGCCGGTACCCCGATCAGCGCCACCACCCCCGCAAAGCACCAGACCGCCCCGCGCCAACCCAGTGTTTCCGCCAGAAACGCCCCCGACGGGTAGGCGAGGGTGGAGGCAAAGCCCGCCACCAGCGTGATCCGGGTGATGTTGCGCCGCGCGTCCGCGCCGGTGGTCCGCGTGACGAAGGCAAAGCAGGGATCATAAAGGCATGTTCCCTGCGCCACCCCCAGCCCCAGCCAGGCCATCAGGAACACCGGGTAGCCGGGCGCGCTGCCCAGCACCAGCAGCGCGCAGGCGCCGATCCCCATCCCGCCGGACAGCAGCCAGCGCCCGCGTCCCGCATCCACCGCCCGCCCCGCCAGCGGCGAAACGGCCGCCCCGGTCAGGATCGCGCACATGAAGGCAAAGGTCAGCCAGCCCTTGCCCCAGGGCAGTGCGTCCTCCCAGGCCAGCAGCAACGCGGCAAAGATGTAGTACATCCCGCCATAGCCGATGGTCTGGCCGATCCCCAGCAACCAGATCGCCCTTTTGCGGGCCCGGTCGGGCGCACGCAGGGCATAGCCGTGGGGGTCAAGCCCGGTCTGCCTCCAGGCGCGGTCGATTCCGTCGCCAAGGCGGACCAGCAGGCTCACGTCGCGGCACGGGCCAGGTTGACCCGCCGGGACAGGGCCGCGTGGCTTTCGGCGCGTTCAGAGGCGCGGTCGACCAGGTGGTTCTTGATATCGCGGGTCAGCAGGGTGAATTTCACCAGCTCCTCCATCACGTCGACGATACGGTTGTAGAACGGCGAAGGCTTCATCCGGCCGTCCTCGTCGAATTCGTCCCAGGCGCGGGCGACGGAGGATTGGTTGGGAATCGTCAGCAACCGCATCCAGCGCCCCAGGATTCGCAGCTGATTGACCGTGTTGAACGATTGCGACCCGCCGGACACCTGCATCACCGCCAGCGTCTTGCCCTGGGTCGGGCGCACGCCGCCCAGGGACAGGGGGATCCAGTCGATCTGGCTTTTCATGATGCCGGTCATGGCACCATGCCGTTCGGGGGAGGACCAGACCATGCCTTCGCTCCAGGTCACGAGGTCGCGCAGCTCTGCGACCTTGGGGTGATCGGGCTCCGCCGTGTCGGGCTGAGGCAGGTCGCGCGGATCGTAGATGCGGACCTCCGCGCCCAGGCGGGCCAGGATGCGCGCTGCCTCCTCGGCCGCAAAGCGGGAGAAGCTGCGCGCCCGCAACGACCCGTAGAGAATCAGGATGCGCGGGGCATGGGTGCTTGGGGATGCGGGGGCCAGGGCCTTGGGATCTACCGGTTGGATGTCGGTCTCGGCGAGGATCGGGGTGTCAGTCAACGCGCTCTCCGTTTGCGTTCAGGATCATCTGGCCATCTTCCTTGTGAAGCGGCCCGGCGGGCAGCTGGTCCAGCAGGTCCAGCACGGTTTCGGAGGGGCGGCACAGGCGCACGCCCCGGGGGCTGGCGACCAGCGGCCGGTTCACCAGGATCGGATGCGCGATCATCGCGTCCAGCAGCTGATCGTCGGTGATGTCCGCCGCCAGCAGACCCAGGGCCTCCGCCGGAGAGCGGCGAATCCGCAGCGCGGCGCGCGGGGTCAGCCCGGCGGCGGCGAACAGGGCCAGCAATTGGGGCCGGGTCCAGCCCTCGGTCAGGTAATCGATCACCCGCAGGTCGGCCCCGCTGGCCCGCAGGATGGCCAGCACGTTGCGCGAGGTGCCGCAATCGGGATTGTGATGCAGGACGATCATGCCGCCCCCTCCGGGAACCGGCTGCGCGTCCGGTTGGCAAAGGCCACCAGCGACAGCATCACCGGCACTTCCACCAGCACGCCCACCACCGTGGCCAGCGCGGCGCCGGAATTCAGCCCGAAGAGGGAAATCGCCACCGCCACCGCCAGTTCAAAGAAGTTCGACGTGCCGATCATGGCACAGGGCGCGGCGATCTTGTGCGGCACTTTCAGTGCCCAGGCGGAGCCATAGGCCAGGGCAAAGATGCCATAGCTCTGGATCAGGATCGGCACCGCGATCAGGGCGATGACCAGCGGCCGGTTCAGGATCACCTCGCCTTGCAGGCCGAACAGGATGGCAACGGTCGCGACCAGCCCGATCATGGAAACGGGTTTGATCCGGGTGGTGAACCGTTCGATCGCTTCGGCCGAACCCAGGATCCGCCGGGTGATCAGCCCCGCCACCAACGGCAGCACGACATATAGCAGCGTCGCAAGCACAAGGGTGTTCCACGGCACCACGATATCGGTCACGCCCAGCAGCAGCGCCACGATGGGGGCAAAGGCCACGACCATGATCAGGTCGTTCACCGACACCTGCACCAGCGTGTAGGTGGCATCGCCGCGCGTCAGTTGCGACCAGACGAACACCATCGCCGTGCAGGGCGCCGCGCCCAGCAGGATCAGACCCGCGGTGTATTGGGCTGCGTCCGCGGGGTCGATCCAGGGGGCGAAGACATGGTCGAAGAACAGAACCGCCAGCAGCGCCATGGTGAACGGCTTGACCAGCCAGTTCACCGCCAGCGTGACCAGCAGGCCCCTGGGCTGTTTCGCCACCCCCGCCACGGCGCCGAAATCGACGCTGACCATCATCGGGTAGACCATGGCCCAGATCAGCACCGCCACCACCAGGTTGATGGAGGCGACTTCCGCCGCCGCGATGGCCTGCACCAGGCCGGGCGCCAGCACGCCGAGGGCCAGGCCCGCAATCATCGCCAGGGCAACCCAGAGGGTCAGCAGCCGCTCGAAGCGGCCCATGGGGGCGGGGGGGGCTGTGTCGGACATCTGCGGCCTTTCCGATCGGGCTGTCATCAATTCGTCATTTCGCGGAATCGCGAATTGATTGCGGCATAACGAGGTGTGGGGGTGCTTGTCAAGATCCTTCGTTTCGCGTATTCACGAAACATGGATCAACCCGTCGCCATAGACGCGCTCAGCGCGCTTGCCCATGACACGCGGCTGGCCATCTTTCGGTTGCTGGTGCAGCGCGGCCCCGAGGGGACACCCGCGATGGAGGTCGGCCGCCTGCTGGATCTCAAGCCATCGACCCTGTCCGGTCACCTCGGCACGTTGAAACGGGCGCGGCTGGTCACCACAGAGCGTCAGCACCGCGAAGTGCTGTATGCGCCGAATTTCGAGGCAGTGAACGGGCTGGTCAGGTTTCTGTTGCAGGATTGCTGCTGCGGCGACGCGGCGGCCTGCGCGGGGGTCATGGCCGGAGTGCCCCCGTTGGAGTGAGGGGCCGGGGGCGGCGGGTCATCCGGGTCATTCGGGGCGCCCGGCAATGCTGCCCGCCGATTTTGCCCACTGACTTTTCCCCGCCGGCGCTGCCCGGCGCGGTGGTGGGGGCAGGGGGGCGGTGAATGCCGGCTAAGGGGCGCCGCCACAGGCACGGTCTCCGCCCGCATTCTTCCCATTGGCAGCCCACCCCGTCTTCACGTTGGCCCGTTCTCACGCTTACCCGTTCTTATGCGGCCTTGTCGGGGGAGATGCCGGATATCGCCTGAATCAGGTTGTCCTCCGTCACTTCGTCAGAGGTGAACGTTCGCATGATTGTCCCCGAATACATCGCCACGATCCGGTCGGAGACATGCAGAACCTCCGGCATTTCCGAACTGATGACGATCACCGCGTAGCCCTGCGCCGCCAGTTCGCGGATCAGGTTGTGGATCTCGGACTTGCTGCCCACGTCGATGCCGCGCGTCGGCTCGTCCACGATCAGCACGCGGGGGGCCATCGACAGCCATTTGCCGATCACGATCTTCTGCTGGTTGCCGCCGGACAGGTTGCCGACCTGCTGTTTCCAGCCCGGCGTGCGGATGTCCAGCCGCGCGCGGTAGCGGTCGAAAATGGCGATCTCCTCGCCCTCGGCGACAAAGGGGCCGGAGGTCAGCGTATCGACCTGCGGCAGTGTCATGTTGTCCCGGCAATTCATGCCCAGTACCAGCCCCTGCGCCTTGCGATCCTCGGGGACCAGCGAAATGCCGTGGGCGATGGCATCGACGGGGGAGTCGATCCGCACCTCCTGTCCGTCCAGGTGGATGGTCCCGGCCGACGGCGCGCGCAGGCCGAACAGCGTTTCGGCGATTTCGGTGCGCCCGGCGCCGACCAGCCCGTAGAAGCCCAGAACCTCCCCCCGGCGCAGGTCGAAACTGATATCCCGGTACAGATCGCCACAGCGCAGGCCCCGAACTTCCACCGCGACATCGCCCAGCTGGTGGTGGGTCTGGTTGCGGGTCAGGTCCAGCTTGCGGCCGATCATCATCTGGGTGATCGCGTCCTCATCCGTTTCGGCCGTCGCGACAGAACCGCGATAGCTGCCGTCGCGCAGCACGCTGATGCGGTCGGTGATCTTGAAGATCTCTTCCATCCGGTGAGAGATATAGATGATCCCGACGCCCTGTTCCTGTAGCCCGGCGATCACGTCGAACAGCACCACCTTTTCCGCATCGGTGAGGGAGGCCGTCGGTTCGTCGAAGATCACCGCCTTGGCATCGACGGTCAGGGCGCGGGCGATCTCTACCATCTGCTGATTGGCGATGGAGAGATCGCCGACGCGGGTGCGTGCGTTGAAGCCGACCTTCAGCCGGTCCAGGATCGCATCGGTCCGGGCAAAGAGCGTCGCCCAATCGACCAGGCCGAACCGTTTGCGCGGCAGTTCGCCCAGGTAGATGTTCTCCGCCACGCTCAGCTCGTCGGAGAGGCTGAGTTCCTGGTGGATGAAGACGATGCCCTTGGCCTTGGCCTCCAGCGGGGAGGTCATGACCACGGGACGCTCCGCCACGATGATGCGGCCTTCCTCCGGTTGGTAGATGCCGCCCAGAACCTTCATCAGGGTGGATTTCCCGGCGCCGTTCTCTCCCATCAGGGCATGCACCTCGCCGGGCATGACGGTCAGGGACACGTCATCCAGCGCCCGCACGCCGGGGAAGGTCTTCACGATGTTTTCCAGACGCAGGACGGGGGTCACTTCGGTCATACCTTCAACTCCTCTTTCCCCTTGATGTTCAACTGGCGGTCCAGAAACAGCACCGCGATCAGGATCAGGCCGATGACCAGGTTCACCGTCTCCGTATCCGCGCCGATATGGGCCAGTCCCTTGCGCAGCAGCTGGATCGCCAGCACCCCGCCAAAGGTCGAGATGATCGAACCGGCGCCGCCCGTCAGCTTGGTCCCGCCCAGGACGACAGCGGTGATCACCCACAATTCGTAAAGCCCGCCGTCATTGGGATTGACCGAACCGGATTCGGAATAGAACACCACCGCCGACAGCGCGGCCAGAAAGCCGATGATCATGAAATTGATCATCATGTGCGGCCCGACCCGGATGCCCGCGTTCACCGCCGCTGTCCGGTTGTCGCCGATGGCATAGGCGTTGCGCCCGTGCACGGTGCGGTTCATCACGAACCAGATCACGCCGGTGACCGCCAACAGGAACCAGGTCGCGGTGTGCAGGCCCAGAAACTGGGCCTCCGCGAAATCGACCAGGGTCCAGTTCAGGTGGCTGGTGGGCTGTTCGCCATTATACATGAAGACCAGACCACGATAGCCCAGCATCGAACCCAGCGTCACGATGAAGGCATCAACACCGGTCTTCCACACGATCAGCCCGTTCAGCGCGCCCAGGGCCAGCCCGGTCAGCAGCGCCAGCGCCCAGGCCATCGGGATCGCCCCGTCGCCCATCCCGGCGAAGATCGGCCAGGTCATGCTGTCCAGCAGCACGATCGCACTAAGCGCATAGGTCGCGCCGACGGACAGGTCGATATTGCCGTTCACCATGACGATGGTCATGCCCATGGCGATGATGCCGATGGGGGCCGATTGCTTGAACAGCAGCAACATGTTGTCGAGGTCCAGAAACGCCTTCTGGCTGACCGACATGAATTCGCCGGCGACGGTGAAGAAGATCAGTTCCAGCAGGATGAAGCCCCAGATGGCGCCGCTCTTGAGAAAGGTGGACAGGGTTCCGGGTTGCATATGCGTTCCTCCTCAGGCGATCGGGGACCAGAGCTTGCCGCGCTTGGCTGCGATATCCAGCCAGACCGCAAGGATGATGATGACCCAGGTCACGACGAACTGGACGTAGAATTGCAAGCCGACCAGCAGCAGGCCGTTCTGGATGAAGCCCAGGATCAGCACCCCGATCACCGTCTTGAAGATCGTGCCCGATCCGCCCAGCAAGGAGGCCCCGCCCAGGATGACGGCGGCCAGTACTTCCAGCTCCAGCCCCTGACCGACGGTGTTCTGCGACCCCAGCGAGCGGCTGGCCTGGATCAGCCCGGCGATGGCGACGCAAAACGCGCTGAGCAGATAGCAGGTGAACACCACCCGCGCCCGCCGGATGCCCGAGAATGTCGCGGCGGTGCCGTTGCCGCCCACCGCGTAGACCTTGCGCCCGAAGGGGGTGCGCGCCAGCACGATGCCCAGCCCTGCCGCCAGCAGGGCAAACAGCAGGATCGGCACCGGAATCCCCAGGGCCTCGCCCTGGCCGAAGACCTTGAACCAGGTGCCTTCCTTGTCGGCGATATCCATGTTCTTGCCGCCCGACCAGGTCAGTGTCAGCCCGTGGATCGCCGACAACATGCCCAGTGTCACCACCAGGGAATTCAGCTTCAGGTATCCGACGAGAAACCCGATGACGGCGCCCAGGCACAGGGTCAGGGCGAACATGGCGGGGATGGCCAGCGCCGGGCCGATCTGGTCATGCAGGTCCAGCACCAGGATGGTGGAGAAGGACATCATCGACCCGACCGACAGATCCAGGTTGCCGCTGATCACCACGAATGTGACGCCCAGTGCCATGACGCCCAGAATGGCCGAGGATCGCACCACCCCCATGATATTGTCGGGATCGACGAACCGCGTGTTCGCGATAGTGAATCCGATCATGAACAGGGCAAAGGCCAGCAAGATGCCTTGCCGGGCCAGAAAGCCGCCCAACCGTTCCTTTGTCATCGTGGTCATTGTCCCCCTCCTTTCGCGGCCGTTCGGGCCGTCAGACCAACACCATGCCGCCGTCGATCATCACGATCTGGCCGGTCATGTAGTCGCTGTCCTTCGACGCCAGAAACGTCGTGGTGCCGGTGATGTCCTGCGGTGTGGCCACACGGCCGCGCAGGATGCCGGCGGAAAAATCCTGCATCGCCTGTCCCGGCTGCGCGGCGGCGCCGATTGCCACCAGATCCTGATCCACCTGCTCCCACATCTCGGTGGCGACCACGCCCGGGGCAAATCCCGTGACGGTGATATCATGTCTGGCCAGATCGCGGGCACCCGATTGGGTCAGCGACACGACCCCCCATTTGGAAGCGCAATAGGGGGCGACGTTGTCGAACCCCTGCCGACTGGCGACCGAGGCGGTGTTGATGATCTTGCCCGGTGTGCCCTGACGGATGAATTGCTGCGCCGCCTCCTGCATGCCGATCAGGCAGCCAAGGCCGTTCACCTCCATGATGAAGCGCCAGTTCTCCTCGGTCACGTCGAGGAAGTTCATCGGCTTGTTCACGCCCGCGTTGTTGAATTTCACGTCCAGCTTGCCGAATGCGGCGACCGCGTGGTCGATCATCGCGCGCACCTCGGCGCGCCGGGTCACGTCGACAACGGCATGCGTGACCTTGCCGCCGCCGCGCCGGGCGCGGTCGGCGTTGTCCTGCGCGGTGCGGGCGACCAGATCCCCGTCGATATCGGCGAAACAGACATCCGCCCCCTCGTCCAGCAGGGCCTCTGCAATGGCGCGGCCAATGCCACGGGCTGCGCCGGTGACGATGCAGGAACGGCCGGAAACACGGGCCATGGATCCCCTCCCCAATGCGATCTTGGCTGTGAAGCACGGACGCAGCCGCAGCCGCGTCCGTGCTGTGCGGATCTCAGAAGACCGGCTTGGTGTAATCGCCCATATTGTCCTGGGTGATCTTCGGGGTATCGAAATAATTGAGGAACGGCAGCTCCTGGCCTTCGAGGGTTTCAATGGCCGTTTTCAGGGCCGCCTTGGCGTCATCGACAGGCGACTGGTAGATCGATCCCCAGTATTCGCCGCGTTCCATCGCCTCGTATCCCACGGCGAAATTGGTCGCGCCGACAAAGATGATGCCGTCCCGACCCGCCGCCTTGGCCGCGTTCAGGGCACCGACGCCCATGTTGTCATCGCCGGCATAGACGCCGTCGATATCGTCATATTTCACCAGGAACGCTTCCATCACCTTCTGCGATTTCTCCCGGTTCCAGTCGCCGGGCTGGGTTTCCACGACGCCAACGTCGGGGCAGACCTCGGGCAAGCGGTCGTCGAAGCCCTTGGCGCGTTCGATCGCGGTGGTGTAGCCGGGCTGGCCGGTGATGTGGACCACCTGGGCCTCGCCTTCGATGCCCATGTCCTTGAACTTGTCGCACATGATCTCGGCGGAGCGGGCGCCCTGCGTGATGTTGTCCGGCCCCGAGAAGGAGGCGACGAAATCGAAGCCGGCTTCCGCGATGTTGGAATTGGTGACGATCACCGGGATGCCGGCCTTGTGGGCCTTGCGTACGGCGGGGATCACCGCCTCGCCATTGGTGGGCCAGATGATGATCGCGTCGACTTCCTGCTGGATCAGGTCTTCCATCTGGGCGATCTGGCGCGCCACGTCGCCGCCGGCGTCCAGAACGACGGCCTCCACGTTCTCGTTCGCGTCCGCCGCCTCGATAAAGGCCTTCTCGTAGGTGGTCTGGTAGCTGTCCACCCCGACGTTGTTCTGGGTGATGCCGATGGTCATCGTCTCTGCGGACGCGGCACCGGCCAAGGCCAGCGCGGCGGTGGATGTGGCTAGGATCGTGCGAATGGTCATGTTGGTTTCCTCCCTGGGGTCATTCTTAACGTGCCTCCCCCGCACCTCCAGCGGGGGAAAGCCATCCGGTGCGTTGGATGACTGCGTGGATGACTGCGGCAAACCTGCCGATCCGGCACGATCGGGGATGCATCAAGGATATCCATAATGGATATTTTCCGATCCGGAACGGACATTTTCGCGATACGGTCGGCTGGCCATTTTGAACATTTTGCCAGGGAGGGCCGCAATGCCCGAATCCGATCGATCCAAAGTGAACAAATCCACAGGCGCCACCCCGCCCCGCAGCCGCAAGGTACGGACCTATCCGATGAACGCGATGAGAGGACATGCCGACAGTTACCTGGTTTCGCCACGGGCGAAGTCTGACCTGCTGCGCATCCTGACCTTTCTCGAGGATCTGGGCGGTGAAATCGAAAGCGCGATGGAGCTGTTCGCCCCCAACCCCTACCTGCGGATGACTCAGCACCTGATCCGGGGTCACCTGGAAGCGCGGACCGTCACCCGGACGTCGTTGATCGGAGCCAGTCAGGCGCCTTATGCCACCGCCACCCGGCGCCTGAACGAGATGCTGGAAGCCGGGCTGATCGACCAGCGCCCCCGCACGAAGAGCGGCAAGAGCTATTCCATGCATCCCAGCGAAACCCTGCTGGATCACTGGACGCAAATGTCCGGCCGGGTCGCGCGGCTGGCTGAAACCCAGTTCGGTGGTCAGGCGCGGGCCGACGACAGCCGCGATTACTATTTCGGCGGCTCCTACATGTCCGCCCAGCCCATCCCGCCGCTCAAGGTCCTGTCCGAACCGCTGAAGATTTCCGGCGGGCTGCGGGTGCTGGTGCATGGCGATCCGACCTTCATGGTGATGGAGAACCTGAAACGGCAGTTCGAGCAGACCATCGGCACCCAGATCCATCAGCGCGCCTTTTCCATCGACCGCCTGCGCGAGGAGGGCAAGCGCAACGCCGAGCGCAAGACCAGCCGGTATGACATCATCGCGCTGGATCTGCCGTGGATCGGGGAATTCGCCACCGACGGCATCCTGATGCCGCTGGAAGAGGCGATGGACATCGCCCGCCTGGACCCTGCGGATTTTCACACCGCCGGGTGGAAAGCGGCGCATTGGGGCGGGCGGCTGTACGGTGTGCCGGCGCAGACGACGCCGGAGCTGCTGTTCTACCGCCGCGATCTGTTCGCCGAAACGGGGCTGGAACCGCCGGCGACCACGGACCAGCTGCTGCATGCCGCGCAGACGCTGCACGCGCCGCAGCGAGGGCGCTACGGCGTGGCCTGGAACGCGGCGCGGGGCACGGCGCTGGGCCATACGGTGCTGATGACCATGGCCGATTTCGGCCAGCCGGTGCTGGATCTGCCACGCATCGCCGGCGGGTTCGAGACCGATCACCTGGCGCAGGGCGCCTATCGGCCGACCATCGACACGCCCAGGGGGCTGGAGGCGGCGGAATTCCTGATGGAGCTGCTGCAATATTCGCCGCCCGACATCCTGTCGATGTCCTGGTACGAACGGGTCCGCCCCTATGCGGCGGGCAATATCGCGATGGCCTATGGCTACACCCTGCTGGCGCCATATTTCGAGCTGGACGAGACCTCTCCCGCCTATGGGCAGACCGGCTACCTGCCGCATCCGTCGGTGCCCGGCGCGCCGCAGGTGGCGCCGGTGGGGGGCTACGCGATGGGCATTCCGGCCAACCTGCCGCCCGACCGGGTACCGGCGGCGGTGGAGGCGCTGATCGTCTTTACCTCGCCCGGCGCGCAGAAACTTTATGTCCAGAACGGCAGCCGGACCAATCCGCGCTATTCCGTCGCCTCCGACCCGGAGGTGCGCCGCGCCTCGCCGATCTTCGCGGCGGTGGATGCCATGTCCTGGCGCGACGAGTTGCAATTCTGGCCGCGCCCGCCGGTGCCCGAAATCTGCGACATCATCCAGATCTGCGGCGAGGAATGCCACGACATGCTGCGTGGAATCCTGACCCCGCGCGAGGCGCTGCGCCGGGCGCAGGCCCGTGCCGACGCCGTGCTGCGACATCCAAGCACATACTGACCCGAGGAGGAACGCAAATGGACCCCAACCGCCTGCAAGGCAAGAACATCCTGATCACCGGTGCCGCGCGCGGCATGGGGGCCGCCAATGCCGAAAATTTTGCCGCCCAGGGCGCGAATGTCTGCCTGGGGGATCTGGACCTCGACGCGGCACAGGCGCTGGCCACGCAGATCAACGCCGCCGGAAACGGCCGCGCCATCGCCGTGCGCATGGACGTGACGCAACGCGCCGGCAACGCCGCCGCCGTCGCCGCCACGGTGGAGGCCTTTGGCAGCATCAACGTCGGGGTCTTCAACGCAGGGCTGAACAAGCCGCGGTTCTTCATGGATATCGATGAAGACAACTGGGACATGATCATGAACGTCAACACCAAGGCGATGTGGTTGGGAATGCAGGAGACCGCTCGCCAGATGATCGCCCAGGGCCCGATGGAGGATCACCCTTACAAGTTGATCAACGTCGGCTCCATCGCGTCGCGCAAGCCGCTGGTGGATGTGACCGTCTATTGTACCTCGAAATACGGCTGCCTGGCGCTGACCCATTGCGGCGCCATCGGCCTGGCCGAGCACAAGATCACCGTCAACGGCTACGCGCCCGGCGTCGTCGTCACCCCATTGTGGGAACAGCTGGACAAGGACCTGGTCGACATCGGCTTCAAGGAGCGGGAGGGCCAGGCCTATGACGATATCGTGCGCGACGCGCTTCAGATCAAGCGGGTCTCCTACCCCGACGATATCGTCGGCACCGCGTCGTTTCTGGCCAGTGACGACAGCGATTACATGACCGGCCAGATGATCCACATCGATGGCGGCTGGTGCATCCAGTAACGCCCTGAACGTCCAAATTTTGCAACGAAATCAACGGGTGCCGCTGCACCCGGAGGAGACGCCATGTCCCGCGCACTGACCCCGAATGTCCTGACCCCGCAGGATCTGGAACCGAATTGGCAATGGGAGGGGCGCTTGCCCGCCTGGGGGCCGACCCAGGTGGATTTCGAACGCCGCATCGACCACGACCGCCTGCGCCGCTATCGGCTGAGCCGGACCCATCAGGCGTTGAAGGCCAGCCATGCGGGATCGCTGCTGCTGTTCGATGTGAACAATATCCGCTACGTCACCGCGACCAAGATCGGCGAATGGGAACGGGACAAGATGTGCCGCTTTGCCCTGCTGACGGGGGATGACGCGCCGCATGTCTGGGATTTCGGGTCCGCCGCCGTGCATCATCGCAAATATTCCGACTGGCTGATCCCCGACAATTGCCATGCCGGTGTCGTGGGGATGCGCGGCACCATCCCGCCCAGTTTCGGCCTGATGAAGAAATACGCCCGCGACATTGCCGGTCTGATCGAGGACGCGGGCATGAAGGGGATGCCGGTCGGCGTGGATTACGCCGAAACCGCCATGTTCGAGGCGCTGAAAGAGGCCGGGCTGAACGTGGTGGACGGCCAGCAGATCATGCTGTCGGCGCGGGAGATCAAGAACTGGGACGAAATCCAGCTGCTGACCCAGGCCGCCAGCATGGTCGATGGCGTCTACCATCGCATCTATGAGGAGCTGAAACCCGGCGTGCGCGAGAACGAGATCGTCGCCCTGTCGAACAAGCTGCTTTATGAATGGGGGTCCGACGATGTGGAGGCGATCAACGCCATCTCGGGCGAACGGTGCAATCCCCATCCGCATAATTTCACCGACCGGATGTTCCGTCCGGGCGATCAGGCGTTTTTCGATATCCTGCAATCCTATCAAGGGTATCGCACCTGCTACTACCGCACGTTCAACATCGGGAAATCCACCCCCCCGCAGGTCGATGCCTATGTGAAGGCGCGCGAATGGATCGACGCCTCGATCCAGGCGATCCGGCCCGGCGTGACCACGGATCAGGTGGCAAAGCTGTGGCCCAAGGCCGAGGAATTCGGCTTCCCGGACGAGCTGTCGGCCTTTGGCCTGCAATTCGGTCACGGGCTGGGGCTGGCGCTGCACGAACGCCCGATCATCAGCCGCGCCGTATCGCTGGAAAACCCGATGGAGATCCGGACCGGCATGGTCTTCGCGCTGGAAACCTATTGCCCCGCCACCGACGGCTATTCCGCCGCCCGGATCGAAGAGGAAGTCGTGGTCACCGACACCGGCTGCGAGGTCATCAGCCTGTTCCCGGCGGAAGAATTGCCGATCGCCAACCGCTATTGACCGGCGCCCGGCGCCGCGCGCGCCACCCGATGTGACAGGAGGACACGATGGCCAGCCCGAAAACCAATACCGAAGATTACCTGCGCATGTACCGTCAGATGGTGCGTATCCGCATGTTCGAGGACAACGCCAACCAGCTGTATCTCTCGGCCAAGATGCCCGGTCTGACGCATATGTACAGCGGCGAGGAAGCCGTCGCCGTGGGCATCTGCGAGGCGCTGAAGGTGACGGACAAGATCACCTCGACCCATCGCGGCCATGGCCATTGCGTGGCCAAGGGCGCCGAATACCGGCAGATGTTCTGCGAATTGCTGGGCAAGGAAGAGGGCTATTGCCGGGGCAAGGGCGGGTCGATGCATATCGCCGATCAGTCCAACGGAAATCTGGGGGCCAACGCGATTGTCGGCGGCTCCATGGGGATCGCGACCGGGGCGGCCTTTACCGCGAAACTGCTGGGCCGGGACGACGTGGCAGTCTGTTTTTTCGGCGATGGCGCCACGGCGCAGGGGCTGATGTACGAGGTCATGAACATGGCCGCGCTGTGGTCCCTGCCTGTCATCTATGCCTGCGAGAACAACGGCTATTCCGAATATACCCGCACGGAGGAGATCGCCGCCGGGTCCATCCTGGACCGGGCCCGTGCCTTCGGGATCGAGGCGCATCAGGTGGATGGGCAGGATGTTCTGGCGGTCAACGATCTGGCCCAGACCCTCGTCGCACGCGCCCGCAAGGGGGAGGGGCCGTTCTTCATGGAACTGATGACCTATCGTTACCACGGCCACCATGTCGGTGACATCAACCGCGAATATTACCGCTCAAAGGAAGAGGAACGGGAGTGGACGGAAAACCGCGATCCGATCACGCGGTTCCGGGCATGGCTGGTGGAGAACGGCATTACTTCGGAACAGGAGGTGGAGGAAATGAACAGCCAGATCCGCCAGGACGCTGAAGCGGCCGTCGAATACGCGCTGGCCGCCCCATATCCCGACGCGTCGGAGGTCGACATGCATGTCTATGACGGCACCGCCCACGCGCTGGCCAATGACACAGCCTGAGGAGAAGAACATGCGAGAAATCACCCTGTCCCAGGCCGTCAACGAAGCCCTGGCGGAGGAAATGCGCCGCGACGAGACGGTGTTCATCATCGGGGAGGACGTGGCAGAGGCCGGCACCCCGTTCAAGGTGCTCAGCGGGTTGGTGGAGGAATTCGGCACCGCCCGCGTGGTCGACACGCCGATCGCGGAACCGGGCTTCATGGGGTTGGCAGTGGGCGCGTCGATGACCGGGACGCGCCCTGTGGTGGACCTGATGTTCGGCGATTTCCTGTTCCTGATCATGGATCAGCTCTGCAATCAGGCGGCCAAGACGCATTACATGTCCGGCGGCAAGATGTCGGCGCCGCTGGTGGTGCGCACTAATCTGGGCGCCACCCGCCGGTCCGCCGCGCAGCATTCGCAATCGCTGCATGCGCTGGTGGCGCATATTCCGGGGTTGAAGGTGGCGCTGCCGTCTTCGGCCTACGAGGCCAAGGGGCTGATGAAGACGGCGATCCGCGACGACAATCCGGTGGTCATCTTCGAGGACAAGTTGATGTACAACGACAAGGCCCCGGTGCCGGAGGAGGAATACCTGATCCCCTTCGGTCAGGCCAATGTGCTGCGCGCGGGTGCGGACATCACCCTGATCGGCACGTCCTCCATGGTGCAGGTCTGCGCGGCGGCGGCGGATATCCTGGCCGCCGAGGGGATCAGCGCCGAGGTCATCGACCCGCGCACCATCGTGCCGCTGGACGAGGCGACGTTGCTGGCTTCGGCCCGCAAGACCAGCCGGGTGATCGTGGTGGACGAGGGCCATCAAAGCTACGGCGTCACCGGGGAGATCGCCGCCCGTATCAACGAAAAGGCATTCTATCACCTGGATGCGCCGGTGCTGCGCATGGGGGCGATGGACGTGCCCGTGCCCTTCACCCCCGCGCTGGAGGACCTGACGGTGCCGACCGCCGAGGGGGTGGCCGAAACCGCACGCAAGCTGATGTCGGGGGAGATGATCCATGCCGCGTGAGGTGATCATGCCCGCGCTTGGCATGGCGCAGGACAGCGGCACCATCGTGGCCTGGCTGAAACAGCCCGGCGCGGCGGTGAAACGGGGCGATCCGCTGTTCGAGGTCGAAACCGACAAGGCCACGATGGAGGTCGAGGCTCCCGCCGACGGCTACCTTGCCGACGTGCAGGCCGGTGACGGCGCCGTGGTGCCCGTGGGCCAGGTGATCGCCCGGATTTCCGAGGATGCGCAGGACCGGGGAACCGCCAGCCCGGCGGACCCCGAAGCGCAGACGCAGGCGTCGGGGGACGCGCCCGACGATCTGCCGCAGGGCGCGGAGGTGATCATGCCCGCCCTCGGCATGGCGCAGGACACCGGCCAGCTTGTCGCCTGGCACAAGGCGCCGGGCGATGCGGTGGCCGCCCGGGACATCCTGTTCGAGGTGGAGACCGACAAATCCACCATGGAGGTGGAGGCCGGGCGCGACGGCTTTGTCGCCGCCCTGTTGGCGCAGGTCGGAGAGGACGCGCCGGTCGGCGCGGTGATCGCCATCATATCCGCTGACCGGCCGGAGGCGCCGGTGCAGCGCAGCCTGGCCGACGCCTCCCCGACGCCGGTCCAGCCCCTGACGACGTCCGCAAAGCCGGGTTCCGCCGCGAAGACCCCCCGCGCCGAGGCGGGCCAGGCCGGACCAGGCGGACCGGCTGGAGCGGGCGGGAAGACCGGGCAGGGCGCGGCTGCCACCGGGCAGAGCGACGTGACGCCCCCGGCCCCGCCGACGCGCCACGGCACCACGGCAGGGGCGGCCCGTATCCTCGCCTCCCCCAAGGCACGGCGGCTGGCGTTGCAACAGGGGCTGGACCTGTCCCGGCTGGTTGCCGCCGGCCACCCCCAGCCCTACCACGCCCGCGATATAGAGGTTCTGCGCAGCCTGCCCGCCGTGTCTGACGCCACCGCGGCCAGTGCCGCCGCCCGTCACCTGGTGGCTGCGGCCCCGGATGGGCTGGGCTCCTTCATCGCCTGGGCGGCGGAGGAGGCCGGGATCACCGATGTCGGTGCCATCCTGGCCGGGTTCGCGGCGGCCAGCCTGGGACAGGACATCGTGGTCGCCGTCACCCGCTTCGAGCGGGAACAGCACTACCGGGCCGGCGCCATCCTGTCCCGGGTCAACCGCACCGACGGTCCGCCCGCCCTGCGCCTGCGCGACTTGCGCGGCACTGCGGTGCGGCAGGTGCAGATGGGGGCCGAAGACATGCCCGTCCTCACCCTGACCGGCGGCACGGCAGGAGAGGATGGCGCGCCGCTTTCCATTACCCTCGAATGCGGGGCGGATCAGCTGTCGCCCCCGGCCGCGCTGGCCCTTCTTTCCAATTTCGCAGGCCGGATCGGCGACCCGCTCCGTCATCTGCTCTGACCCCGCGGGAGACCGACATGCAGTTCACCGACCTTTACATCAACGGCGTCTGGCAGCCGGCCGAAGACCGCTTTGACGTGATCAACCCGGCGACGGAGGCGGTGCTGGCGTCGGTCGCCTCTGCCGATATCGCCCATGCGGATGCGGCGATGGACGCCGCACAGGCGGCGATGGCGGATTGGGCCGCCCGCACGCCCCGCGCGCGCTCCGAGGTGCTGCGCCGTGCGTGGGAGCTGATGAACGCCCGGCAGGAGGAATTCGCCCGGCTGATCACCTTGGAAAACGGCAAGGCCCGCGCCGACGCCATGGGAGAGGCCGCCTATGCCGCCGAGTTCTTCCGCTGGTTCGCGGAGGAGGCGGTGCGCGCCGACGGGATGCTGACCCATGCCCCCGCCAGCGGCGCGCGGATCATGGTGCAGCACCGGCCCGCCGGGCTGGCGGTGCTGGTGACGCCGTGGAACTACCCCGCCGCCATGGGCACCCGCAAGATCGCCCCGGCGCTGGCGGCGGGCTGTGCGGTGATCATCAAACCGGCCTCGGAAACGCCACTGACCATGTTGGCGCTGATGCCCCTGCTGGCAGAGGCCGGCGTGCCGCCGGGGCTGGTGAACGTCCTGCCCTCGCGCCGCACCGGCGCGCTGGTCGATCACATGCTGCACGATCCGCGCGTGCGCGTCGTCAGCTTTACCGGATCGACGGGGGTGGGGCGCAAGCTGTTGCACTCCGCCGCCGATCAGGTGCTGAAACCGGCGATGGAGCTGGGCGGAAACGCGCCCCTGATCGTGTTCGAGGATGCCGATATCGACGCCGCCGTCGCGGGCACCATGCTGGCCAAGATGCGCAACCTGGGCGAGGCCTGCACCGCCGCCAACCGCATCTATGTGCATCACAGCATCGCGCAGGATTACACCGCGCGGCTGAGTGCGGCGATGTCGGCGCTGAAACTGGGCGATGGCAGCGACCCGTCGGTCGATGTCGGGCCGCTGGTCAATGCCGACACGCGCGACAAGGTCGCGTCCTTTGTCGCCGATGCGCTGGATCGAGGGGCGCGTCTGGAATGTGGCGGCACGCAGCCCGAGGGGCCGGGATTTTTCTACCCGCCAACTGTCCTGTCGAACGTGCCGGAGGATTCCGATTGCGTCCATGACGAGATCTTCGGCCCGGTCGCCGCGATCCAGACCTTCACCGATCAGGACGAGGTGATCGCGCGCGCCAATGACACCGAATACGGGCTGGTCGCCTATGTCTTCTCAGCCGACATGAAACGCGCGTTGCAGGTTTGCGAGCGGCTGGATTACGGCATGGTGGGGCTGAACCGGGGTCTTGTCTCCGACCCGGCGGCGCCTTTCGGCGGCGTGAAACAATCCGGACTGGGCCGCGAGGGGGGGCATGAGGGGATGCTGGAATTCATGGAAACCCAGTATATTTCGGCGCAATGGTGAGCGGTATGGATGACGTGATCGCCGCCCCTTCGGTCCGGGCGCTGGCCCTGAACAAGGGCATCGACCTGGCCCGTCTGGCGCAGCAGTTGGGCCGGACCACCATCGCGCGCGAGGATCTGGACCGCGCTCCCGCGCCCGCCGCGGCCGTGGCCGCCGACCAGGCGGAGGGCACGGCCTATTGGCAGGTCGATCACGCCGCCTACGGACCGGTGCGGGAAGAGCCGCTCAGCCGGTTTGCCCAGGCGGCCAGTGCCAACCTGTCGGCGGCCAATGCCAGGATTCCGCAGGTCACCCACCACGACCGCGCCGATGTCACCGCGCTGGAGGCGT
Organism: Pseudooceanicola aestuarii; assembly: GCF_010614805.1. Lineage (NCBI taxonomy): Bacteria > Pseudomonadati > Pseudomonadota > Alphaproteobacteria > Rhodobacterales > Paracoccaceae > Pseudooceanicola > Pseudooceanicola aestuarii. Next base: position 1,955,335 of record NZ_JAAFZC010000001.1, read on the forward strand.
TTCGCCAGCGGTTGAAGCCGGAAGCGCGGGCGCGCGGGGTGAAGCTGACGGCCCTGGCCTTTCACCTGCGGGCGGTGTCACGGGCGCTTCGAGAGTTTCCCCGGTTCAACGCCGCGCTGTCGCCTGATGGCAAGACACTGATACTGAGGGATTATGTCCATATCGGCATTGCCGTGGACACCGCGCATGGGCTGATGGTGCCGGTCATTCGCGACGCCGATACCAAGGGGCTGTGGCAGATCGCGTCCGAGATTTCGGACATGGCCGCCCGCGCCCAGGCGCGCAAGATCCGGGCCGATGAAATGGGCGGCGCCTCCCTGACCATCACCAATCTGGGCGGGATCGGAGGGGTGGGTTTCACCCCCATCGTGAACCCGCCCGAACTGGCCATCCTGGGCCTGTCACGGCCCGAAACCGTGACCCTATGGGAGGGGGAGGTTCCGCGCCCGGTGTCGATGGTGCCGCTGGATCTGTCCTATGATCACCGTGTCCTGAACGGGGCGGAGGCCGCCCGGTTTGTCGCTTGCCTGGCCCGCCTGATCGCCGACCCGCGCCGGATGATGGTGTGATGCGATCCCCTCTGGCCGCCGCCGGTGGATGGCTGGGCGGCGAGGCCGGGCGGTCGGGGCAGGGACATTGTCATCAATGGGTTGGCGGGCGACGTTGATCCCGATCGCAGGGTTCTCCTGCCGTTGCTGCGCCCGGAGCCGGCTGGCTGCCCACAGGGGCAGCCTGTCCGCAGGTCGCAGGCCGTGCCGCGACGACGGGGCCGCCCGGCACCCGGCCGTTGTTCGTCCCTCGCCCGGCTCTTGTCGGGATCGGATCGGGATCAGGCCGGGGCTTGGCCACGTCGGGGCGGGAACAGCGTGTCATAGCCCCAGGTGAACACAAAGGCATAGACCATGTAGAACGCGGCAAAGGTCAGCTCCATCATCAGCGCGGTGATCAGCGATACGTTCAGCCACCAGGCGAAAATCGGCAGCAGCAGCACCAGCAACGTCGCCTCGAACAGCGCGGCATGCAGGATGCGCAGGGCCAGGGTCTTGCGCGTGTCCCCGCGCAGCCGGTTCAGGGCGTGGTCGAACAGCAGGTTGAAGACGTAGTTCCATCCCGTCGCCGCCGTGGCGCCCAGAAGGGCCAGCATCCCCATGTCGCCCAACGGGTGGTTGAAGAGCCAGGCGAACAGGGGGGTGACGATGAGAAGGCCGATGATCTCGAAACTGATGGCCTGGCGAATACGATCCGCGGTGCCGCGCATGGCAGGGCTCCCTTTTTGCTTCGGGCCGTCCCGCGTGCTGACCGTCTGGCCGGGCAAGGTCGTCCTTGCCTGCCCTTGATGATGGTCCTGCACCGCCAGAGTTTCAAGACCGTGGCAGGGAGGGGGGTGTTGCGGCGACCAAAGGGCGCAGCTGCGGCGTCTCCCGGAAGGGGATGGCCCACGGAACGGGAGAGCCCCGTGGGCCGGGCCTGAACGTGCGGGCGTTCAGGCCTGCGCGCGCGGTTGATAGGTCTTGGTGCGCGCAACGGTCTGGGCGGGGCGTTTTTCCCCGGCCAGGATCTCAATATCCAGGTGGTTCTCCGGCGGGACCAGCGGACAGGTCACGAAATTGGTAAAGGCGCAGGGCAGGGCCACCGCGTAGTTGAAATCTATCCAGTCGATGGTCTGGCAGGTTTCGTCGGTGAAATGCAGCTCTACCACCCGGCCGGCGCCGTAGGTGACGGGGCCGCTGGTGCGGTCGCGGACATGGGCCACGGGCTGCACGCCGGTGGCGGTATCCTTGCCGATCAGGATCAGCTCATGGGAGGTGCCGTTCAGCTCGAACCGGAAAGTGCCGATGCGCGGCGTGGCCTCGCGCACGCCGGGTTCCACCGTTTCGGCGTCATGCTCCACCCGGCCGGAGGGGGTGAAGACGCCGGGCAGCCGCCAGGCCGGATCGTAGTCGAAGGCGGTGACGCCTGCGTCCTCCGCCCGCGTCGCCTCGCGCGGGTCGCGCACCCGCACACCATAGAGGTTCTGCCCGTCCTGCGTGGTCCGCAGCAGGGTCTCCACCTCCAGGGTGCCGTAGTAGACCGGGACAGAGGCGCCGTGCCCATAGGTCTGGTTGCGCCCCGGCACGATCTCCACCGGGCCGTCGGGATGCACGCCGTTCACCGACAGGCCCGGTCCGGTCGCGGGCGGGGTATGGATGATGCGCCCCTCCGCGATCGACCAGGTGCCGGGCAGCAGGTCAAAGGTGACATCGCGGTCGGTTTCTTCCAGCCAGTATTGCGCCACCAGCGCGGTCCAGCCATAGGGCCGGAACATGGTGGAGACATGGGCGTGGCGCCATTCGCGCCATTGGCCCGCAAGATGTTCGGTCGTGGTCATGACACTTTCCTTTCGAATGGGTTGGGGTACGCTCAGCGGCCCGTGACCGCCCCCAGGAAATCGAGAACGCCGCGCCACGATCCGTCGTCGGCACCGGCATTGCCCGCGGGTGTGCCGCCGCTGGTGAACGGCACCTTGGAGACCGGGTGTTCGCGGGTCAGCTGGGTGGTCGGCACGTAGGGCAGGTTGATGGAATGGCCGGCGTCGTCGAAATCCAGGTGCCGGACAAGGTGGGGATGCCCCTCCGCTGCCAGGGTCGCCACGACCATCTTGGAATAGAGGCTGGAGGGCCAGGCGCGGTCGTCCCGGCCGGAGATCAACAGGACCGGGCCGGCGATTCGTTCTACCCGGATGCGGGCGGCCTCGAACAGGGCGCGGTCTTTCAGCCCCTCGAAGAACACCGAATGGTGCCGGTCTGGCGGCGGATCGCCGTGCCAGGGGTGCCAGTCGACGGCACTGTTGTTCTTCCACAGATGCGGCAGGGGGGCGCCGTCCAGCAGCCAGGTATCGCCCTGCCAGCCACCGCGCGCCGGATCGCCCGCGCCCTGCGCGCCATGCACCACTGCGCCGGGGACATAGGCGATGACCGCAGAGACAAGGTCGGGCCAGGTGGCCCCCAGCAGCAGCGACAGCTCTCCGCCGCGCGACTGGCCGCTGACGGCGACGAAGCCGTCGCGCGGGGCAAGCTCCCGCCGGATCCAGGACAGGCCGGTGTGGAAATATTCCAACGGCGTTTCTGTGATATGCGGCGACAGGCCCGGCGCCTTGAAATAGCCGAGCGCCAGCGCCTGATAGCCATGAGAGGCATAGAGCGCGCCGCGCGCCTCGTTGATGCCGCCGCCCGATCCGTTCAGGACCAGGACCACCGGGTGCGGCCCCGCGCCCGCAGGGGTGAACAGCGTGCCGACGAGCCCGTCCTCGCGGATGTCACGCCGGGTGACGCCCTCGGCGGCGAAGCGTTGGGTCAGCACGGCCTCTGCCACGGCGCCGTCCTGGCTGCGGGCCGTGAGCCGGGTTTCCAGCGGGGCCATCACATCATCGGCAAAGACCTCCTGCGCGGTGCCGTCACTGGGGTGCTGGCCCCACAGCAGCCCCATCGCCGCCACCTGCGCGTAATCGCCGCCCACCGGTGCGTCGCGGGTCAGGTCGACGGTGCCGGCGGCATCGGCCAGGAACGTCGCCTGGCTGTCCCATTCCGCGCCACCGCTGCGGGTGGTGCGGGCGGAGATGGCGACCAGCACGCCGGGGGTCAGCCCGGTCAGGGCGATTTGGCGCGGGTCGTCGATCAGCCCGTCGGCCGGGGTAATGCGCAGATCGGGCGTGGCAGGGCCGGTGGCTGTCATGTGGGATCCATCTGGTCAGGGGTGTCGGGGTGCTTGGGGTCAGGCACGGGTGGAGGTGCGGAACGGGCGGGGGGCGAAGAACGGGCGGGGCGAAGAACGGGGGGATAGGGCGTCGGGCGGATCAGTCGCCCATGTCGGGCCGGGCCAGCCGGGCCAGGCAGCCCTCCAGCCGCCGTTCGAAATCGGCATCCAGCCGGGTGTCGGGGGGCAGACCGCCCCCGCGCGGCCAATGGCCGCCGCCCTGCGTCCAGTCCTGGCGCAGCCCGGCCAGACGCGCCTGCCACTCCGGGTCGGTTCCGGCCCTGTCCGGGGTGACGGCCAGCACGAACACGCCGCGCCCGCCCGGATCGCCCCGCCCGGCCCCGGCGACCCCGGCCAGCAATTCGACCATCAACCCCAGGAGGGAGCCGACCTGCCCACCCCGTGGCAGCACGGCGGCCGCCGCTGCGGCGTCGCAGGTCGGTCGGCCCTGGTCGTCCAGCGCGATATCGGCGGGCAGGGCGTGGCCCTCGGCGCGGGCGCCGCGCAGGGCCGCCATTGTGGTGGTGCCGGTGCCCAGGTCGATCACCACGCGGTCCGCATCGGCCCCCATGGCCAACGCCAGGGGATTGGTGCCGATCACGGGCGCGGTGCCGCCATGCGGGGTGACAAAGGGGGGGCCTTCGGCGCCCATCAGTCCGACCAGCCCGTCATCGGCCAGTTGCCGGACAAAGGGCGCCAGCCGGCCAAAACCGCGCACCCCGCGCAGGAACATCGCCGCCAGGCCGAAGTCCCGCGCCGCGCAGGCGGTGGCCAGCGTCGCCCCGGCGACGGCCAGCGGCGCGCAGGTGCCGGTGCAATCCACCCAGGACAGCGCGCGCGGCGGGGTCAGCCCCTCGGGCAGCGCGCCTGCGGGGCCGGACCATTCGGCCAGCATGTCGATGCCAAACCGGGGCTGGCCCAGGGCGTCGGCCTCCACCAGTGCAGCGGCGGCCAGCGCGGCGGAGGGGCTGTCGCCCATCGCGCGGGCCAGCTGGTCCACGGCGTCCCTGGCGGCGATCATCGGCTTGCCTCCGCCTCGGGGGGATCCAGACGGATCTCATGTTCCGACAGGTAGCCCAGGGTGATCAGACGCTCCAGCAGGAAGGCGCGGCTGCCGCTGATATGGGCCGCCTCGATCGCGGCGGCGCGGTCGCCGTCTCCGGCCTCGATCGCATCCACAAGGGCGGTGTGTTCGTCCGAATGCTCTCCGGCCTTGACGGTGAAGTCGATGGCAAAGCGGACCAGGCGCTCCAACTCGTCGAACAGGGTGTCGTTCAGCACGATCAGCCGCCGGTTGCGGCTGCACCGCGCGATGGTCATGTGAAACCGCCGCGCCACCTGCTGCATCTCGCCGATATCCATCGGCGCGCCATAGGCGGTGACGATCTCCCGCAGGGTGGCGATTTCCGCCGGGGTGGCGTGGCGGGCGGCCTGGCGGGCGATATGCGGGCCGATGGCGGCGCGCAGGTCCAGAACCTCGTGCACGGCCTGAAAGGTGATCGGCGCCACGCGGTAGCCGCTGCGCGGCAGGATGGCGACGAAGCCGTCGGCGGCCAGTTTCTGCATCGCATCGCGCACCGGGGTCTTGGACACCTGGTAGCGGCGCGCGATGGCAGCCGCGTCCAGCGTGTCGCCCGGTGCGATGTGGCACCGGATGATCTGCTGGCGCATGTCACCGTAGATCCGCTCGGACACGGGTACATGGGGCCCTTGCGGCGCGGTCTCGGCGCCTGCGATGCCGGCCATGGGCCTGTCCTCTCCGGCGGCGGTCATTGCTTGGCCCAGGGGACGAACCGGCGCTCCAGCGCCTCGATCAGCAGGATGGTCAGGTAGCCCATGACCGAGATCACGACGATCCCCACGAACATCCGCGACACGGCAAAGGTCTGCCACGATGCCCAGATGAAGAAGCCAACACCGCTGCGTGCACCCAGAAATTCGGCCGCCGCGATGATGATGTAGGACGACCCGGCCGCCAGTTTCAGCCCGGTGAAGATGCTGGGCAGCGCCGCCGGAAAGGCAAAGCGCCAGAAGGTCTGCGCCCGGCTGGCGCCCGCGTTGCGCGCCACGTCCATGTAGATGCGCGGGGCCTGCATCACGCCGCCCATGGTGTTGTAGAACATCAGGAAGAAGACGCCGATGGCGATCAGCACGAATTTCGACGCGTCGCCCACCCCGAAAATGAGCAGGATCAACGGCATGATCGCGATCTTGGGCACCGGATACAGAGCGGAGAAGATCGGCCCCAGCACCCGCCGCACCGGCTGCGACAGGCCCAGCAGAAGGCCCAGCACCACACCGGGCACGGCGCCCAGGGCATAGCCCACGCCGACCCGGCGCAGGGTGGCACCGATATGGGTGAACAGCTCCAGGCTGACGATCATCTTCCAGGCGGTGCCCGCGATCGCGCTGGGCGCGGGAAAGAAACGCGGGTCGATCAGGCTGGCGCGGCTGGAGATTTCCCACAGCAGCAACAGCAGCAGGGGGGAGAAATAGGACGCCATGCGAAACAGACGGTCCCGGTGGGCGGGCGCCTTCAGCTTCTGCATTTCGCTGTCCGACAGGGCGCGGTGCAGGGGGCGGGGAGCAGCGGTCATTCAGGCCTCCGACGGTGTGGCAAGAAGGTTCCAGACCTCGTAGGTCAGATCCCAGAACCGTTTGTCGCGGCGCATTTCCACCACGTCGCGGGGCCGGTCGAACGGAATGTCGAGATCCGCGACCAGTCGTCCGGGGCGCGGCGACATGACCAGCACGCGGTCCGCCAGGGTCAGGGCCTCGTCCACGCTGTGAGTGATGAAGACGACGGTCTTGCGCGTCGCCTCCCAGATCCGCAGCAGCTCTTGTTGCAGGACCAGCCGGGTCTGTTCGTCCAGCGCGCCGAAGGGTTCGTCCATCAGCAGGATCTCGCGGTCGTCGACCAATGCCCGCGCGACGGAAACGCGCTGTTTCATGCCGCCCGACAGCTGGTGCGGCCGCGCATCGGCGAAATCCACCAGCCCCGTCAGCTCCAGCAACTCGGCCACGCGGGCCTTCTGCCGCGCGCGCGGCTCCCCTGCCAGGCTCAGCGGCAGGGCGATGTTCTGCGCCACGGTCAGCCAGGGCAGAACCGACGCCTCCTGAAACACCATCGCGGGTTCGGTGCCGGCGTTCAGGGTGACATCGCCGCTCAGCGCCGTGTCCAGCCCGGCCAGAATGCGCAGGACCGTCGTCTTGCCGCAGCCGCTGGGGCCGACGATGCAGACGAATTCGCCCCGCGCCACGCTGAAACTGAAATCCGACACGGCCAGCGTCACCCGGTCGCTTTCGCTGTCGTAGAACGCCTTGGTCAGGTTGTGGGTCTCGATGGTGGGCCCCGCCGCATCGGGCGGCGGGGCAGTCTGTACCAGGTTCAGCGCCGGGGCCATCAGGGGTTGTCCGCCAGCAGGGTGTTCGCCTGTTCCAGCAGGTCGACGCGGTAGACACCGTCGATATCAGCCTGGCCTTCGTAGGCCAGATCGCCCGCCTGGCGGAAGAATTCTTCCTGCGCGCGAACGGAGGTCATGTCGATCGCGCCGTCTTCGGAGCGGATGGTATAGGGGATGCCGCGCAGCGTCTCGGGGTCTGTGCCGGTGTATTTGGCCACGATTTCCACGATGGAATCGTCTTCCCAGCCGCCATTGTCCAGCAGCCGCGCGCCCTTCAGGTAGCCGGCCATGAACCGCACCACGGCATCCTCGTGGTCGCGCACGAAATCCTGGTTGAACGCGATGAAGCCCAGTTCGGTGCCGAAGGTGTGATCATCCACGAGGCGACGGCCCAGGCCCTGCGCTTCCAGCTGGTGGGCGAAGGGTTCGATGCTCCACCCCGCTTCCAGCGCGCCATTGGCAAAGGCCGCGGCGGTGGCGGGGGGCGGCAGGAAGACGGCTTCGACGTCGGCCACGCTCAGCCCGCCTTTTTCCAGAGCCTTGGCCACGGAATACATGCCAAAGCCGCCCGGGCCGGGGATGCCGACGCGCTTGCCCTTCAGGTCTTCGACCGACTGGATGCCCGCGTCCCAGGCCTGTTGCGAGACCATGAACGGCGAGGGGGAGGGCACAGTATCGGGCATTCGTGCCAGCGTCGCGATGATCGACACGGTCGCGCCCCGGTCCAGCGCGTTGAACAGGCTGGCACCCCAGGTTGCGGCGCCGGCCTCGATATTGCCGGAGGCCAGCATCTGGATCGTCTCGGCCGTGTTGCCCTTGGGCGACAGCGTCACGTCGGCGCCGAACTCATCGAAGAATCCCAGGTCCTTCGCGACGAAGAAGGGCGCGTAGTCGGCAAAGGGAGAATACAGGAACTCGATCTCCGGCATGTCCTGGCCCCAGGCCTGCATGGGCAGGCCGGTCGTCAGGGCGGCCGTCGCGGCGGCCGCCAGGAAGGTGCGTCGGGTGGTCAGAAACATGGGCGATTCTCCTATATGGCCGCGAACGGCACGGCATGGGCCGACCCCAGAGCGGCCGTTTGGCCCGCAATCCTGACTGTCCGGCAGGCAGTTCCGCTTGATCGGTTCAGAAACGCTACAACTGATACATCAGTCTGGCAAGTTGATGTGCTCAATTGCGGCGTTGCGCTTTTCAATGGCGCGAGAGCTGCCGGCAGATTGGGCAATGGGGTCGGCGGTCCGTTGGCCGGCGCGGGCCGGGCCAGCCATTGGTGATCGCAGGGGCGGGGGGTAAGTAACGGTCTTCGCGTTGCTTTTCGCAGCCTGTCGGGCGTGCGGGTCGGCCCGCGGCGGGAAGGGCCGCCCATCGTGCCCGCCGCTCCGTTTCATCCCCAGACGACGGCCAGTTGATCGAAAAGGGCGGCGACGGTCGGCTCTTCCCGGCGCGCTTCCGGGGCGAGCATCAGCAGGCAGGCCGGCAGGCTTTGGGTTTCGCACAGGCTGAGGCCAAGGGAATGCTGCTGGTCCAGGGCGATGGTTTCGCGACACAGGCACAGCCCGACGCCGGCGCGGACCATCTCCAGCATGGAGGCCTCGTGATCCACCAGGGCGACGGTGTTCTGGGTGCAGCCATGGGTCGCGAAGATCCGGCTGAGCAGCCGGTTGTGGACAGAGATCGCGGTCGTGCCGATCCACGGCAGCGCGGCCAGTTGCGGCCAGTCGGCATGGGCGACCTGCGCCTCCCAGCCGACGGGCGCGATGATGCGATAGGTGAAACTGGCCAGCCGCTTGACCTGCATCGCCTCCTCCGAAGCAAGCCCCGCGACCGCGTCGGGATCTGCCAGATAGAACCCCGCGTCGATCTGGCGGCGACGCAGCTTTTCCAGGATTTCGCCGCTGATGCCATGCACCAATTCGGTGGTAATGCCGGGATGTGCGGCGCCCAGGTGGCTCAGCAGGCGGCCCAGGCGAATGAACTCCGGGTCCACGATCGTGCCGATCCGCAGGGTGCCGGACACCTGCCCGATCCGGCGGCTGGCGCTTTGCCGGAACTCGGCCATCGCGGCCAGGACGGCTTCCGCCTTGGGCAGCAGCGCCTGCCCGTCCGGGGTCAGGTCCAGCCCGTGCGGCGCCCGTTTGAAGAAAGTGACGTTGGTCTCCTCGCTCAGGCGCCGGATCTGGTGGCTGACGGCCGGCTGGGTCAGGTTCAGCACCTCCGCCGCGCGCGAAACGCTGCCCTCCCGGGCGACGGTGACAAGGGCCAGCAGGCTGTTGAGATTGGAGAGGCGTTCCATATTAGCGATGATAATATCACTCAGAGATATATGTCATTGGGATTGTTCCACGCACCGCTCTACACCGGAGGACGTTGATGGGCGGGGAGGCGCCGTCGACCCGCCCCCCCCCAGGACAGGTGCCGGGCCGCGTTGTGGCGCCTCTGTCGTCCGGCATTCGGGAGAGGACAGATGACCGACACCGCGACAGAGTTCGATTTCATCGTCATCGGCGGTGGCTCCGCTGGGTGCCTTCTGGCCAACCGGCTCAGCGCCGATCCGGCCCACCGGGTGCTGCTGCTGGAGGCGGGCAAGGTCGACAGCTACCCCTGGATCCACGTGCCGGTCGGATATCTTTATTGCATCGGCAATCCACGCACCGACTGGATGTACAACACGGAGGCCGACAAGGGCCTGAACGGGCGCATCCTGCGTTATCCGCGCGGCAAGACGCTGGGCGGATGTTCGTCGATCAACGGCATGATCTACATGCGCGGCCAGGCTCGCGACTACGACAATTGGGCCGCGCTCACCGGTGACGGGAGCTGGTCCTGGGACGGTGCGTTGCGGGATTTCAGGGCGCATGAGGACCACTACAAGCTTGACGGCGGTACCGATCCGAAGACGGGCGACAACGAACGCTTCTCCGACATGCATGGCCATGGCGGCGAATGGCGGGTGGAAAAGCAGCGGCTGCGTTGGGATGTGCTGGACAGCTTTGCCGATGCGGCGGTCGAGGCCGGGATCCGGAAGACCGACGATTTCAACAGCGGCGACAATGCGGGCGTCGGCTATTTCGACGTGAACCAGCGGTCGGGCTGGCGCTGGAATACCGCCAAGGCCTTCCTGCGGCCGGTCAAGGCGCGGCGCAACCTGACAATCTGGACCGAGGCGCAGGTGGAAAGACTGACCTTTGCGCGGGAACCGGACGGCGCGCCGCGCTGCTCCGGCGCGCGGGTCAACCGCCAGGGCCGGAGGGTCACCGTCACGGCCCGGCGCGAGACGGTGCTTTCGGCCGGGGCGGTCAACTCTCCGCAGATCCTGCAACTCTCGGGGATCGGCCCGGCGGCGCTGCTGCGCCAGCACGGCATCGAGGTTCTGCAAGACGCGCCGGTGGGCGAGAACCTGCAAGATCATCTGCAAATCCGCGCGGTCTACAAGGTGAACGGCACCCGCACGCTGAACGCGTTGGCCGGCACCCTGTTCGGCAAGGCGATGATCGGCGCGGAATATGCGCTCAGAAGATCCGGCCCGATGAGCATGGCGCCCAGCCAGCTTGGCGCCTTTACCCGATCAGATCCGGGGCGGGCCCATGCCAACCTGGAATATCACGTCCAGCCGCTCAGCCTCGATGCGTTCGGCGAGCCGCTGCACACCTTCCCTGCCATGACGGTCAGCGTCTGCAACCTGAACCCCGGCAGCCGGGGCCATGTGCGCATCCGCTCCGCCGATTTTCGCGATGCGCCGAAGATATCGCCCAATTACCTGGCCACCGAGGACGACCGGAAGGTCGCCGCCGACAGCCTGCGACAGGTCCGCCGGATCATGGCGCAGCCCGCGATGGCCGGTTATCAGCCCGAGGAATACAAGCCCGGTGTCCAGTATCAGAGCGACGAAGACCTGGCCAAGCTGGCCGGGGACATCGCCAACACGATCTTTCACCCTGTCGGCACGGTGAAAATGGGCCGCGCGGACGACAAGTCCGCCGTGCTGGACCCGCATCTGCGGCTCAAGGGGGTGGGCGGCCTGCGCGTCGTCGATGCCAGCATCATGCCCGAGATCACCAGCGGCAACACCAATTCCCCGACGCTGATGATCGCGGAGAAGGCGGCCCGGTGGATCCTGGCCGGTCAATGATACCCACGTCCGAATAGGGAGGCTACATGCGCAATTCGTTCTCGAACCTGCCCCTGACCGGGGTCAAAGTGGTTGATTTCGGCCAGTATATCGCCGGGCCCGCCGTGGCGATGCTGCTGGGTGACCTGGGCGCGACGGTCGTCCATGTCGACCCGCCGGGCGGACCGATGTGGGACAGCCCGGCCAATGCGACGCTGATGCGCAACAAATTGATCGTGACCCTGGACCTGAAATCCGCGGACGGGCTGGCCGAGGCCCGCGCGCTCTGCGCGGAGGCCGACATCATCGTCGAGAATTTCCGCCCCGGCAAACTGGCCGCGCTGGGGATCGACTTTGCTGCCATGCGCGGGCAGCGGCCCGAACTGATCACCGTTTCGATCCCCGGATTTGCCTCGAACGACATGGAACGCCGCGAACAGCGTGCCTTTGAAAGCGTGGTGGCGGCCAGTTCGGGCGTGTTCACCGACATGGGTCTGAACCGGGTGCTGATGGGGCTGAACCCGTCGTTTTCGCCGCTGCCCCTGTCCTCGGCCTATGCGGCGCAGATTGCGGCCTCGGCCACGGTGCTGGCGCTGCAATCGCGGCAGGTGACGGGGTTGGGCGACCAGATCGAGGTGCCACTGGCGGCGGCGGTGATGGAGGGGCTGTGCTACAATTCCATCAAGGTGTCGGACATGCCCGACCGATACCTGACCCAACGTGAACAGGAGATCGAGCGGCGCCGGGTCGAGGGCCTGCCGATGAACCTGCCCTACGAGGATCTTCAGGAGCTGCTGGACCCGTTCTTCCGCAGCTACATGTGCAAGGACGGGCGCATGTTCTACGTCGTCTGCCCCAGCCACAAGAACCACGCGCGCCGCTGTCTGGAGGTTCTGGGCCTCTATGACGAGATGATAGAGGACGGCCTTCAGGAGGAGGAGGACACCTACAGACCGCAGGCGGAATGGGCGTCGGATACTTCGCTGGGGGTCTACCCCATGCCGAAATTCTGGGCCGACAAGATCGCCGCGCGCATGAAAGAGGTTTTCATGACCCGCACATCGCATGAATGGAAACGCATGTTCGGTCGGGCCGGCATTCCGGGCGCGCCGCAGCGCTGGTTGCAGGAGTGGATCAACGACGAATATGCCGAGACCTCGGGGCTGATGCTTGATGTATGGGACCCGGAATATGGCGAGATGATCCAGCCCGGCCCGGTGGTGTGGATGGAGGAAAGCGGAGAGGAAGCCCTGGCCCCCGAACCCCGCCGCTGGGTCGATGTCGACGCTGCGCTGAAAGCCCTGCGCCAGCACCGCACCGATATTCCCGAGCCGCGGCAGGGGGAGGGGCAGGAGGGCTGGCTGTCGGGCGTGCGGGTGCTGGACATGTGCAATGTCATCGCCGGGCCTCATGCCGCCAGCTACCTGGCACGTTTCGGCGCCGAGGTGATCAAGATCGACCCGACGCAGCCGTTGTATGACAGTTGGAACACGGTGATCTACGGTCTCAGCCAGGGGCGCGGAAAGCGGTCGATCCTGGCGGATGTGACTTCCGAACACGGGCGCAAGGTTTTCGAGGATCTCGTGAAATCCGTCGACGTGATCTTCTGGAACGCGCCCGACAGCCAGATCAAGCGGATGGGGCTGGACGCGGAGAGCCTGCGCAAGCTGAACCCCGAAGTGATCTTCTGCAAGCTGGATTGTTTCAGCGGGGTGCGGCGCGGCGCCCGGACCGACTATATCGGCTACGACGATCTGGTGCAGGCGACAACCGGCATCATGCTGCGGTTCGGCGGCGCGATGGACCGGCCGGAGGAACACGCCCATGTCGGGACCATCGACGTCATGTGCGGGTTTGGCGGCGCGCTTGCCGTGGCGACGGCGCTTTACCAGAAATACCGTTTCGGACGGATCGGGCGCGGGCGGACTTCGCTCAGCTCCAACAGCGGTCTGCTTCAGGTGCCGTTTGCCTATGATTTCCGGGGACGGGGGCTGTTTGACGAACCCTCGGGGCCGGAGGTCAACGGCTACGATCCGCTCAGCCGGTTCTACAGCACCGCCTCGGGGGTCTACATCCTGCTCTGCGCCTACGAGACCGATCTGCCCCGGTTCCGCGCGGTGGAGGATCTGTCGGATCTGCCTGACCTGCCCGAAGAAGACCGCGCGGCCTTCCTTGCCGGCGCCTTCCAGATGCACCCGGCGACCGAGTGGATCGCCCGGCTGCGCGCCGCGGATATCGGCTGTGCGATGTGCAACAACATCGACGCGCTGCGTTCGGAGAACCTGCGTATGCCCGATGGCACGCCCGGCACCGAACGGGGAAGTTATTCCTTCTCGCTCTACAGCGACCACCCCAGCGGCCACGAAGTCATCCAGTTGGATCCCTATGCCGTGCGCCCCACGCGGGCAAAGGTCTACACCCTGTCCCCGACGGAGAAGTTCGGCACCTCGACGCGCGCGATCCTTGGCGATCTGGGATATTCCGATGCGGCCATCGACAGGATGCTGAAATCCGGCCAGCTCAGCGAAAGCTGGAGCGCGCAATACCTGCCCAGCTGAGGGCCGCAGGCGGGTGTTCCGCATCTCGCGTCCCTTTCGCGGGCCGGGCCCCGTGGCCCCATGCGGGCTGCGAGATTCGGAAAGGCCGAAGGCCTTGCGCCACGCGGGGGATGCGGCGCGGGGCGCCGAGGGCCGGAAGGGGGACCCTTTGTATCGCCGGGCGCGGGGAGGCGCAGGTCATGCCGGTTTCACCTTTGCGACGGCGATTTGCTCACCGCGCAGAAGCACCGGCCCGACCGTGGCGAACCTGACGATGGCACCCGGGCCGAAAGCGGCGCCGGAGAGTTCTCCCAGCGGCGGCGGAATGGTGACCAGCCCGGCCATGCCGCAGAGCGCGCCGATCCCCGCCGTGACGCGGCCGACGCCCGCCGTTTCGGCCTCCCGAAGCAGGTTCATGTCGGCGCCGAAATCAACCTCCCGGTAGCCTAACCCATCTTTCTGCCGGGTGATCCCCAACGCGGAGACGACAAGGTTCACACCGTCCATGACCCCCTTGAGGGTCTCCGGCAGGGTGGCCTCGGCCTCGATCAGAAGATCGGCCAGGCATCGGGCGCCGTCGGTGTCACGGACCAGCGCGGCATGTGGAATCTGTGGCCGGATGGTCCCGCGCCGGGGCGATCCACGGCGTTGGGCGGATGCCGGGCGGTGCGGGTGCGGGGCGGGTCCGGCGCCTAGATCAGCGCCGTGGAGAGCCAGGGGAACCGGCTGAGCAGCACCAGGATCACCGCCACGGCCAGCAGGAAGGGCCATAGCGATTTCAGGATCCGCCCGGAGGAAACGCCGCTCATCGACGAGGTGATGTAGAGGCCCACACCCACAGGCGGGGTCAGCAGGCCAAGCACCAGGTTCAGCGACATCACCACTCCGAATTGATAGGGGCTGATGTCGTAATTGTTGGTCGCGATCGGCAGCAGGATCGGGGCGATCAGGATGATGGCGGCGATGCCGTCGATCAACATGCCCACAAACAGCAGGATCACGTTGACGATCAGCAGGAACAGGAACGGATCGCTGGTGATCGTGGTGATCATCCCGGCCAGTTTCTGCGGCAATTCCTCGTAGATGACGACCCAGCCAAAGACATTGGCGGCGGCGATCATGAACACGATCATGGAGGAATTGACCGCCGTGCGCCGGAACATGGTGAAGAGATCGGCGGGGTTCAGCTCTCCGTAGATCCGCCAGCCGATCAGGAAGGCGAACAGCGACGCGATGGCCGCGCTTTCGGTCGGCGTGGCGATGCCCAGCAGGATGCCCCCGATGATCGCCGCCGGGATCAGCGCGGCGGGCAGGCAATAGAGCAGCGCGCTCAGCGCGTCCTTGCGGCTCAGCCATTCGCCCTTGGGGAAGCCGGTGACGGCGCCGACGGCAAAGATCACCGCGCCGAAGGCCGCGGCCAGCAGCAGGCCGGGCAGGATGCCGGCCAGGAACATGTCGCCGATGGGGATCTGCGCCAGCACACCGAAAATCACGAACATCATCGACGGCGGGATCACCGGCGCCAGCAGCCCGCCCGCCGCCGTGGTCGCGGCGGCAAAGCCGGGATCGTAGCCTTCCTTTTCCATCTCGGGGGTCATGGCGCGGGCCATCACGGCGATCTGCGCTGTGGCGGACCCGATGATCGCAGCCATGAACATGTTCGCCAGCAGGTTGATATAGGCCAGCCCGCCACGAAACCCGCCGACAAAGACGCGCGCGGCGTTGATCAGGCGGCGGGTCATGCCGCCCTCGTTCATCAGCTCCCCGGTCAGCATGAACAGCGGAATCGCCAGCAGGCCGTAGTTTTCCAGCCCCGCGAACATCTTCTGCGCGAAGCTGTCGTAAAGCACGGTATTGCCGCTGTCCCAGATATAGAAGATCGCGCTGAGCGCGAGCACAAGGGCGACGGGCACCGCGATCAGCAGTTGCAGGACAAAGATCAGGGGCGTCATCGGGCCGGGCTCTCCTTGGCGGACGCTTGGGCGCGGCCTTGTCCCAGCAGGTTGGCCAGGCTGTGCAGCGTGGCACCCAGGGCAAAGATCCACATGATGGACCAGACCCAGGCCTTGGGAATGCCCAGCGTGGTGGTGGGTTCGGCATAGACGAAGTTGAAGGTGGCGCCCTGAAAGGCCTGGGTGTCCAGCCCGTGGCGCAGCAGCTCCAGCGGCATGAACCAGCGCCAGCAGAACCACAGCATCATCACCGCGAAGGCAAGGACGATGGCATCCACCAGCCGGGCGACAAGGGTCTGAACCGGGGCGGGCAGCTTGTCGGTGAGGATGGTCACGGCGACGGTCTGGCCGAAATGCAGCGCGGCAGAGGCGCCGAGGAAGGTCATCCAGGCCATGGCGTAGATCGCCAGTTCATCCACCCAGTACAGCGCCGCGCCCATGCTGCGGGTGACGACGTTCAGCAGGATCAGGGCCGAGATCGCCACCCCCAGAAGGGCGGCGGCCCCGAGTTCGATGCGCGCCCAGAACGACGAGAAACGTCCGATCATTGAACATGTCCTTCGAAGAAAGCGCGCATCGCGTGGTGGTCAGGTGCAGTCACGGGGGCGGCGGATCACTCGGCCGTGTCGGCCGCGACCTGGCGCATGTCGTCCAGGACATCGGTCTTGGCCGACCATGTTTCGTTCCAGCTGGCGACCGCATCGCTGAAGAACGTGTCGTCCACTTTGATATAGGTGCGGCCCGTTGCCTCGATCTGTTCCAGCCAGGGGCCTTCCTTGGCGATGTAGCTGTCGATCGTGCCGTCGACATGTTGTGCCATCAGGTCACCGATCATGGTGCGATCTTCCTCCGACAGACCGGCCCAGACGCGGGCGGAGACAAGGCCGACCATGGGGAACATCATGTGGTCGGATTGCACGATCGTGTCGGCATGTTCGTAGTATTTCAGCGCCCAGATCAGTTCGGCGTCCATGTCGATGGCATCCACCTGGCCATTGGCCAGCGCGTCGTAGACCGAGGGCAGGGGCATCGGCGTCGGGGCAGCGCCGATGGCGTTGTAGAAGTCCAGCAGCGGCTCGAACGGGGTGATCCGCAGTTTCACGCCCGCCAGGTCGGCGGCGGAACTGACCTCCCCCCGGCTGACGATCTGGCGCAGGCCCGCCATGCCGTAGCCGGTGCCGACGACACCCACGGTGGCCGGCAGCTGCGCCAGCAGGTCCGTGGCCGTGTCGCTGCGCAGGATGCGCCCGGCATGGGCGATGTCCTGGGCCAGGTAGGGCGCGTAGAAGGCACCGAAATCGGGCGCGCGGTTCGACACTTCGGCGACCGTCATGAACGCCATGTCCAGCGCGCCGGTCTGCAATTGTTGCAACATCTCGGCTTCGTTGCCCAGCTGCCGCGCGGGGAAGACGGCGACGCTGTGCGCGCCGTCGCTGGCCAGGGCCAGGTCGGCGCCGAAGGCTTCGGCGGCCTGGGTCCAGATATGCGGCGGCGGGGTGATAAGGCCCAGGCGGAAATCCTTGGCCGCGGCGGGCAGGGCAGCCGACAGGACCAGCGTGGCCCCGGCAAGAGTACGTGCGATGGTGTTCATGAGAAGGTTCCCTGTTCTGTTATCTGACAGTTTTTTCTGTTCGGCGTCAAAGTTGCACCCACTCCGCCGGCGGTTTGCCCTTGCCGGGGTGCAATTCACCACAATTCGGGCAGGTCCGGGCTTCGGTGCTGTTATGGAAGGCGTCGTAAATTTTGGGCAGGGCGGTAACGATCCCCTCCGGCCCGTCCAGCGTGACTTCGGCGCGGTGCACCAGCGCCGAGCAGTTGAAACAGAACCATTCAAAGCCTTCCTTCATGCCGGGCTGGCGCGGGGCTTCCACCACGATGCCAACGGATCCTTCCTGCGGGCGCTGCGGCGCGTGGCGGACGTGAGGCGGCAGCATGAAGACCTCACCTTCGCGGACGGGGACATCGTAGATTTTCCCGCCATCGGCGATCTTCAGCATCATGTCGCCCTTTTGTTGGAAGAACCATTCCTCCACCGGGTCGTCGTGGAAATCGACGCGGGTGTTCGGCCCGCCCACGACCATGACGATCATGTCGCCTTCCTTGTGCAGCAACTGGTTGCCGACGGGGGGGCGCAGCTTGTCGGCGTGGTCCTCCACCCATTTCTTGAAATTGAACGGTTTGAGCGTCGGATGACTGGTCATGGTTCGATCCCCTGAATCGGCGCGTCCGCATTGCGGGACTGTTTCGAGTGACGGTAGGAGATTGCCAAACGATCAAGTACCTATTTCTGGGAAAGTGGATATCAGTATTCCTGATATCGGAGCGGTTCAGAGCATCAGCAGCGCGGTGCCGATCATCGCCAGGACCGACACGGCCAGAAGCCGGGGCAGGGCGATCGCCTCGTCGCGGGTGAACAGCACGATGATCAGGGCGGAGAACAGGACCTCCAGTGTGCCCAGAACCGCGACCGACAGCACGGATGCACTGCGCAGGGCCTGGAATTGCAGGATCTGCCCGACGCTGAGTGCCAGGGCCGTTTGCAGGTGGCGCGGTCCGACATCGCGGGTCAGGTCGCGCCAGCCCGGTCCCGCCCCCCGGCGCAGGATCGCCGCGCCCAGCATCCACAGGCCGCCCGCCATCGCCCCGACAAAGGTGCCAAGCGCGGCATCCGCCACATGGTCCAACCCCAGGCTGCGCAGGGTATAGGCGACGGCATAGGCCAGCGGTGACAGCAGCCCCATCGCCAGCCCCGAACGTGACATGCGCGCCCCGGATTGCGCGGGCCGCCGCATATAGGCCAGCACCCCGCCCAGCACAAGCGCCCCGCCCAGCAAAGTGGCGGGGTTGGGCAATTGGTGAAGGAACAGGGCGGCCAGCGGCAGGGCCAGAACCGGCGTCAACCGCCGCAGCAGTCCGGTCGGGACGGCGCCGATCCCTTCGGTGGCGCGGAACATCGTCTGCCGACCGACCACGTTGGCGCACAGGCCCGCCAGCGCAAAGATCGCCAGCCCCGTCAACCCGCCGGGCCGCAGCAGCGCCGCCAGAGGCAATGGCCCTGCGACGGACCACAAGCCGCAGGCGATCAGCGCGGTCATGGCCACCGACAGAAAGACGCCGTTATCGCCGCGCGCCATCCCTCTGGATCGGGTGATCAGAACCCCGGCCAGCCCGTAGGCCAGCGCTGCCAGGACGGCCAGTCCCTCCCCCGTCATGGCGGGGCATCACACATGGCGCAGGATCACAATTGCAGGCCGCAATCCTCGAATGCGGCGCTGGTGGCGGCTTTCTCCGCCTCGGTCAGGTCCAGCATCGGGTGACGGACGCGGCCCCCGACCTGGCCCAGAAGCTCCTGCCAGTACTTGCCGTGCGCGGTGGGCTTGCCCCCCGGCTTGGTGCTGCGGATTGCGTGGCGCACCGGGTCCAGGCTGTCGCGCACGCGGCGCGCGGCCTCGAACTTCCCGGCAAAGGCCAGATCGGTGTATTCCCGCATCCGCTGATCGTTTTTCGTCTGCAACTGGTAGGGCGGGGAGGAGCAGAGATAGAGCTGCCAACCCAGCTCCACGATATTGTCCAGCCACTCGTCTTCCGCCGATGTGGAGACAAGGATCCTGTCGCCCACCATCCGGGTCAGCCGGGCATACATCTCCCGCGGGACCGAATACTTGATCGCCATGATGTTGGGCAGTTCCGCGATGCGGGCGCAGGTTTCCGGCTCCATCAGGTAGCCGCTGTCGGGGTGGCTCCACATCGCGATTCCGATATCGAGGCGATCGCACAGGTATTTGTAATAATTGTATAGAACCTCGTCCCGGTCATGGCAGAAGCTCAGCATCGGGGCATGGACCACCACGTAGTCGGCGCCGCAATCCTGCGCGTGGCGGCCCAGATCCAGCACCGTGTCGACGTTCTGGTCCGAGATCGACATGATCGTCCCGGCCTTGTCGCCGCATTCCTCCACGGCGAGGGTCATGTTCCGCTTCCGCTCTTCCAGGGACATGGACCAGAATTCGCCCTGCTTGCCGGCGATGAACAGGCCCTGAATGCCCAGGTCGTCGATCCAGTGGCGGATATTGCGACGCAGCCCGGCCTCGTCCAGCCGCAGATCGGCGTCAAAGGGGTTCAGCGCGGCGGCCCAGATGCCGCGCATGGTTTCGCGGGCATGGGCCTTGGCCTCGGATTTCTGGTATTTCATGGCTGTGCTCCGATACGGGGGGCCGCCCCGATGCGGGTCAGCTGCCGGTTTGGCGCAGTAAGGCCGCAGGATCGGGCAGAAACCAACTGCAGAGAGGGAAATCAGGTATCCAAAATTTTTATACCAAACCTCTGCGAGTTTCCGATACCCTGACCCACCAGCAGGAGAGCGGAATGAAGATCGGGATCATCGGAAAGGGCGCCATCGGGCGCTACGTCGCGGCGCAGTTGCAGGCGCGGGGGGGGGGACCGCATGTTCTGCTGACCCGCAGCGGTGGCGATGCGGGGCAGCCGGGGATGGCGCAGGCGACCAGTGTCGGCGAACTGCCGGGGGACATCGCGCTGATGGTGGATTGCGCAGGCCATGCGGCACTGGCCGAGCATGGGCCCGCGATCCTGGATCGGGGGATCGACCTGATCACGGTGTCGGTGGGCGCGCTGGCCGATCCGGCGCTGGCCACCCGGCTGAAGGACGCGGCCGCCCGGGGCGGGGCGCAGCTGCACCTGGCCAGCGGGGCCATCGGCGCGCTGGACAGCCTGTCCGCCGCCCGCGTCGGGGGGCTGGAGGAGGTGATCTACACCGGTCGCAAACCACCGCAGGGCTGGATCGGTTCCCCCGCCGAGGAGAATTTGGACCTGCGCGCGCTGACCACGGCGCAGACCCATTTCGAGGGCAGCGCCCGCGATGCCGCCACCGCCTATCCGAAGAATGCCAACGTGGCCGCCGCCGTGGCGCTGGCCGGGGCGGGCCTGGACGCGACGCAGGTCCGGCTGGTGGCCGATCCCGGCGTCACCGCCAATATCCACGAGGTCCGGGCCAGCGGCGCCTTTGGCAGTTTCGAATTCCGGATCGCGGGCAACGCCCTGCCGGACAACCCGCGCAGTTCCGCCCTGGCCGCGATGAGCGTGATCGCCGCCATCGACCGCCGCCTGCGCGCGATCACCACCTGAAAGGCCCCTTGATGAGCCGCCACACCCGCATCGTCGAACGCGCCCTGACCCGGCTGAAGCTGCGCCAGCTGCGCCTGCTTGTGGCCGTGGGCCAATACGGAAGCATCCAGAACGCTGCCCGTGCGCTCAGCATCTCGCAGCCCGCCGCGACGAAGATGATCCAGGATCTGGAGCTGGATTTCGAGGTGGAGCTGTTCGACCGCACCAATCGCGGCGTCGTTCCCACGGTGTTCGGGGAGGCGCTGATCCGACACGGAAAGCTGATCTTTTCCCAGGTGTCGAATGCGGCGCAGGAGCTGGACGACCTGAACGAAGGCAACAGCGGCCGCGTCGTGGTGGGGACGTTGCTGGCCGCCTCTCCGGCGTTGCTGCCCATGGCGGTGGAGCAGCTGCTGCGCCAGCGGCCCAACGTGGCGATCAAGATCGTGG
Source organism: Pseudooceanicola aestuarii (assembly GCF_010614805.1). Classification (NCBI taxonomy): domain Bacteria; kingdom Pseudomonadati; phylum Pseudomonadota; class Alphaproteobacteria; order Rhodobacterales; family Paracoccaceae; genus Pseudooceanicola; species Pseudooceanicola aestuarii. The sequence goes on from NZ_JAAFZC010000001.1 coordinate 1,976,639, forward strand.
AGGGCACGAACGAGGTGCTGATGCCGACCCTATTGTCGGGGGAGATCGACATGGTCGTCGGCCGTCTGCCCAGCCAGAGGCACCGCAAGAACATCGTGCAGGAACGGTTCTTTGACGAACGGGTGATCGCCGTGGCGGGTACGGGGCATCCGGTGGCGGGGGAAAAGGCGGTCAGCTTCGACACGCTGAAATCCTATGGCTGGATTCTGCCGCCGCTGGAGACGACGCTGCGCCGCCAGATCGATCAGTTCTTCATGCGGCAGGGGCAGTATACGCCGCCCAAGACGATTGAATCGGTCTCCTATCTGGCCAATCGCACCTTGTTGCGCACCCATGATTTCATCGGGTTGATGCCCGCCTATGTCGCCGCGCTGGATATCCGCAGCGGGCTGCTGGCGCCGGTGAACTGGACGGTGCCTTTTGGCGCCGGGCCGGTGGGGGTGTCCTATCGCGGACGACACAGCTTGTCGCCGGCGGGCGCGGCCTTTCTCGATGCGCTGCACGCCGTCGCGGCGGAGATCGGGGCTACGCCGCACGCGGTCTGACGGCGCGGGGCGGGCTGGGCTGGGGATTGGCGGGACGGTTCCAGCTATTCGTGTTTCCGATATCGGTATTTGTTCAATTCAGTTGTGGTAATGCCACCGCCACGGGACACTTTCGGCAACGCGATGCAATTGTGAGGCCGCAATGATCTCCTATCCCGAACTCAAGCTCTTCATTGGCGGCGAATGGCGCGACACGCCCGATCACATGCCCGTCCTGAACCCCGCCACGGAGGCGGAGCTGGGCCGCTTGCCCCATGCGCGGATCACCGATCTGGAGGACGCGTTGAACGCGGCGGAGGCCGGGCTGAAGCTCTGGCGCGATACCGCGCCGCGCATCCGGTCCGACATCATCCTGCGCGCGGCCGCCATCATGCGCGACCGGCAGGAGGAGATCGCCCATGCGATCACGGCAGAGCATGGCAAACCCCTGCCGCAGGCCCGGTTGGAGGTCATTCGCGGGGCGGAATTCTTTGAATGGGACGCGGCGGAGGCGATGCGCACCTATGGCCGGGTGATCCCGGCGGCGCCCGGCTCGCAGATTTCGGTGCATCACCACCCGATCGGCGTGGTGGCCGCATTCTCCCCGTGGAATTTCCCGATGAGCCAACCAGCGCGCAAGGTCGCGGGGGCGCTGGCCTCGGGCTGTTCGGTGATCCTGAAAGCGGCGGAGGAAACGCCAGCGGGCGCGATCCACATCGTCCGCGCCTTCGAGGATGCGGGCCTGCCCGCCGGGGTGCTGAACCTCGTGTTCGGAACGCCGGCCGAAATCTCGGGCTTTTTGGTGCCGCAGCCGCAGGTGCGGCTGGTGGCGCTGACCGGCTCCACGCAGGTGGGGCGGCAGCTGACGGCATTGGCGGCGCAAAGCGATACTCGTGTGCTGATGGAACTGGGCGGCCATGCCCCGGTCATCGTCTGCGAGGATACGGACGTGGAACAGGCCGCGCTCAGCGGTGCGGTGCGCAAGATGCGCAATGCCGGGCAGGTCTGTACCTCGCCCACGCGGTTCTTCGTCTATGACAGCCTGTTCGACGATTTTGCCGATATCTTCACCCGCCGCGCCGCCGCCACGGTGGTCGGCAACGGCATGGAGGCCGGGGTGGAGATGGGGCCGGTGGCCAATGATCGCCGCATCCCCGTTCTGCGCGCCATGGTGGAAGACGCGGTCGCCAAGGGGGCGGAGCTGCGCACTGGCGGCGGGCGGCGCGGCGACAGCGGATATTTCTTCGAACCCACGGTGCTGGCCAATGTGCCGGACACCGCGCGGATCATGCAGGAGGAGCCGTTTGGCCCCATTGCCGTGCTGAACCGGGTGGAAAATCTGGATCAGGCCATCGCGGCGGCCAATTCGGTGCCCTACGGGCTGGCGGGATATGCCTTTACCAACCGCGCCGATTACATCGCACGCATGATCGAGGAGGTGGAGGTGGGCAATCTCTCCATCAACACGCTTGAGGCGTCCTTGCCGGAAACTCCCTTTGGCGGGGTGAAGGCCAGCGGCTATGGCCGCGAGGGCGGGACCGAAGGGCTGGACAGCTACCTGACCACCCGGAATGTCTGGCATTCGGCCGCTATCGTCTGAGGGTCAGCGCCCGTCCGGCGTCCGGGCGGGGTCGGTCCGCGAACCGGCATGGCGCAGGGGCCGTCGCCCTGGGCCGCGCGCTGCGGGCCGCCCGGCGCGGCGCCTATTCCGCGCCGCTCTTCCGGCGGCCGGCGCGGGCGGCGGCCAGGGGCAGGGCGGCCACGATCAGGAACACCCGCAGGACGTGATGCGCCGCGACCATGGCCGGATCAATCGCCAGCGCCAGGGCGACGACGCCCAGTTCCGGCGCGCCCCCCGGCAGGTAGGCCAGGAACAGCGGCGCCACCGACGCGTCGATCAGTGGCGCCACGGCCCAGGCCGCCCCCAGTGAGCCAAGGGCCAGAACCAGCCCGATCAGCGCCGCGATGCCGCCATCACGGGCGATCTGGCGCAGCGTGTAGCTGGCGAAGCGCGCGCCCACCGACCCCCCGATGACGATCTGCGCCCCCGCGGACAACAGCGGCGGCACATGCACTGTCAACACGCCGGTCATGTGTAACCCGGCCGAGGCAAACAGCGGAAACAACAGCAGCGCCGAAGGGAAGCGGATCCGCTGTCCCAGCCACCAGCAGGCGACCGCCACCACCGCCATCGCGCCATGGCGCAGCGGGTCCAGCGGCTCGGCCTCGGCGAAACTGGCGTGGTTCGCCTCCGCCAGGTCGATGCCGGTCATCAGCTGGATCAGGATCGGTGCGGAAATCAGCAGGACCACCAACCGGGCGGTGTGGCTCAGCACGACGCGGTTGACCTCGGTCTTGTAATCCTCTGCCAGCATGGTGACGACGGAAAGACCGCCCGGCATGGCGGAGAACAGCGCCGTCATCCGATCCATCCGGCCCCAACCGCGAAAGATCCAGTAGGCCATCAGACAGAACACCAGCGACAGCAGGCACATTGCCACCAGGCTGGGGATCCAGCTGTGCGCGCGGGCGATGACGTCGGGGGTGAATCCGGTGCCCAGCATGGTGCCGATGCCGATCATCGCATAGCCGCGCCAGGCGCCGGGCAGGCGCGGCTCGAACGGGGTGACCTGGGCCACCAGCGCATTGGCGAACATCGCGCCCAGCACCCAGGGCAGGGGCAGGTTCAGCGCAAAGAACAGCAGCCCGCCGGCGGCGCCGGTCGCCAGGGTCAGCAGGCCACGGACGGCGGGGTTCGAAACAAGGCCCGCCATCCTCACGCCGCCGTATTGCTGCGGTCGCCGCGCCGGCCAAAAGCCTTGAGCAGCGGAACACCCACCAACACCAGCAGCATGATGACGAACAGGGTCAGCGCGATGGGCCGCTCCAGCATGTAGCGCATCGGGTTACCGCCCGAAATCTGCATGGTGCGCACCAGCTCGCCCTCCATCATGCGACCCAGCAGCAGGCCGATGACCGTCGCCGCAACCGGGTAGTCGTTGCGCCGCATCAGCCAGCCCAGGGCGGCGAATCCTGCCACGGTCAGCGGACCGGCGATGGTGCCGGTGATGCCGTAGCCACCCCAGGCACACATCGCCAGGACCGAGGGCACCAGGTAGGACAGCGGCACCCGCACCACCAGCCCCAGCAGCCGCAGGCTGAGCAACCCCAGCACCGCCAGCAGCAGCACCTGACCCAGGTTCCCAAGGATGATGGAATAGACAATATCCGTCTGGTTGCGGATGAAGCTGGGGCCGCCGATGATATTGTGGAAGGAAAACGCCGCCAACAGCACCGCCGTCGCCGCGCCGCCCGGAATGCCCAGGGCCAGCAGCGCGGTCATGGATCCGCCTTCTGAGGAGGAATTGGCGCTTTCGGCCGCCACCACGCCTTCGGGCGCGCCCTTGCCGAACCGTTCGGGGGTCTTCGAGGTGCGCTTTGCTTCACCGTAGGAGACCAGGTTGGCGACGGAGGAGCCGACGCCGGGGATCGCGCCGATGATCGCGCCCAACAGGCTGCCGCGGATCAGCACGCCGGGATAGCGGAACGTCTCTCCGGCGCCTTTCAGGATCCGGCCAAAGGAGATGTCGCGCTGCGCCTCGTCGCGGACAAGGTAGGTTTCGCCGCGCAGGCGCAGCAATTCCGAGGCGGCGAAGATGCCGATCATGGCGGGCACCACGGGCAGGCCGTCGATCAGATAGGGCATCCCGACATCGGTGCGCATCACGCCGGTGGTGGACATGCCCAGTTGGCTGAGCATCAAGCCGAAGGTACCGGCCAGCAGGCCCTTGGCCATCGAAGTGTCGTTCAGCGTGGCGATCAGGGTCAGCCCCCAGAGGACGACAACCACCATCTCCAGCGGCCCGATCTTCAGCACGAAGGCGGCCAGCGGCTGGATCAGCAGCATCAACAGCACGTAGCCCACAAAGGCCCCCACGACCGAGGCCGCCAGCCCCAGGCCCAGGGCCTCGTTATGCTTGCCCTGCCGCGCCATCGGGTAGCCGTCAAAGGCCGTCGCGATGGAGCTGGAGGAGCCGGGGATGTTCATCAGGATCGCCGTCACCCCGCCGCCATAGGCGCCGCCGGTGAAAATCGCGGTCAGGAACAGCATGGCCTGAAGGAAGTCCATGGAAAAGGTGATCGGCAGGAATACCGCCATCGCCATGGATATCTGCAATCCGGGGATGGAGCCGAAGACAAGCCCGATCAGCAGCCCCGGAATGACCCAGAGCCAGGGAGTGATGCCGGAAAACAGCAGGTCCAGCGCCTGCGACAATGCGAGTTGGTCGATCATGTCACAGCACCAGTGTCAGCATGGGATAGGGGAACAGGGAGCCGAAGCCATAGACCAGCAGCACGGTGAAGATCGCGGCGTATAGCGGCGGCATCCACCAGCTCTTGCCGCCGCTCATCACCACGCCGGCCCAGACGAAAAGGAAGGTCGCGAGGTCGAACCCGACATGGGTCAGCGCATAGCAAAAGACCGCAAACCCGGCCAACAGCAGCATGTCGCCCCAGATCGCGCTGGCGCGGGGGGTAGGCTTCGGCGTGGCGTCGGCCTCTGCGGTCGCGGAGGTGTCGGGCGTGGCGGCAGGTTTCAGCAGCGTGGCGACGATGATCACCACGGCGATCAGCGCGATCAGGCCGGCGACCGGCGCGACCACGACCAGGTTGTCGAGGCTGGCGCGGGCCTGGATCGAACTCCAGGTGATGTATCCGGATATGGCCAGGATGATGCCGATCAGCGCGGCGTGGGTGGCGTGGAACTTGCCTGTCACCTGGTGACCTCCCCCAAGGGTTGCGGTTCCCCGGACGCCACCGCCGCGCCGCCACAGGGTGAGGTCCGGCGCGGACGGCTGCGATCCGGCGGTCCGGCGCGGGACGGATCTGCCCGCGCCGGACCCGGTTGATTATTCCTCGCCCGCGAAGCGGGTCAGGATCTCGTAGTTGGAGACGATGATCTCCGTGGTGCGCTCCGGCCCCAGCCATTCGGCGCCCATGTCCTGCGCTTCGAGCGATGCGACGAATTCCTCGTCCTGCATGACCGCGTGGTAGGCGTCCACCATCTCCTGGAACGCTTCGGGATGCTTTTCCTTGAAGGTGGCATGGGCCGCAAGGCCACGCATGGACCCGGCCAGCGTGGTCACGGGGTCGTGGCCTGCGGCTTCCAGCGCCTCATCCAGGGTGGGGGCGTCCCAATCGTCGGAGCGTTCGTCGGCGGCATAGGCCAGCGGGCGGACGTATTCGGCGATCGACAAGGTGCCGTCGGCGGCCAGCACGGTCATGTCGACCTGCCCGCCCGCAACAGCGGTACGTGCCGCGCCACCGGATTCGTAGGTGACGACGTTCACGTCATCCTCGCTCAGCCCGAAGGCTTCGAGGGCCAGGCGCAGGTTGATCGCGCCAGAGGAGTTCGGCACCACGGAAACGCTGATCTCGCCGGGGTTCTCGGCGGCGGCCTTCATCACGTCGGCCAGCGTTTCATAGGGGGTTTCGGCATTCACCGCGAAGATGTCGAAATCGTTCCACTGCCCGTTGATGAAGGCGAAATCGTCCAGCGTGTAATCCGCGTCGTAGTTCAGGATCGCGTTGGAGATATAGGGGTGGATCGATGTCGCCAGGAAGTAGGCGCCGTCATCGGGCATGTTCATGAAATAGGTGTGGCCGACATGGCCGCCGCCACCCTTCTGGTTGATCACCGTGATCGGCGTTTCCAGCTCGTCCTGAAGGCGTTGCGCCAGGGCGCGGGCCGTCCGGTCGGCGGAGCCGCCCGGGCCAAGCGCCACGACAAAGGTGATCTGGCGCGGCGGCCAGTTTTCCGCCGCCGAGACGGCCAGCGGCGAGACGGTCGCAGTCAGCGCGGCCCCAAGGGCAGCGGTTGCGAAGGCGCGTTTGGTGAGATTCATCGAGTCCTCCCCTCATGAGTCAAAATGGTATTGAGCAAATATTGTAACACAATTTGCCCGACAGAGCAGACTTACGCCTCTCGGCCATTTGCTGTCAAGCGGGCACTTTCCATTGACAAGATCCAAGTAAAATAGGATTTTGTGTGGAAAATTCCAGTATGTTGCCCGGTTTGGCTTGGGCGCTCCGCCCGGAGGAGGTCGGTAAATTGTCAGCAAAAAGCAGCGCGCCAGAAAAACAAGCCCGCTCCGCGAAGCAGGGCGCAGCGGTCAGATCGGACGAATCGCGCGGCCTGGTGGCAGAGCGCGTGGCCCTCGCCTTGCAGGGTGAGATCCTCGAAGGACGGTTCCCGCCCGGCGCCCGCCTGGGGGAGGTTGCGCTGGCCGAACGGTTCGACGTCAGCCGCGGGCCGGTGCGCACGGCGCTGAACCAGTTGGCGGAAACCGGGATCGTCACCATCGTGCCCAATAGCGGCGCGCGGGTGCGCGAACTTGGCCGGGAAGATGCCCGCGCCCTTTACGAGGTCCGCGCCGCGTTGGAGGCGGAAGCCGCGCGCCTTGCCGCCGGGCGCGCGGACGCCGGGGCGGGAGACATGCTGGACAAGCTGCTGGGCCAACATGCGGACGAGGTCTCGGCCCATCCGCAGGGCGCCTATCTGCAAGGGCCGGGGGACCGCGACTTTCACATGGTCATCGCGCGGATGGGGGGCAACCCGATCATCCTGCGATACCTCACGCGTGAGCTGTATCCCCAGCTGTCGCTGCTGCGGGTGAAACACCGCAATGTCACCGGGCGCGGCCAGGCCGCCCTGACCGAACACCGCCGCATCGCGGAGGCCATCGCCTGCGGCGACGCCGAGGTCGCGGGCCTGTTGATGCGCCGTCATATCCGCGCCAGCTGGGAAGCGCTCGAAGCGCAGCTGGGCGCCGTCACCAAGGAGACCCCTGCATGAGCCAGATCGCAATTCCCGCCGCCTTCATCCGGGGCGGCACATCCAAGGCGCTGGTGCTGCAACGCCGCGACCTGCCCAGGGACGAAACGGCCTGGCCCGCGCTTTTCGCGGCGATGCTTGGCTCTCCGGATCCGAACATGCGGCAGTTGAACGGCATGGGCGGGGGGATCTCGTCCTTGTCCAAGGTCTGCATCATCGGCCCGGCGACCCGGCCGGATGCCGATATCGACTATACATTCGCGCAGGTCGGCGTGGTGGACAACACCGTCGATTTCACCGGCAATTGCGGCAACATGAGTTCCGCCATGGGTCCCTATGCCTACGAGGCCGGGTTGGTTGACGGCCCCCGCGACGGGGAAGCCCGTGTGCGCATCCACAACACCAATTCCGGCAAGGTCATCGCCGCCCGTTTCGCCGTTGCCGATGGCTTGGCCGTGGTCGATGGCGCGTTGGAAATCCCCGGCGTGCATGGCACCGGCGCGCCGGTGGCGCTGGATTTCCTGGACCCGACGGATACCGCCGGTCATGGCGCGCTGCCCACCGGCGCCGCCAGTGACAGCCTGACCCTGTCGGACGGCCGGCAGGTGCAGGTCACGATGATCGACGCCGCCGTGCCTTCCGTCTTTGTCGCGGCGGCGGAGGTGGGCGGCGACACCGGCGCGCACCCGGCCGATATCGACGCCGATCGCGCCCTGATGGACCGGCTGGAGGAGATCCGCAGCCGGGCTTCTGTCGCGATGGGGCTGACCGCCGATCCCGACGCCGCCCGCGCCCGCATCGCCACGCCCAAGGTCGCGATGGTTGGCCCCGCCGCCGATTACGCGGATCTGTCCGGTCATGCCCACGGGGCGGCCGGGCATGACCTTCAGATCCGCATGATTTCCGCCGGGCAGGCGCATCGCGCGGTGCCCGTCACCGGCGCGCTGGCCCTGGCCTGCGCGGGCGCCATCCCCGGCACGGTGGTCGCGGCGCAGCTGGCCGCAGGGGTCGATCCGCTGGCCCTGCGTATCGGCACGCCCTCGGGGATCGTCAGTGTCGGTGCCAGCCGCGCGGCCGACAGTGGCGCCATCACCGCCGCTCGCATCCTGCGCACGCAGCGCCGGCTGATGGACGGCCGGGTTTACGTGCCGCGCCCGGCGCCGACCCCCCAAAAGCCTACTTCCGAAGAGAAAGAGACACGTCATGCTGAATCATGAGATCAACCGCCGGTTCAAGTCCCGCATCACCGGCGGCGGCGCCCTGCTGCTGCCCGGCGCGGCCAACGCCCTGGCCGCGCGGGTGATCGAGGATCTGGGGTTCGAGGCGGTCTACCTGTCCGGCGCCGGGCTGACCAACACCTACCTGGGGATGCCGGATCTGGCCTTCATCTCGCTGCCGGAGATCGCCCAGCACACCGCCGCGATCCGCGATGCGACGGAATTGCCGATCGTGGTGGATGCCGACAACGGGTTCGGCAACGGGCTGAACGTGCGCCACACGGTGCGCACGCTGGAACGGGCCGGGGCCTCTGCCATCCAGCTCGAAGACCAGAAGACGCCGAAACGCTGCGGCCATTTCTCCGGCAAGGAGGTGGTTCCCCTGGCCGAGGCACGGTCTCGCATCCGGGCTGCCGTGGATTCGCGCCAGGACGAGAACACGCTGATCGTCGCGCGCACCGATGCCGCCGCCACTGACGGCCTGTCCGAAGCGCTGGACCGTGCCGCCGCATTTGTCGAGGACGGCGCCGACATCACCTTTGTCGAGGCGCCGCAAACCGTGGATGACCTGCGCGCGATCCCGGCCCGTCTGGCTGACACGCCGCAGCTGGTGAACCTGGTGGTGGGTGGCAAGACGCCGATCCTGTCGGTGGACGATTTCACTGATATGGGCTTTGCGCTGGTGCTCTACGCGAATGTGGCGCTGCAATCGGCGCTGTTCGGGATGCAGACCGCGCTGACCCAGCTGAAGGACCAGGGCCGCATGGACGAGAGCGGCCCGCTGGCCGGCTTCATGGAACGTCAGCGCGTGGTGCGCAAGGATCTGTTCGACGATCTGGACAACCGCTACGCCTATTGACCCGCCGGTCGGGCGCAAGGAGGCGGCGGGCCCCGTCGCCTGCCCGGCCCCTGCGGCATTCGGCCCGCCCCGGCGAGGCCGCGCCGCGCTTGGCCAACTGCCGGGGCCGGGGCTAGGATCGCCGCGAACCACCATGCGGAGGCGCGGCCATGCTGATCCGGGTCGGAGAGGATCGAACGGAGGTCATCGACCTGGCCCTGGCGGGGCTCTTGTCCTCGGTCGCCGGGGCGCTGAACGCGGTCGGCTTTCTGGTCGCGGGATCCTTCACCGCCAACATGACCGGCAACCTGTCGTCCTTTGCCGACGAGTTCGCGGGCGGCGAGGTTCTGCGCGCGCTATCCTTTGCCGGGCTGATCCTGGCCTTTGTCACCGGTGCCTGGGTCGCGGCCATGGCCATCGGCTGGGGGGTGCGGCGTGGCCAGCGGTCGGTCTATGCCACCGTCATCGCGGGGCAGGGGGCGCTTCTGCTGGCCCTCGGGCTGGTGGTTCCGGTCGCGCAGGCCGACAGGCACATGGCGCTGGTGGTGGGGTTGAGCTTCATCATGGGGTTGCAGAATGCCGTGACCACGCTGATCTCGCAGGCGCGGGTGCGCACCACCCATGTCTCGGGGATGGCGACGGACATCGGGATCGAGCTGGCCGCCCTGACCGGCGACGCCGGAACCCGGCGCGCCACGCTGCCGCGGCTGCGCCTGCACGGGATCACCCTGTCGTGCTTTGCCCTCGGCGGGATCGCGGGGGCACTGGTCTTCGCATTGCTGGGGCGTTGGCTGTTCGTGGCCACCGGTGCCCTGCTGCTGATGCTGGCCCTGCCCGAGGCCCTGCGCGCGCGCCGCGGTTTCTGACGCCCGAACCACCTGAAAACCGCGCCTGCCGAAGGTGACGGCCCACTGCCGCGACTGGATTGTGGCGGCTCCTCCCTTGCGTTTAGTCCAGATTTGTGGATTCACTAGTCCAGTATATTGGACTTTTGCGGGGAAGCATGCGGGTACGCCAAGCGGATAATGTACTATCGGTGCTGGAATTCTTTGCCGAACGGCGTAGCCCGGCCAGTGTCGCGGACCTGGCGGCGCATTTCGGCTGGCCACGCTCTTCGACTTTCAACCTGGTGTCGACGCTGATCGACCGGGGCTATCTGTACGAACCGCGGGCGCGCGGCGCCTATTACCCGACGGCCCGCTGGCAGGCCATGTCCGCCGCCATAGCCGAGGCCGACCCCCTTCCCGAACCCCTGATCCGATTGCTGGACCATCTGGCGGAGACCCTCGGCGAAACCGTCTGGATCGCGGTGGTCGGCGGGCTGGACGTCGTCATGCTGGAAGTTCGCGAAAGCCCGCAGCTGATCCGCTATGCAGCACGGCCGGGGATGCGCCTGCCGATCCATGTCACCGGGTCGGGGCAGGCCCTGATCTCCCTGATGCCGGCGGGAGAGCAGGACGCCCTGCTGCGCCGGATCCGCTATGACCGCTACAATCGCAACACGCCGATGGATGCCGCCACGGTGCGCGACCAGATCGCGCAGGCCCAGGCACGCGGCTGGTTCATGTCGGCCTCGGCCTATTCGTCGGACCTGGGCGGAGTGGCGCTGCCGTTCACGATCGCGGGCCGCAACTTTGCCGTCACCGCCGCCGGCCCGGAGGCGCGGGTGCTGCCCCGCATGGCGGAGATCGCGGGCATCCTGCGCCAACAGATCACGGAACATTGCGGAGACGACGCCATCCAAGGCGTCTGACCCCGCGACGAAGGGGCCCCGCGCCCGGAGGAGGACACATGCCGTCGATACATCGCAACATCCCGGACAGCGCCGGGCTGAATGCCTTTCGCGCCGATCCCGCGCTGCGGGCGTTGCTGAAGCTCTACCTGGACCCCGAAACGCTGGCCGCCCTGCTGCCCCGGCTGGAAGAGATGGGCGCCCGCCTGGGCGGTGAACTGGAGGAGCTGGCCCTGACCGCCGACCGCAACCCGCCGGTGCTGCACATCCGCAACCGCATCGGCGCGCCGCAGGAGCGGATAGAGAAACATCCCGCCTATCAACGTCTTGAAGAGATCGCCTATGGCGAATTCGGGCTGGCGGCGATGTCGCATCGCCGCGGCGTCTTCGGTCAGCCGGAGGCGTTGCCGCCGCTGGCGAAATACGCGCTGGTTTACTTGTTCGTGCAGGCGGAATTCGGGCTGTGCTGCCCGCTGTCGATGACAGATTCGCTGACCCGGACCCTGGTGAAATTCGGTGATCCCGACCTTGTGGCCGAATATTTCGACCAGCTGACCAGCCAGAACATGGACCTGGCCTTCCAGGGCGCGATGTTCATGACCGAGCAGCCCGCCGGATCCGACGTCGGCGCGATCGAGACCACTGCCCGCCAGGATGCGGACGGAACCTGGCGGCTGTACGGGGACAAGTGGTTCTGCTCCAACCCTGATGCGGATCTGGCGATGGTGCTGGCCCGGCCCGAGGGGGCGGACCAGGGCACCGGGGCGCTGTCGCTGTTCCTGTTGCCCCGTCACCTGCCCGAGGGCAGCCGCAACGCCTATCGGATCCTGCGACTGAAGGACAAGCTGGGCACCCGGTCCATGGCCTCGGGGGAAATCATGCTGGAGGGGGCGCAGGCGCATCTGGTCGGCGATCCCGGCCAGGGGTTCAAGCAGATGACCGACATGATCAACATGTCGCGGCTGGCCAATGGCGTACGCTCTGCCGGGATGATGCGCCGCGCGGTGGCGGAGGCGTTGTTCATCGCGCGCAACCGCAATGCCTTTGGGCGGCGCCTGGCGGAACTGCCGCTGATGCGGCGCCAGCTGGAAAAGATGCTGGTCACGGCCGAGCAGGGCCGGTCGATGGTCTTCCACACCGCGCGCGTGCTGCAACGGGCCGATGGCGGCGATGCGGAAGCGGCGCGCGTGTTGCGCATCCTGACGCCGCTGATCAAGTTCCGCACCTGCCGCGATGCCCGCAAGGTCGCCGGCGACGCGATGGAGGTGCGTGGCGGCTGCGGCTATATCGAGGAATTCTCGGACGCACGGATCCTGCGCGACAGTCACCTTGGCTCCATCTGGGAGGGGACAAGCAATATCGTCGCCCTGGACGTCGCACGCGCCACCCGCCGCGAAGGCGCGTTGGACGCCCTGCGCGGCCATCTGGACACCCTGATCGCCGAGACGGGCAGCACCCTGCCCAAGGGGTTGGAGGACGCGATGGTCCGTGCCTTCGAACTGATGGCCGATGTGGCGGCGGACAAGTCGCGGGAGGCCGAGGTGCGGCAGGCCGCCAGCGCGGTCTACAATGCCACCTCGGCGGTCATCCTGGCCTGGGAGGGCGCGCGGATCGACCAGGATGGCGGCGCCACGGCGGCCGGGATCGGATCGGACCGGACGCGGCTGGCGGCGCTGGTCCTGCGGCACAAGCTGGTGCCGCGGGATCCGCTGGCGAAGGGCGAACTGGCCCCGGAAGACGGTTTGCTGGACCGGGCGCTGGCGGATGCGACGCCCCTGCGGGAGGCGGCGGAATGATTCCCGCCGGAGCATGGGAAAGAGCCGAAGGTCTTCGACCTGAGCCACGTTCCGAGCGGCGCTTTCGCGGGCCATGTGGCGGGGGATCACGGAGCGGAGATCATCGAAGTGGCCCCCCGCAGGCGACGAGACCGGCGGCTGGAAACCGCCGTTCCAAGACGGCACCGCCGCCTATTTCGAAGGGCTGCACCGTATCAGCTGCGCGATCGCGCCGGACCTTGTCCAGTCGGCGGGCCGGGAGGGTCCGCTACGCCTTCTGAAGGGTGCCGACATCCTGATCGAGAACCTAAAGGTCGGCACGCCGCAGAAATGGGGACTGAGTGACAATGACGGGTCAGCCCGGCCGGTGCCGGTTCAGGCGCGATCCCGCGAGAGAGCGCCCGGCGCTGCCAGGGGTGGCTGACCCTCGGTCCCTGCCGGGTTGGCGCACGCGTGGAGGCAGAACGCCGGCGGCAGCGACCCGAAGGCGAGGGGCCAGCCGGAAGGGACCAGAGGCAGGAAGTCCGCGGCAAGGGGCCCGCGCCTGGCCCGCCCCGGCCGGGAGGCGGCATGGCGCGCCCCGGCGGCATGGACCGACGCGCGCCGTCGATCAGGCGCGGCCGGTGAATTCCTTGACCATGCGGCGGGCGATGATGACCTGCTGAATCTGGCTGGTACCCTCGTAAATGCGCAGCAGGCGACTGTCACGGAACAGCCGTTCGATAGGGTATTCGGCCATGTAGCCGGCCCCGCCGTGGATCTGCAATGCGCGGTCCGCCACCCGGAACGCCATTTCCGAGGCAAAAAGCTTGGACGACGAGGCCATCAGGATCGCCTGGCCGTCGCGGTCGTAGGTCGCGGCCGTGGCGCGGACCAGGTGGCGGGCGGCCAGCAGCTCTGCCTGGCTTTCGGCCAGCATTCCCTGCACGAACTGGTGTTCGGCGATGGCCACGCCGAATTGCCTGCGCTCCAACGCGTAGGCGGTGGCCACGTCCAGCATCCGCTGCGCCGTCCCGATCGCGATCGAGGCGACATGCACCCGCCCCCGGTCCAGCACCTTCATCGCGGTGCGAAAGCCGCGATTCTCGTTGCCCGGCCCGCCGATGATCGCGGATTCGGGCAGGCGCACGTCGTCAAAGATCACGTCCGATGTCTTGGTCCCGCGCTGACCCAGCTTCCGGTCGGGTTTGGCCACGGTGATGCCGGGCGTGTCCGCCGGCAGCAGGAAGGCCGAGACACCGTCGCCGCCATCGCGCGCCGGATCGGTGCGGGCAAAGACGGTGAAGACCCCGGCGCGCACCGCGTTGGTGATGTAGCGCTTGGTCCCGTTGAGGATGAAATCACCGCCGTCGCGCCGGGCGGCCGTCTTCAGATGCGCGGCGTCCGAGCCGATATCCGGTTCGGTCAGGGCAAAGCTGGCGATCATTTCCCCGGTGGCGAGGCGCGGCAGGTAAGTGGCCTTCTGCGCTTCGGTCCCGTCCATGACGATCCCCTGTGAGCCGATGCCGACATTGGTCCCGATCAACGAGCGGAAGGAGACGGAGGCATAGCACAGCGCCTCCACCAGCCGCGATTCCTGCAAGGTGGACAGGCCCAGCCCGCCATGCGCCTCGGGGATGGACAGGCCAAAAAGGCCCATCTCGCCCATCTCGCGCACGATATCCTCGGGGATGTCGTCCTCTTCCTCCACGCGGGGTTCGGCGGGGATCAGGCGTTCGCGCACGAAACGCTCCACCGTGGTCAGGAGCTGTTCGAAGGTGTCATCGTCAACCATGTCGGTCCTTTCAGGCAATCGTCGGACGGCGCAGGCGGTGCAGGGCGAACAGCCCCACGGCCACCGCCACGCCGATCAGGTCGGTCACGGGTTCGGGGTAAAGCGACAGCAGCGCGGCGACGATCACCACGCCGCGTTCCGCCATGTTGATCCGGCCGGAGAAATAGAGCCACCCGGACAGCCCCGCCGACAGCAGCACGACAGAGAACATCGCGGTGATCACCGCCTGCGCGACATGCAGAGGGTCGCCTTGACCGATCAGCGCCGGTTCCAGAACGAAGAACACCGGAAGCACGAACAGGATCAGCCCCAGCCGCATCGCGGTGAACCCCGTCTTCATCGCGTCCGCCTTGCCGACGGAGGCGGCGGTGATCGCGGCCAGTGCGACGGGCGGCGTGATATACGACAGCATCCCCCAGTAAAGAATGTAGAGATGGCTGGCCATCGGGTTCAGCCCGGCCTGCACCAGCGCCGGCGCCAGGATGATCGCCAGGAAGACGTAGCAGGCCGACACCGTCATCCCCATGCCCAGCACAAAGGAGGTCATCGCCCCGTACAGCAGCAGCAGGTAGACATTGCCGTTGGCATATTGCACCAATTCCCGCGCGAAGGCCGATCCGACACCGGTGATCGACAGCGCACCGACCACCAGCCCGACACCGGCAAGGATGCCGATCAACTGGGCCAGGGCGGCGCCGCTTTCCTCGATGATACGGGCGAAGGCCAGGACACGGGGCCGGAAATGCGGGTCCAGCAGGGCGCCGACGACCATGACGCCGGTGGCATACCAGGGCGCATAGCTCTCCAGGCGCAGCACCAGCAGCACATAGATCAGCACCGCCAGGGACAGCACGAAGATCCAGCTTTGCCGCAGGACGGAGCGGCCGGAGGGGATGTCGGCCTCTTCCGCGCCTTGCAGGTCGTGGCTGGCGGCATAGCAATCGGCCTGCAACAGCAGCGCCGCATAGAACAGGATGGACGGGATCACGGCGGCAGCGATGACCTCGCCATAGGGGACGGCCAGGAAGGTCGCCATCAGGAATGCCGCCGCGCCCATGATCGGCGGCATCAGCGTCCCCCCGGTGGAGGCGCAGGCCTCAACGGCGGAAGAATAATGCGGGGAATAGCCGGCCTTCTTCATCGAGGGGATGGTGAAGGTGCCGGTGGTGATGATGTTCGACACCACAGACCCAGACAGCGACCCGAAGAGCGAGGACGCCACGATGGCCACCTTCGCCGGGCCGCCCCGCGTGCGACCCAGCAGCTTCAGCGCCAGCGCCATGAAGAATTCACCGCCGCCCAGCATCGCCAGCACGACGCCGAAGATGATGTAGCCGATCAGCAGGTCGGCCACGACGCGGAACGGGATGCCGATGATGGATTCTGTGCCCAGCGCATGGGCGGCGACCAGCCCGGACCACGAAAACTGGTTCCCCCACAGCACGCCGGGCATGGAATCGGCGACCATCGGATACAGCCCGAAAACAGCGCAGACCACCGCCAGCAGCAGCCCGGCGCAGCGGCGCACGCCCTCGATCGCCAGGAAGAACAGGATGGAGGCGCCGATGGTCGGCCACAGCGGCGCGCTGAACGACCAGCCCGCCGTCATGATACGCCGCGCCTGGAAAGCGAAATAGGTACATACGATCAGCGCCAGCACCGCCATCACCCAATCGAGGCCCCACAGCCAGCCGGGTCTGCCGCGGCGGTCGGCCGGGAAGCGCAGGAACACCACCGCCAGGAAGACGCCCAGCAGCGCGTAGTAGAAGGCGGAGGTGATGGGCCGCATCCCCGGCGCGATCAGTGGCAGGGTCTGCAACATCGTCATGGCGATGCCGATCACGGACAGGGCGATCACCACGACACGGGTCAGGCGCATCATGAAGGGCTGCGGGGAATGCGGGTCTTGCAGGGTCATGGCGGGCAATGTCCTTGAAAGGCGGGGCGCCCACAGGGTGGCGCGTCGATGCGGGCAGGGGCCGGTCCGACGGCGCAGATCACGGCGGATGCCTGTTGCGGCGGCTGCCGCGACGGGCTGGCGGATCTGGCCGGGACGGCGGGGGCCGTGCGAGGGGGGGGCCGCCCCACGGGATGCGGGGCGGCCAGGCTGTCAGCCGCGGTTCACAGCGAGGCCGTCGCGCCGGCCCGAACCTTGTCCCAGGCGGCGGCGAATTCGGCTTCGTCCAGGCCCTTGTTCTCGGCGACGAAATCCGGCCAGGCGGCGGTCAGGGCTTCGATTTCGGCCACCGAACGGTCGTTCCAGCCCTGCTGCTCTTCGCTCCACTGGCCGATTTCCTGAAGGTAACGGATCGCGCCTTCGTGCAGGGGGGCGTCCATCGGCGTGGTGCCGGACATCTTGATGCCCCAGCGTTCCATGATCGGGGCCGCGTCCTTGAAATCGGGGTAGCTTTGGTCCAGCGCCTTGAGGAAACCGTAGGTCATCTCCGGGTCGGCGTCGTGCATCACCGTGACCATCGGGTACTTGTAGGCCACGACATCGACCGGATCCTTGCCGGTGATGCCGACCCCGATGGTTTCGCGGAAGGGGGAGAAGATCGGCGCGATCTTGTTCATGTTCTCCCAGGCCTGCGTATCGTCAGGGTCGAACGGCAGCCAGCGGATGCCGCGCGGGCTGGCCTCCAGCTCTGTCAGCGCGGCCGAGGTCAGCGCCGATCCGGCCGCATCCGCCTGCCCCTGGGTGAGAGAGCGCAGCGTATCCCCGTAGGACGGGAATTCGATCACCTCCACGTCGTCGCGGGTCAGCCCCTTGGAGGCCAGCATGGTATCGACCTTCACCGCGACAGAGGGGTTCGCCGCCGCATAGGCAAAGCGCTTGCCGCGCAGGTCCTCCAGCGTTTCGATGCCGCTTTCCTGTGTTACCACGATACCGAAGCTGGCCGGTCGGCCACAGATCGTCCGCATGTTCTGCGGGCCCCAGTCGGGGGTGGCGAAATCGTAGATCCCGCGGGTGGCAAAGAACAGTTCATTGGCCAGCCAGGCGGTGTTGGCCTTGCCCTGCTTCAGCGGGATGATCCGCCCCACGCCGGAGCCGGAGGGCAGCAGCCGCACGCGGGTGCCGTAGTTCTTGATCATCGCGTCGGCGATGGCCGTTGCCTCGACATAGCCGGTGGAGCCGACGTCATAGGTGCTCCAGATCATGGTGTCGGGCAGTCCGGCGGGCGTGTCCTTGGCGCGCAGGATCGCCGGGGCCATGGGGGTGGCCGCAGCGGCCCCCAAAAGCGCCATCGTCTGACGTCTGTTCACATGTGTCATCTTCTTTCTCCTCCCTGAAAAATGGCCGTATGGTCGGGGCCTCCTCCCCTAACGGCCGGTGAAATCCGGCGGGCGCCTGTCAAGAAAGGCGCGCCGCGCCTCGTCGTGATCGGCGGTGGCGAACAATGCGCCCTGCGCCTGTCGTTCCTCGGCCAGGATGGCCTCAAGACTGCCGTGCTGGCGGGCCAGGATGGCCCTCAGGTGGCCGCCGGGCAGGGGGGCGGCCGGCACCAAGGCCGCGACCTCCGCCAATGCGGCGGGCAGCGGATCGTCGCCCTCTGCCAGGATATCGGCCAGGCCGATTTCCACCGCCCGGGCGCCGCGGATTTCGTGCCCATGCTGCAACATCCGCAAAGCGCGTGCGGGGCCGATCCGGCGGGGCAGGGACCACATCGCGCCCATGTCCGGCACCAGCCCGACCCGCCCGAAGCTGGCGCAGAACCGCGCCCCGGCCGTGGCGACCACGCTGTCGCAGCACAACGCCAGCGACATGCCGCCGCCATAGGCCACGCCCTCGACCGCCGCGACCACCGGCAGCGGGCCCATGGCGATCAGCCGGACCAGGTCATGTACCACCTCAAGCCGTTGCAGCGCGATGTCCACCGGCTGGCCCATCGCCTTGATGTCGCCGCCGGCGCAGAAACACCCGCCGGATCCCGTCAGAACCATGCCGCGCAGCGTGGTGTCGGCATGGGCGGCGCGCAGGGCAGCACAGAGATCGCCACGCATCTCGTCGCTCAGCGCGTTGCGGCGGTCGGGCTGCATCATGCGCAGGATCAGCGTGTCGCCCTGCCGTTCCCGCGACAGGCAGCCGCCGGGCGGTGGGTCATCGACAGACCGGCCACCGCGCGACAGGGGATCAGGGGCCGGTACTCCGGTCATGCCGCCGCGCCCCTGCGGGGCGATTCGGTCGGGTGTGTCGCGATGGGCATGTCGGAACTTCTCCCAATAACAGCAGCTTACCGTGCCTCTCCCGAGTGGGGTCGTGATGTGGAGGGGCTTGCGTCGTGAGGATCATTCTGTATAACGAATGCCACTCGGACAAGAGAAAAAGCCATGAAACCCTCGGACCCCCAGAAATACGTCGGCGCGGTGGAGAACGCGGTAAAGATCCTGCGACAGCTGGCACAAACCGGAGCGCCGGAGGGCGTGGCGAGTATCGCGCGGGAGACCGGTCTGAACGTGTCCACTACCTACAACATCCTGAAGACATTGACGAAAGAGGGGCTAAGCACCTTCGACGAACGTTCCAAATCCTATGCCATCGGGATGGGTGTGCTGGAATTGTCGGCGCCGATGCTGGGGCGCAATCCCGGAGATATGATTCGCCCGGTGATGGAGCGGATCTCGCGCGAACACTCGGTTCTGGTGGCACTGTGGACGGTCACCCCGCAGGGGCGCATCGTGCTGTCGGACCGGATCGCGCCCGCCGACGTGGTCCGCGCCGACATGCAGCCGGGATCGCGCCTGCCGGATCTGGTGGGCGCCGTGGGCCGTTGCGTCGCTGCTGCGCGTGGGCTGGATCGGGAGGCGCTGCGCGATGCCTATGCCGGGCTGCGCTGGCAACGGGCGCCGGGGTTCGACGCCTATTGGCAGGAGGTGCAGCAGGCGCGGATCGATGGCTATGCCTTTGACTTCGGACAATTGTTCCGGGGGCTCAGCATCGCGGCGGTTGCTATTCGCGACATCGCGGGTACGCCACGGTTGGGCCTGTCGACCATCAGTATCGCCGACCAGATCGACGACCAGGCCATGCGGGAGGCCGCCAAGGATCTGAAGGCGGCGGGAGAATTCATCGAATTGAACGTATTCGGCCGGCGCGGCGACTGACGCGGCCAGGGGGGACACATGACAGACCAAAGCGCAGCCTCGCTTGGGGCATTTTTCGCGCCGCGTTCCATCGCGGTGATCGGGGCTTCGGACAACCCGACCCGCATCGGCGGCCGGCCGGTGGATTATTGCAAGGCCGCGGGTTTTGCCGGGCCGATCTACCCGGTGAACCCCACCCGCGAGACGGTACAGGGTCTGCCCGCCTGGCCCGATATCGGGGCCGTTCCGGGCGCGGTCGACCTGGCCGTACTGGCCGTGCCCGCCGCCCGCGCGGCGGAAACCCTGGAGGCTTGCGGCCGCAAGGGGGTGAAGGCGGCAGTGGTCTTCTCTGCCGGGTTCTCCGAAGTGGGCGCGGAGGGTGAGGCGGCGCAGATGCGGCTGCTGGCCGTGGCGCGACGGCACGGAATCCGCATCCTGGGACCCAATTGCCTGGGCTGCTATTCCGGCGCGACGGGCGCTTGCGCGACCTTCACCAGCGGACTGGAGGGCGGGATGCCGCAAGTTGGTGGCATCGGCTTGATCACCCAGTCGGGCGCCTATGGCACCCATCTGCTGGCGATGGCCAAGGCCCGGCGCCTGGGGGTGGCCGGGTGGGTCTCTACCGGGAACGAAGCGGATGTCTCTGTTGCGGAATGCCTGGAATACATGGTCGATCAGCCCGAGATCACGGCGATCGGCATGTACATGGAGGGGGTGAACGACGCCCCTCGCCTGATCCGCGCCCTCTCCCGTGCACGGGCCCTGCGCAAACCCGTCACCATCATCAAGGTCGGGGCCTCCGAGGTCGGGGCGGTGGCGGTGCAATCGCATACGGCCTCGCTTGCCGGGTCGGATGCCAGCTTCCAGGCGGTGATCGAACAATACGGCGCCGTCCGGGCCGCCACCACCGAAGAGATGTTCGATACGCTTTACGCCGCCTCCGTCGCGCCGCTGCCCACGGGTCGCAAATTGGGGATCCTGACCGTTTCCGGCGGGGCAGGGGTTCTGATGGCCGACGCGGCAGAACTGCGCGGGATGGACGTGCCGCCGATGCCCGATGCCTCGGTCGCCAAGCTGCTGGAGCGCAACCCCTTTGCCTCGCCACGCAACCCGGTGGACATCACAGCCCACGCGTTGAACGATTTCGACCTGATCCCGGAATACCTGGCAGAGATGATGCAGGCCGGCGGCTATGATGCCTTTGCCGGGTTCTTCACCTCCTGGACCAGCTCACCGGTTTACGGGCCGAAACTGCGCAAGGCGCTGCTGGAGACGCTGGAAGGATCGGACCGGCCCTTTGCCGTGATCGGGTTGTTCAACGACGCCCAGGCGGAGGAATATGAACAGGCGGGGTTGCTGACCTTTGCTGATCCGTCCCGTGCGGTCGCGGCGCTGGGCACCATGGCGCGGTTGGCCGAAGGCTTCGCCGCCGATGGCGCGGCCGAGGCCCCGCCCCGGATCGCGGAGCCCACGCTGCCCGGTACCGCCCTGGACGAGGCCGCCGCGAAGGTGCGGCTGGCCGCCGCCGGCATCCCGGTGCTGGAGGAACAGCTGGTCACCAGCGCCGATGCGGCGGCGCAGGCGGCCGCCCGGATCGGCCAGCCCGTGGTACTGAAGATCGTATCGCCCGACATCGCGCACAAAACGGAGGTGGGCGGCGTCGTCCTGAACCTGCCGGACCCGGACGCGGTGCATCGCGCCGCCGAAGAGATGCTGACGCAGATCCCCGCCCGCGTGCCGGGCGCCGCGATCACGGGCATCCTTGTCGCGCCCATGGCCGGGGAAGGGGTGGAATTGATCGTGGGGACACGGCGCGATCCGGTGATGGGCCCGATGGTGATGGTCGGGCTGGGCGGCGTTCTGGCGGAGGTTCTGGAAGATGTCGCCCTGGCTCATGCCCCGATCAGCGAGGCGCAGGCCTTGCGGATGCTGGAACGGCTGCGCGGCGCGCGGATCCTGGAGGGTGTGCGCGGCCGGGCTGCCGTGGACCGCGCCGCCGTGGCCCGCGTGATCGCGCGGTTGTCGGTGCTGGCCGCGGCCAATGCGGATCACATCGACAGTATCGAGATCAACCCCCTGCTGGCGCGCCCCGACGGGGCCGTGGCGCTGGATGCGCTGATTCTGCCGGTGGCGGACGCGGAGGCGGAGGGCAGATGATGGAGGAGGCCGCGATGACCGGCACGCCCTGGACCTTTGACAGGTTGACGCCCGGCCAGTGCTTCGGCCCGGTGACCATCCCGCTGGACGAGACGCGGCAGGCCGGGTGGCGTGCGATCTACGGCGCGCCCGAGGGAGAGACCGCCCCCGACGGACTGATCGTCGCCGGGATGATGGAAGCCTTCATCCGCGCCATCCAGCCCCGGCCCCGAGGCAATGTCCACGCGGGCCAGACACTGGCCCTGACCGGTGCGACCGTGCGGCTGGGCGAGGACGTCACCTACCACGTCTCCGTCGCCGCCCGGGACCAGAAGCGCGGCCGCAACTGGATTACCTGCTCTGTCCGGGCGGAGGCGGGCGGGCGGGCGCTGCTGCGTGGTGACATCACCACCATCTGGGCCGCCTGAGGGGAGAAGACGCGCATGACCTTTCCCAAGGAAATCCCGCCGCTGGACCTTGCCAGTGATGCCGCGACTGCGCAGGCCTATGCCGCGCTGACGCAGGATTGGAACCCGATTCACCTGGACCCGGAATTTGCCGCCGGCACCCCCTTTGGCAGGCCGATCGCCCATGGCACCATGGCGCTGAACCTGCTGGTGGAGGCGGTGGCCCGTGCCGGGCTGCGGCTGGCAGAACTGGAGATCCGGTTCACCGCGCCCACCTATGTGGGCCAGCGCCTGACCGCCACCGCACAGCGGCGGAACGGGGTCGGGCCGGAGGGGGCAGAGACCGGCGCGGCGGAAATGGAAGAGGCGCAGGCCGAGGCGGCCGAAACCGGAGGGATGCCCTATGACGTCACCGTGCTGGCCGATGGCGGGACGCGGGTTCTGTCCGGCACGGCCCTTCTGGCCCCGAGGCGGGGATGAGCTGGCTGCGCGCCGCCCGGTCGACGCCCTTTGGCCGCCTGGACGGCGCGGACCCCTTGTCGTTGATGTCGGACGCGGCCAGCCTGGCACTGGCTGACGCCGGGCTGGCCCGGACGGAGGTCGACGGGCTGATCTGCGGCTATGCCACCACATTGCCGCACCTGATGCTGGCCACGCTGTTCGCGGAACATTTCGGCCTGGCCCCGGATTATGCCCACGGCATCCAGATGGGCGGCGCCACCGGGGCGGGCATGGTGCACTTGGCGCATGTGCTGGTGACCTCTGGCACCTGTCGCAACGTGCTGGTGGTGGCGGGGGAGAACCGGTTGACGGGGCAAAGCCGCGATACCTCGGTCCAGACCCTGGCGCAGGTCGGGCATCCGACGGCGGAGGTCCCCACCGGTGCCACGGTCCCCGCCTATTACGCGCTGGCCGCCGCGCGCTACCTGCACGAAACAGACGCCAGTGCGCGTGACCTGGCCGCGCTGGCCGTGCAGATGCGCCGCCACGCCGCGCAGACCCCCGGCGCGCATCTGACCGCCCCGATCTCCGTGGCGGATGTGCTGGCTTCCCGCCCCGTTGCAGAGCCGCTGAAGCTGCTGGATTGCTGCCCGATCTCCGACGGCGGCGCGGCGGTTGTCGTCTCTGCCGCGCCGGGCGCGGGGGCGGGGCTGCGGATCACCGGCGCGGCACAGGCCCACACCCATCAACACCTGAGCGAGGCTCCCGACGACCTGGCGCTGGGGGCGCGACGCAGTTCCACCCTTGCGCTGGCGCAGGCCGGGATCGGGACGGTGGATCTGGGATATCTGGCCATCTACGACAGTTTCACCATTACTCTGGCGCTGCTGCTGGAGGCGCTGGAGATCAGCGCCCCGGGACAGGCGGGCCGCGACGCGGCGGCGGGGCGCTTCGACGCGGCTGGCGCATTGCCGCTGAACACCCATGGCGGGCTGCTGTCGCACGGTCATTGCGGCGTCGCCGGGGCCATGGCGCACCTGGCGGAGGTCCACGCCCAGATGACCGGCCGCGCGGGTGCCCGCCAGATCCCGCGGCCTCCGGTTCATGCGCTGATGCACGGCGACGGCGGTGTCCTGTCCGCGCATGTCACCCTGGTGATGGAGCGGGCGGCATGAACGCGATCCGCTATCAGTTTTGCCCCGCCTGTGACGCGCGCTGGTATTTGCCGCGCCCGGCCTGCCCGCGGTGCGGGGGGGCGGCACAGACCCGGCAGGCCGCGGGCACCGGCCATGTCTATGCGGTCACCACGCAGCACCGGGCGCCCGCCCGCGACTTTCCCGTGGCCCCGCCCTGGCGGATCGGGCTGATCGACCTGGCCGAAGGCGTGCGCGTCATGGGCCATGTTGACCCCGTCGCCACCATCGGCGCACGGGTCCACGGAGAGATGAGAGATTTCGCCGGGGCGTCCGTCCCCGCATTCGACACGATCAGGAGGGATTGAGACATGGCAGGGCTATTGCAGGACAAGGTGATGCTGGTCACCGGCGCGGGCGGCGGCATCGGGCGCGACATCGCGCTGGCGGCGGCGCGGGCGGGGGCCAGCGTCGTGGTCAACGACCTGGGCGCCAGCCTGAAGGGCGACCGGGAAAACGCCGGTGCCGCCGACAAGGTGGTCGCCGAGATCGAGTCCGAAGGCGGGCGCGCCATCGCCAACGGCGGATCGGTCAGCGACCCGGAAGCCGCGCGCCAGATGGTCCGCGACGCGGTGGAGGCCTTCGGCCGGCTGGACGCGGTGGTGAACAACGCCGGCATCCTGCGCGACGGCTTCTTCCACAAGATGAGTTTCGAGGATTTCGACGCCGTGGTGAAGGTGCATCTTTATGGGAGCTTCAACACCTCGCGCGCGGCGGCGGACCAGTTCCGCGAACAGAATGGCGGGTCGCTGATCCACATGACTTCGACCTCCGGGCTGATCGGCAACCTGGCGCAGGCCAATTATTCCGCCGCCAAGCTGGGGATCGCTGCGCTGTCCAAGTCCATCGCGCTGGACCTGAAACGCTGGAACGTGACCTCCAACTGCATCGCCCCCTTCGCGTGGAGCCGGATGACATCGTCGATCAAGGTCGACAGCCCCGAACAGGAGGCGCGCGTGAAAAAACTGCAAGAGATGAAACCGGCCAAGATCGCGCCGCTGGCCGTCTACCTGGCCTCGGACCAGGCGCGGGACGTGACCGGGCAGGTCTTTGCCTCCCGCAACAACGAAATCTTCGTGATGAGCCAGCCGCGCCCGGTCCGGTCTGTGCATCGTGGCGAAGGCTGGACCCCTGAAACCGTGGCCGAACACGCCATGCCTGCCCTGCGCGCCGGATTTGTCCCGCTGGAGGTGTCCGGCGACGTGTTCAGCTGGGATCCGATCTGAGGAGCGCATCATGCCCGAACGCAAGACCAACCTGACCTCTGCCATCGGGTGGAGCAAACCGGACGAGATCAACGTGCATGGGCTGGACCTGCCGTCCGAGATCCTGGGCCATGTCAACCTGGGCGACATGGCCTTCATGCAGGTGACGGGGCGCCGCCCCGATGCGCGGGAATCGGTGGTGTTCAACGCCATTGCCGTGACGCTGGTGGAACATGGCATCACGCCCTCTGCCCTGGTGGCGCGGCTGACCTACATGGGCGCGCCGGAATCGCTTCAGGCGGCGGTGGCAGCGGGGCTGTGCGGGCTGGGAACCGTCTTCGTCGGCTCGATGGAGGGTGCGGCGCGAATGCTTTACGCCGCGCTTCCGCCGGATCAGACGGGGCGGGGGGCCGACCTGGCGGCGATCGCGGCGCGGGTCGTGGCCGAGCACCGCGCGGCCGGGCGCATCGTTTCGGGATTGGGGCACCCGGTGCACAAACCCGAAGATCCCCGCACCCCCCGCCTGTTCGAGATCGCGGCGCAGAATGGAAAGTCGGGCGATTACGTGCGTCTGATCCAGCTGATCCAGAAGGAGGCCGAGGCCGCATCGGGTAAGTCCCTGCCGATCAACGCAACCGGCGCCATCGGTGCGATCTGCTGCGAATTCGCCTTCCCGGAGGAGATCATCCGCGGCTTTGGCGTCATGACCCGCGCCATTGGCCTGGTCGGTCACATCCTGGAGGAGACACGCGACCCCATGGCCTACGAGATCTGGCAACGGACCGAGGAAGAAGTGCTGGCCAATTCTCAAAACTGACCGGCGCGGGCGGCGGAGGGCAGGGTGGGGCTCCTCTCTGCCCCCGTGGTGCCGCTGCGCCTGCGAGAACGGCGGATACGGCAATACCCCAAAGGCCGAAACCGCGATCCGGGTTCCTGGTCAGGGTTTGCAAGGCCATTCGTGGCGAACCTGCTTCCCCGGGGGCTGAGAGCCAGGCGCATATCTGTTTGGCATGGCGCGGCGAATGTTCGGGCGCCTGACTGGACGCGCATCGGGGACTTCGCGAACGTCGCGGCTGGCGATCCAGCCTTCGCCGCAACCCGGATGGGCGCCCGCAGTTCGGGAGCATGAACGGTCGGGAGGGATCGGGAGGCCGCCCCCTGATTGGCGGCGCATCGCGCGCGCCGGTGCGTGCCGATAGGTTCATGTCCTGGCAAGGACGGCGAGCAGAGGCTTCGTGGCAAGGGGGCGGCCGGGTATTTGGGTACTGGCCGGTCAACAGAGCTTGCAGGACCTGTGCCGAAATCCGCCAGTTCCGAAGCGATCGGCAAGCGGTCCCTTGCCGGGCGGCTCCGAGAATTCCGGTCCCGGAAACCCAACGAAATCCGTTGACGGGTCGATATCGCGGTTTTCGCTACGAAAACTCCGTCCATACGAAAATTTCGCCAATTGGTTTCAGCGGCTTCCTGCCCTTCCGGAAAAGAATATGTTATCGTAAATAACTGGAACAAAGGGCTTTTGGCGGCAATTCTTCCTGCAACGTCGATCACGAAGGTCGGCGGCGCGAAGGGGGTGGCCGGAAGGGTTGCCCACCTGAGCAAATCGAAAACGCGAAAAGAAAGGACACATCATGTCCATCCTTAGCGAACTCCTTGGCGATTCCTCCTCGACCACGGCCGAAAGCAGCTCCGACAGCTCGGCAACCGAAGTCGCAGCATCCCCGGTTCTGCAATTCGGCGCTTCCGACGTGGCGTCGTTCTCCTCGTCCGAAACAGACGGTGGGGATGCGGAATCGACGTCTTTCACCGGCTTGGGTGACATCGGTCTTGGTCTGGGCGCCCCGGTCATGATCGGGACGAGCTCCTCGAGCGAACAGACCAGCGTGTCGGACAACGACAGCGATGGTCTGCTCGGCGGCCTTTTCTAAATCGCCAGGTAAAGGACGGGGCCCTGCGGGGTCCCGTCGCTTTTGACACAGCGGGTGCATATGTCCCTTGATCAGCATGAAATCGGCCAGGCGCTCAGGCGCGAGACCTCGGGCTTTGCCTTTGCCGGTCTGTTCAGCGGTGCGATCAACCTTCTTTACCTAAGTTCACCGCTCTATCTCATGCAGATCTACAATCGCGTGCTGGTGAGCGAGAATGTCACGACACTGATCCTGCTGACGCTGATCCTGCTGGTTGCGCTGATGACCATGGGGTTTCTCGACGCGATGCGGGCGCAGGTGCTTGTGCGTTGCGGGATGCGGCTGGACGCCGCGCTGTCGACCCGTGTCTTCGGGGCGCTCATTCGGAAATCGGCGGCGCAGGGCTTTTCCAGGGGCGCGCGGCAGTTGCAGCGTCTGGACCAGTTTCGCACCTTCATCACCGGGCCGGGTGTGCATTTCGCCTTCGACCTGCCGTGGATCCCGGTCTATCTGATCATCCTGTTCCTGATCGACCCGCTTCTGGGTACCATCGCCACCTGTGGCGCGGCTGCGCTCTTCGGGTTGGCAATGCTGAACGAAAAGCTTACCCGGCCCTCGCTCTCTGCGAGCGAACAGGCGTCAAATCGTGCCATGGGTTTTTCCGAGAATATCCTCAGACACTCGGATGTTGTTGTCGCAATGGGGATGCGCCCTGCCATCGAGGAGCACTGGCGCGGCGACCGGGACCGGATGATGATCACGCAAGCGGTCGCATCGGATCGGAATGCGGTGGTTTCGTCTGGCATCCGGTTCGCGCGCCTGTTGTTGCAGGCGCTGATGCTGGGCACCGGTGCCTGGCTGGTGATCCAGGGGCAGATTCTGCCCGCCACGATCTTCGCTTCCTCGATCATCCTTGGGCGTGCGCTTGTCCCCGTGGAGCAGGGGGTCGGGACATGGAAGCAGTTCAACGAGGCGCGCAGCGGCTACCGCGAGGTCAAGGCCCTCCTGGCGGAAGTGCCGCCGGACCGCGACCGCACCGTCGTGCCCGCCGCGTCCAATACGCTGTCGGCCTCGGACGTGTCGTTCAGGCTGACGGGTCAGGACAAGCCGATCCTGAAGGAGGTGAGTTTCGACATCGCGCCGGGCGAGGCGATCGGCATCGTCGGTCCCTCCGGCTCCGGCAAGAGTACCCTCGCGCGTCTGCTGATCGGCGCCATTGCCCCCCTGGACGGCAAATTGCGCTATGGTGGCATGGATTTCGACAAGTGGGACCGAACCGAGCTGGGGCGGCAGATCGGATACCTGCCACAAGACGTGGGCCTGTTCGGGGGCACGGTACGCGACAACATCTCCCGGTTCGGCGACGCTTCTGTCGAGGAGGTCATCGCCGCGGCGAAGGCGGCCGGCATCCACGACATGATCATGGATCTGCCAAAGCACTACGACACGCCGCTTGGCCCTGATGGCGTCGGTCTGTCGGGCGGGCAGCGGCAGAGGCTTGGCCTGGCGCGCGCCCTGCTGGGACAGCCGCGCCTGCTGGTGCTGGACGAGCCGAACGCCAACCTGGACGATCGTGGAGAGGCCGGGCTGGCCGAAGCGCTGGCCAGGCTCAAGGCGCAGGGAACCACGATCCTGCTGATCACGCACCGCATGAATGTGCTCGAGGTCGCGGACCGGCTTTTCTTCGTGCGCGCGGGCAAGCTTGAGGCGCAGGGCAAGCCGGATGCCGTTCTCGAACATATACGCACCAATGTCGTGCCCGAGATGCAGGGGGCCGCGTGATGAGGAACAGCACGGAAACCCGCCGGGCCTGGTTCGAGCCGGGCCGCCCGATCCGTCGCGGGGTCGCCGCCCTGGCGGTGTTCGTCGCAGGATTGGCAGGCTGGAGCGTCTTCGTCCCCCTTTCCGACGCCTCCCTCGCGCGCGGCAGTCTCGCGGTCGAGGGCAGATCGCAGATCGTTCAGCATCCCGGAGGCGGCGTCGTGTCCGACCTGCGCGTCGCGGAAGGCGATACGGTCGCGCGCGGTGACGTGTTGATGACGCTTGGCGAAACCGAGGCGCGCGCGCAACGGGACGTGCTGCTGACCCGGCGCGAGGCGTTGCGGGCACGATTGGCCCGGCTGATCGCCGAGCGTGACGGGCTGACGGCTCCTGACTATCCGGCAGCCACGCCCGATGCCCGCGCGGCCGCCGAAGAAGCCCGTGCCTCGCAGACCGCCCTGCTTCGGTCCCGGCTGGATCAGCGGGACTCGGCCATCGTCGTGATCGACCGCCGGATCGACCAGCTTGCGCAACGCATCGCCGGTGCGGAAGCCGAGGTCGCGGGCCTGATCCGTCAAACGGACCTCACGACCGAGGAGTTGCAGGATTTGCGCAGTCTTCTGGAAAAGGGGCTTGCGCGGCGCCCTGAGGTTCTTGACCTGGAGCGGCAGCTGGCAAGGCTGCAGGCGAGCGTGTCCTCCAAGCAATCCGAAATCGCCGAGGGGCGCCAGTCGATTGCGGAAGCTGAGGCCGAGATTGCCCGGCTGGTCCGTGACCGCAGGGCCGGAATCGCCACGGAGATCGAAGCCACGCAAGCCGAATTGGCAGATACCGCCCCCCGCGTAGACGCGGCAGAGGAAGAATTGTCCAGGATGCGGGTCCGGGCGCCTGCCTCTGGCCGGGTCGTTGGTCTTTCCGTGCATACCGTGGGCGGGGTCGTCCAGCCGGGCGCCACGCTGATGCAGATCGTGCCGTCGGACGCGCCCTTTGTCGTCGAGGCGCAGCTTGCCCTGACCGATCTGCACGATATCCACGAGGGCCAGCCCGCACGCATAGAGCTGCTGGCCTACCCGCGCAGTGAACGCCCCGAACTCTCGGCGGTGGTCGAGACGATATCGGCCGACAGTTTTACCGACGACCGGACAGGGCGTGGCTACTACGGCCTTACCCTGCGGCTGCAGCAGGATCAGGTGTCGGCGCTTGGTATCGAGTTGCAATCGGGGATGCCGGTCCAGGTCATCATGGAAACCCGCGCCCGAACCCTGATCGCCTACCTGACATCCCCGCTGATGGATCAGATCGGAACCGCGTTCAGCGAAGACTGAAGAAAGGACTTACCCATGGCCCGCGCCCCAAGACGCGCCCGCAGCGACACCCTCCCGGACCGCACCGCCATGTCCGGCGCCGAAGCCGTTGCCAGCGGTACGGCGGCGGCAGGGCTGGTGCTGGGCGCCCTGACCACCGACAGGGCCGGCGCGTCCGAGGTCCAGCCCATCGCCCCTTCCGGCACCGCTCCGCGCATCGATGCGGACAGCGGCATGGCCGCCGGGCGCGATGCGCGAATTCAGGAAGATGCGCGAATTCAGAAAAGTGAGACCGCCGCCCGGGACGGCGCCGCGGCCAAGCCGCGGGCACCTGACGAACCGGTCCTGATGGCGCAGAATGCCTCCCGCGCTGGCTCCTCCGGCGACACGGATCCGCACCATTCCTACGCGCCAGGGCATGGGGCCTCTGCCCCTGCGCCCTGGGCGCCGGAAGGGGCGGTGCCTGCGGCGTCGCTGGCCCAGGATGGCTCTTCTGGTGGCGGTCAGGGCGCCTCTTCGGAGGAGGGAGTAGAAGATACCGCGGCCTCGTCTGCGGGAGGGTCTGTCGCAGAGGCCACGGAAACGACGACCGCCCCGGCACTGACGTCACCGCAATTGAAGGAAGATCTGCCCCAGGTTCTGGCAGCCCGGATCGAACAACAGGTGAGCCAGGTTTCAGACCTCGCCGCTGTGACCCTGCCGACCTTGCCGGGCGCCGACATCCAACTTGTCGGCCCTGTCCCTGACAGCGCCGACCCGATGAGCGACCTCGGCGCATTGCTGGTTGACGTCCCGGTCCCCTTGAGGCTGCCGGTCGACACGGTCGCGACTGTTCTGCCGGTGGCTGGAGCCTCGGTTCAACAAGCCACCGGCACGGAGCTGCCTGCCCTGCCGGCGCTTCCGTTGCCGATCGGCGAAACATTCGGAGCCGGGCAGAATACGGTTGTGCAGATCGCCGATCCCGAGATTGCCGCGAACCTCTTGAATCCTCGGGATTTGACGGAACAGCCGATAACCGGGGTCTTGTCCCAGATCGCCAATATTCCCGAGACGGTTCTCGGCGCTGATCGCGACGCGGCCGGCAGCGATTTTCTGACCGAAACCTTCTACGAGGACGGGCGGTCGGACACCGAAAACGTTACGCCTGCCGCACTGGCCGCAGAAGACATAGCCGCCCAACCTTTCGCCCTTTCGGCAGAAGACACCGTCGAGCTTGTCACCCCGGACCTCGCGGGGATCTCGTTTATCGGACAATCCATCGTCGATGCCGTGGACACACCATATGAGCCATCCGCGCTGCACGTCACTAGCCCCTTCGGGATGGTGTGATCGTCAAGGCAGGCCTGGCGGACCGAGATCCAGTCGATCCCGCCCCGAGGCACTCCGGGCCGAACTGCCATGGATGTCCGACGACTTCAGGCTGCGCGAAGAGACCCTCGCGGCCTCGTCGCCTGTGTCGTTTGGTCTGAATAGGCAAGGTTGAAAACCTGCTGGCACACCGTGCGAGTTTGGCCCCTTCTGTCGAAGATGGAAAATGCGAAACAGCCGAAAATATTGGAGGCGAGTACCGGAATCGAACCGGTGTACACGGATTTGCAATCCGGTTGCGCCGTTGATTTTATTGGGTTTTTATGTAAACCGGCCAGCAAGGCGGTCGTGAGAAATCAGTGGGTTAGCCGAAAGCCTGTAAACCTCTTTTCCCGCCACACGGCTCGGCCGGGAGAGAGGGGCAACTGCCTGTCAGGGCGTGATCCTGGCCGCAGCTTGCCCGCATTGCAAGGCCTTCCTACTGGTCTTCGCCCGAGGAGACTTCGCCCAGATAATGCCCGTAGGCATTCTTCCCGAACAGCTTCGCGCGGTCTGACAGGGCAGCTCCGTCGATGAACCCCATCTTATGCGCGATCTCGTCTGGGGAGCCAACCTGCTGGCCCTGCCGCTCGGTCAGGGTTCGCACGAAGTTCCCTGCGTCGAGAAGGCTGCCATGCGTGCCGGTGTCGAGCCAGGCGTGGCCACGGCCGAGCGCCTCGACAGCCAGCAGCCCCTCGTCGAGGTATTGTTGAAGGAGGTCAGTGATCTCCAACTCTCCGCGGGCCGAGGGTTGCACCCGGGCCGCGCGCTCCGGAGCACTGCCATCGAGGAAGTAGAGACCAGTGACGGCGTGGCGAGAGGGCGGGTTGTTGGGCTTCTCGACGATCTTCTGCGCCGTTCCGTCTGCCGCGAAGTCGACGACGCCGTATCGCTCGGGGTCGGTCACCCGGTAGCCGAAGATCGTCCCACCGGTTTCGCGCGCATCGGCGGTCGCCAGCTTCTCGGGCAGGCCGTGGCCAAAGAAGATGTTGTCGCCCAGCACCAGCGCCGACGGAGCCCCGGCCAGAAATTCGTCGGCGAGCAAATAGGCCTGCGCGAGCCCGTCTGGCGAGGGCTGCTCGATATAGGTGAAGGAGAGGCCCCACTGGCTGCCGTCGCCCATCAGGCGCTTGAACTGTTCCTGATCCTGAGGGGTGGTAATGATGGCGATCTCGCGAATGCCGGTCAGCATCAGAACCGAAAGCGGGTAGTAGATCATCGGCTTGTCGTAGATCGGCAGTAGCTGCTTCGATACTCCCATGGTGATGGGGAAGAGCCGCGTGCCGGAGCCCCCGGCGAGGATAATGCCCTTGCGTTTCAATCTCTTGCTCCCAATTCGTGCAATATGTGGTTCAGATCCTCCCGCCAGCCTGGCCGGGGGATGCCGAAGGTCTTCTCCGTCGTCGCGCACTCCAGCCGGGAGTTCAGCGGCCGGGGCGCCGGCGTGGGGTAGTCGCGGCTGGGGATCGGGGTGACGGCGACCTCGCGGCCGGCCGCCTCGAAGATGGCGCGGGCGAAGCCGGCCCAGCTAACCTCCGGCGTGCCGGAGAAATGGTGGATGCCCGAGGGAGCCGTGCCGTCGCGCAGCTGCTCCGAGATCGTCAGCACGGCGCGGGCGATGGAAGCGGCGGGGGTCGGGCCGCCGATCTGGTCGTCGACCACGTTCAGTGCATCGCGCGTCTCCGACAGCCGCAGCATGGTCTTCACGAAGTTCTGCCCGTGGGCGGAGAAGACCCAGGAGGTGCGAAGGATTGCGTGGCGTCCCCCGGCCGCTGTCACGGCCTTTTCGCCGGCCAGCTTGGTCGATCCGTAGACACCGAGCGGTTGCGGCGTATCGCCGGGCCGCCACGGCCTCTCCCCGCTGCCATCGAAGACATAATCGGTGGAGATATGAACGAAGCTCGCGCCGATCTCGCGCGCCGCCTCGGCGATGATGCCGGGGGCGGTGGCGTTGATGGCATGGGCCAGCTCCGGCTCGCTCTCGGCCGTGTCGACGGCGGTGTAGGCGGCGGCGTTGATTATGCGGCGGGCACCGCTTTCCAGAACCGCAGCGCGGCAGGCCTCGGCATCGGTCAGATCGGCGGTGCTCCGGTCAAGGAACTGCGCGCAGGGGGCGAGGCGGGACAGCTCGCGGGCAACCTGCCCGGTGGCGCCGAAGACCAGCAGATCGCTCATGCCTTCGTCCCCAGCCTGCGGCCGACCCCCTCGCGGTCCAGCAGGGGGCGCCACCAGGCCTCGTTGTCGAGATACCAGCGGACTGTCCGGGCGATGCCCTCCTCGACCGTGACCGAGGGCCGCCAGCCCAGCTCCTTGCGGATGCGCGTCGGGTCGATGGCATAGCGCTGGTCGTGGCCGGGCCGGTCGGTGACGAAGGTGATCAGGCGGTCATGGGGCGCGCCCTCGGGGCGCAGCGTGTCCAGCTCGGCGCAGATCATGCGCACGAGGTCGATGTTCGCCGCCTCGTTCTCGCCGCCGATGTTGTAGGTGCGGCCGACCTCGCCCCGTTGCAGCACGGTGAGCAGGGCATCCGCATGGTCCTCGACGAAGAGCCAGTCGCGCACGTTGCTGCCGTCGCCGTAGACCGGGATCGGCTCCCCAGCGAGGGCGCGCAGGATCACTACCGGGATCAGCTTTTCGGGAAAGTGGAAAGGGCCATAATTGTTGGAGCAATTGGTGACCAGGACCGGCAGGCCGTAGGTCTCGCCCCAGGCGCGCACAAGATGGTCGGAGGCAGCCTTGGAGGCGGAGTAAGGGGAGCGCGGATCGTAGGGCGTGTTTTCGGTGAACTTGCCAGTGGGGCCGAGGCTGCCATAGACCTCGTCCGTCGAGATGTGGTGAAAGCGGAATCCGTCGGGCTTGCCGGTCGCCTGCCAATGGGTGCGTGCGGCCTCCAGCAGGTTGAAGGTGCCGGTCACATTGGTCTCGATGAAGAGCGCGGGGCCATCGATGGAGCGGTCCACGTGGCTCTCTGCCGCGAGGTGCATCACGGCATCGGGGCGGTGAGCGGCGAAGATCCGGTCGAAAGCCGGGCGGTCGCGGATGTCGGCCTGCTCGAAGGCGTATAAGGGGCTCTCCGCAACCGAGGAGAGGCTCTCGAGGTTCGCGGCATAGGTCAGCGCGTCGAGGTTCACCACCTCGTGGCCGGCCTCAACCGCCTGCCGCACCACGGCCGAGCCGATGAACCCCGCGCCACCGGTGATCAGGATCTTCATGGTGCGGTCTCCTCGTAGGTGAAGGGCGTGTCGACACCGCTCAGCCGGGGTGCCGCGCGATCTTTGTCCGACAGGATCGGATCAGTGCCATCCAAGCCCCAGTCGATGCCGATCTCCGGGTCCTCCCAGGCCACCGCGCCCTCGGTCTCGGGGGCGTAATAATCGGAGCATTTGTAGACGATCTCGGTGTTAGGCTCCCGGGTGACGAACCCATGGGCGAAGCCGGCTGGGATCAGGAGCTGATGGCCGTTCTCGGCGCTGAGCTCAAAGCCTCCCCATTGACCATAGGTCGGCGATCCCCGGCGCAGATCAACAACCACGTCGAAGAGCCGGCCGCGCCCGCAGCGCACCAGCTTGGCCTGCGCATGGGGCGGGGCCTGAAAGTGCAAGCCGCGAAGGGTGCTCGGCGTGGCGGAAAGGGAGTGATTGTCCTGCACCCAGTCGATGGCGATGCCCTGGTCTTCGTAGGCCTTCCGGTTCCAGATTTCTGCGAAGAAGCCCCGATGGTCGCCGAAGCGGCGAGGTTCGATGAGGCGGAGGCCTGGGAGGGGGCTATCCGAGATATTCATGGTGACCTTTCGAAGAGTTCTTGCCTCGGGGCGGCCCTCAAAGCCCGGACCAGAGTGAATTCGGAAACCCGAAGAGCCATGAATTGTAGGGGAGGTAACACTGCTGGAAGTGGTAAGACACGGAGGTCCAGACGGTGAACATGAGGGCGAGGCCGATATAGGGCAGGAGGGTCATGAGCTTGCGGTTCGGGATGTCCAGGAAAGGAACGCGAGCAAAAATCATCGCCTGAACCGGGATCAGGAAATATCCCAGCCGGTCGCCGATGACGGAAGAAACCGGGACGAGGGCGATCAGCAGGACCATCGCCATCGAGAACAGGTGTGCGAGAGCGAAGTCGCTCGGAAACTGACGGCGCCAAGGCCGGCGCAGGAAGAGGAAGAAGAACAGTCCGCTGAGAACCAAGACGCCGACCCGGAAAGCGGCACCCGCGGCATCCACCCCGGTGCCAACGTAGCGATCGACGGCAATCTCGGCGGCATCCCCGCCCGACAGAAGCAAGACGCCGGGGATGGCAAGAACCGCGGCAAGCATGATGCGGGATCTGGCGTAATTGCCGGTCGCGAGGGGCAGCAGGATCAGAAACACGGCGGCGCTGGAATGGAAGCCGCTCGCAAGCACGATCCAGACGGCGCACCATACCGGCTTGCGGTCGATGAAGGCCGCAAGAGCGACACATAGCAGGCCGACCCCGGCACCTTGCCTGATCGCCGACATCGGCATGTTGATGATCAGTATTGGGAAGAGCAGGACGAGGAAGGCCAGCGGGTTGGGTTGTCGGCGGGCCAGCAGATGGACACCGACGAAGAAAATTGCTGAAGAAATTACGTTCGCGACAGGGTAGGGGATGTTCTGGGTGTTCATGAGGTAGAGGATGCTCCACCACAATGGCTCCCCCCCTTCCAGAGCGAGCTGCAATGATGGCCTATCGGCTTTGAGATACTGGAAGTAGTATCCGCTCCAATCGCAGCCGACTTCGAAACGAAAGGCCGAGAAAACGAAGATGAGCAGCAGGGTTACGCCATAGACCTGGCGCTTCACCAAGGCGCGTCGGCCCAGTTGAAAGGGGAGGAGGAAGAGGCCATAGGTCGCAAGAAGGTAGGTCAAGACTTTCCCCGTTCCGCAATCGACCGTATCATTCGCGCTACCTTCGGGCCCCAGACCTGAAGGGAGTAATGCTCTTCGACTTTCCTGCGCCCTGCTTCCCCCATCCGACGCCGCAACTCAGGGTCCTGAATGAGTGTGGCAAGCGCGGCGCGCCACTCAGTCTCGTTGCTGGCCAGGAAGCCGTTTACACCGTGCTCGACAATTTCGGCATTCACACCAACCGGGGAGGCGATGACCGGAAGACCGCAGGCCATGTACTGGATCAGCTTGTAGCCGCATTTGCCGCGCGCCCAGGGCGTGTCGGTCAGGGGCATGACGCCGATATCCATCTGTTGGATCATCTCCACCTCGGTGTCCTCCGCCCAGGGCAAGATGTCGACCAGGGGATGGGGCGCGTCGCGTCCTGCACCCACCGCACTGATCCGGGCACCAGTGGCCGCCGCAGTCTCGGTGAAGAGTGGCAACATCGGCACCATGTAGTCGGACCAGGTGCCGGGCGTGCCAATCCACCCCATCACGGCCGGGCTCCAGGCACGAGGCTCCGGCGATGGCCGATAGACCGAGGCATCGACGACAGTCGGCACGATCTCGACGCGCCGGGCCCCGGCCTTCCGAGCACGATCCGCGAGATATCGATTACCGGCCGTGACCAGGGCGGCCGACGCCATGAGCCGGTCCAGTTTGCGCCCGAGGATATGCCTTACCAAGGCAGAGCGGTGCATGTCATAGCGATGGAACACGGCATCGTCGAAGTCGACGATCATCGGGATGTTCCGAGACAGAAAGGTCCGCTCCAGTGGCCAGGGCAGCCAGGGAAGGGCTTCTTTTTCCAACCAGGCGGCATCGGCTTGTGATGCCGCTCGCAGCTGCCGAAGCCGCCGCAGATAGGCTCTCGCCGTCGGCGTCAGGACGGATTGGCCCGAATAGAGGCGCTCGAGATAACTTGCGTCAAAGAAGGGGCAGACAGTCGCCGTCACGCCCTCAGCGCTCAAGGCTTCCGCATACTGCAGCATCCTGAGCCGGCTGGAAGCGCCTGACCGGTCGTATCGAGTGAGCATCGGGACGTTCACGAGACTGATGCCCGCCATGACATAAGCATCAGTATCGTCCAGAGTCTTTGCGTCCATTCCCTTCGCCCCGAGAGATGTTCCGCCCAGGCTTGTCGCACCGGAGCCGGGTCGAGCAGTCCGTCGCGGCGTAGCGCCTCTTCGGACAAGAGGTCTTCGGCCCACGAACGCAGAGGGCCACGAAGCCAGTCGCCGACAGGTATGCCGAATCCGACCTTGGGCCGCTCGATCAATTCGCGAGGGACATGTTCGTAGAGGATCTGTCGCAGCGCCCATTTGCCCTCGCCTTGGCGGAGTTTCATGTGCAGGGGCAGGCGGGCAGAGGCTTCGAGGACTTCTGGATCAAGGAAAGGCACCCGAGTCTCGAGGCTGACGGCCATGGCGGCGCGGTCCACTTTCGTCAGAATGTCGCCAGGCAGGTAACTCCGCATGTCCTGGAGCATCATGCTGCTGGCAGGATTGGGTTCGAGATCAGGGGGCAATGGGTCATCCAGGGTTGAAGTTGCGCGGGAGATCAGGTCTCGCACAATTTCCTCATCCGGCCAGATGGTGACGAGGCCTCGGTAAAGGTCGCCCATGGTGCGCACATCGCGCAGGATCGCCGCAAGCCGATGCGCCTTGTCACCGGGGTGAGAGAAACGCCCACCCGTCATCCGCCCCAGGCTGTCCCAGCCATGCGGCGGCAGGCTGGCCATGAGGTGCCCGATAGCCTTGCGCAGAGGATGCGGAACGCGCCGCAGAGCATTCCAGACCCGCGGCCCCCAGAGATAGCGGGTATATCCACCGAACAGCTCGTCTCCGGCATCACCGGACAGCGCCACGGTCACGTCGTTTCGTGCCGCCTTGCAGACCAGGTAGGTGGGGATCTGAGAGGAGTCCGCGAACGGCTCGTCATACATCGTTGGGAGGTCCGGAATGACTTCCCGCGCTTCCCTGTCGGTGACGGTCAGTTCGGTATGGTTCGTTCCGATATGCGCTGCGACCTCGGCGGCAAAGCGAGCCTCGGAATAGGCGGCATCTTCGAAACCGACTGTGAAGGTCCGGACCGGATTTGCGGACTGCGACTGCATCAATGCTACGATCAGGGAACTGTCCACGCCGCCGGAAAGGAACGCTCCGAGGGGCACGTCCGAAATCAACTGCCGACCCACAGCTCGGCTCAGGGTCTGCTCGAGGTCCTGAAGGGCCTCTCCTTCCGTCGCATGGCGGTTCTGGGCTCCACGAGCGACAAGCTCCTCAAGAGACCAGTAGCGCGCGATGGCAATCGACCCATGGGAAGAACCGGGCCGCAACGGCTGCCTCGGAGGGGAGGCCGGAGGCGTGTCTCCGATCGTCAGGATCGTTCCGGGTTCAAGCTTGTAGAAGCCTGGGTGGATGCTGCGCGGAGCGGGGACGTAGCCAAACCTGAGATACTGATCCAGGGCCTCACGGCAGACCCCGACCGGGAAGCCAGGATGGGGTCGCAAAGCCTTCAACTCCGATCCGAACACGAGTGACGTGCCGGCCCAGCCCCAGTAGAGCGGCTTCTCACCCATCCGGTCCCTTGCCAAGCATAGCCTGCGCAGACGTCGATCCCAGAGCGCCAGGGCGAACATGCCCGCCGATCGCCGCAGGGTCTCCTCGAGGCCCCAATGATCTACCCCGGCGAGCAGGGTCTCGGTGTCTGAGTGACCACGCCAGGTCGGCGCGGCCCCGGCTTGCTCGAGCTCATTTCGCAAGTCGAGGTGATTGTAAATTTCACCATTGAAGGCGACCACGAAGCGCCCGGAACCGGAGTGCATCGGCTGCGCTCCGGCGGGGCTGAGATCGAGGATCGACAACCGACGGTGACCGAGAGCGATGTTGCCCTCCGACCAGCTTCCCTCCGCATCTGGGCCTCGGTGGGAGAGAGCCCCCGCCATGCGCGTCAGCACACCGCGTTCCGGTGTGCCCTGCCAATCAAGGACTCCGGTCAGACCGCACATTTCTATCGACCGCTACTGTTGCTGGGCGCTGCCTGGGCTCGCTGGTCAGCAAGACAGGCCCGGTACAGCTCCGAATATCTTTCTGTGCCCGCATCCAGGGAAAAGACCGCCAACGCGGTGTCCCGGCAGCGTGCGGCCAGCGCCGGGTCCGTCTCCAG
The DNA here is from genome assembly GCF_010614805.1 of Pseudooceanicola aestuarii. Taxonomy (NCBI): domain Bacteria; kingdom Pseudomonadati; phylum Pseudomonadota; class Alphaproteobacteria; order Rhodobacterales; family Paracoccaceae; genus Pseudooceanicola; species Pseudooceanicola aestuarii. The sequence goes on from NZ_JAAFZC010000001.1 coordinate 2,016,189, forward strand.
GTCTCGCAAGGCGTCGAACGCTTCATACATGGCTTCCTTCGACAAATCCTCGACGATGACACCCACCCGGTGCTCCTCGACGATCTTCGCCACGTCGCCGACGCCTCGGTTGGCCACGACGGGAAGGCCGCTGCCGAGGACCTCCGCCATGCGGGTTGGCGAGCTTCCGAGTTTGCTCAGGCCATCTGTAAAGAACATGATCGACACGGTGTGCGCGTGCAGCGCCGCTGGCATCTCGGCGGATCTTCGTGAGGCTATTGTCAGCCGCTCGCCGATTTCTCCCTGAGGGTCGATCTGTGCGCGAACCGCTTGGGGATCGTCCCGGGTCAGGATCTCGAAGCGCGCCGCCGGATCGTGCTCGGCCGCGGTTCCGATCCAAGCCTGAAGCCAGTCCGTCTTGAACCATCCGCTGAGCAGTGTCCCGATGCAGCCATGAACCAGCCTTGCCGGCGCGTTCTGGGCGGGGCGAAACCGGTCGAGGTCCGCGCAGGTGGGGATGACCGTAATCTCCTTGTCACGCAATTCATCCGGGTAGGTCCGCCGCAGATGGCCGACAGCCGCCTCGGTCAGCGAGACGATGCCGGCGGCGTGCTTCAGGCAGGCGCGTTCCGCCGCCGTGATGAAGCGATGCATCCAGCCACCTCGTCTGAGTCGTCCGGCGGTGATGAGTTCCTCCGGCCAGAGCGCGCGCATGTCGAAGATGAAGGGCACGCCAGTGACCCGATGAACCAGGAGGCTAACGGCGGCAGGGATGTAGGATCGAGCATGGATCAACCTGATCCCCCTCCGGCGCACCTCCCGATGCACAAGCCAGACCATGCGCACCATGCTGAGGGCCGGAGCCACCACCTTGGGGTGTGGGCGAAACACTTGGGGCAACCAGGTGATACCATGTGCCTCGCAATCAGCCCAGGCGTGCGCGACGGCCTCCTCATCGGCCCAATCCTCGGCCTTCTCGTAGGTGATCAGCGTGATGGCGTATTCGCTGGACAGTCCGCGCAGGTAAGGGATCACTTGGCTCTGGCCGAGGGGCTCGAGAAGGCCATTGCGGGTGAGGTAGAGGGTGGGGGTCATGTCAATCCAAGCGCATCGAGGTATTTGCGAGCGGCGATCGCAGGAGAGAAGTCGGCCGCGCGCCGTTTCAAAGCCTCCGGGTCATGTTCTTCGGCCAGCGCAGTCTTCATCGCCATTGCCAGCGCATCGACATCGCCGACCGGCGTCAAGCGACCCCACTTGCCTCCCTCGAGGATCTCGCTGGGGCCCGAAGGGCAATCGGTGGAGACGACGGGCGTGCCGGTTGCGAGGGCCTCGACGATCACATTGCCGAAGCCTTCGTAGTCAGACGACAGAACGAAGAGGTCTGCGGTCTCGTAGAAGGGGTTCGGATCGCTCTGGAAGCCTGGGAGGATCACACGGTTTCCGACACCAAGCTCTTTGGCCAAGCGCTCCAATTCCGGCCGCAAAGCGCCATCTCCGAGTATCACGAGGGTCGCATCGGGGTCAGTGAGGCGGGCGAAGGCGCGGATCAGGAGAGCCTGGTTCTTTACGGCCTTCAGGTTGCCGACGGAGAGAATGCGTTTTCCGGCGCTTCTCCAATATGCAGCTCCGTCCTGAGGTGAGCTCGGTGGTTGCACTGGGCGCGGAGAGATCGGATTATAGATTGTGGTGAACTTGCCTCGATCCAAACTCGACAAGCGCGCTATGTCACGACACACGCCGTTGGACACACCAACCCGCGCGTCCGCCAGCCGGTAACCAAGTGCAGTAGACAACCTGAGGGCCGCTAAGTTGCTTCGTCCCCAGTCGCGATACTGCGCTGATAAGATGCCGTGTTCCGAAATAAGCACCCGTGCGCCAACACCCGACAGCTTGACGGCCAAAGGTGCAATAGAAGTCAATGGCCACATTGCGGCCATGACCGCTGTAGGACGGGATGCCTTCAGGTGGCGGATCAGAGCGCAAGGCATGGCTCGGGCGCGCGGAGATTGAAGATCGACAACGGGGAAGTCCTCACGCGCTTCTCCGACCAGTTCGCCTTTCGCTGACATCAGAACGAATTCGACATGGTGGCCAAGGCGCTTGAACTCATGTCCAAGAACGAGACTAAGCCGCTCGACGCCTCCGCCGCGAAGATCGGGAAGTAGAAATGCCAATTTCATTTTTGGCCCAATTTTAACCTAAGAGCCCCAGATTTTGCTCTTGAAAAGAAAACTGGTCCCGCTAAGCGAACAACCCATGTCATACAGCTCTTAATGCCGTGCACATGGCGGGCGGCGCCTATGCGACCCAAAAGACCGTCTCTGCCAGTAATTAGGATAATCTTATAGTTTTTCAGGCGTCTTTTTAGCCTCTTTCTGACACGCGCCAAATCCTCGGTTGATGCGCTGGAAGAATCGATGAGCTCCAATAGGTATGGATAAAACTTTACACAGGACGAGGCAAATCTGACTCTGCGTCTCTCGGCTTCGAGTATGTCGCGCGCGTCGGTATTCACTTGGTGGGAAGAAGCAGAGGTGCGCGAGGTGCGATAAAAAACTTCTGCTGAAGCGACCTGTTCAATCAGGAAAGAGTTCAAATTCAACAGGCACGTTGCCAATGCATCCTCATTCAAACTTTTGTTCTTACTCATCGGGACGTTGCGAAAAAACTCAGTGTCATATGCGGCTGAGTAGCCAGGGACGTGCCTTACCACGCCGTTGTGTCTCATTGGACTACTAACGCCGGAAAACAGCTTCTGAGTTGGGGCGTGAGGCGGAATGATTTCGGTAGTGGAGAGTGGCTTTCCTGTGTCGTCAATCAAGATATGTCCCGAATAGAGCGCCATTGCGCCACTGGCAATCCAAGCAGCAGTAAGAACTGCGGACCTTTCCGGTTTCGAAATATCATCACCCGCAGCTACGATTAGTAGGCCGCCAGAAGCTTCTCGAGACACAGCAATAAGATGATCTACTGTCCCGATATTTGATGAATTTTTTCGAGATATGACACGGTGTGGCCCCTCATACGCCGCCGCCATCTCCTGCATAATCTCGAACGTCCTATCCGTCGAGCAATCGTCTGAAAGGATGATTTCGAGCGGCTCGTAGGTCTGCGAGAAGGCCCCCTCGATCGCCTCACGAATATAGTCTTCCTGGTTGTAGGCAAAGAGGGCAAAGGTGACGAGCGGGCGTTGGGTAGGGGGTCTCTCAGTCATGGAGCTGTCCTGATGGGCCATCCGGCCCGTTGGAAAAAGAAAGTGAGGCGTCCGGCCAGGCGCCCTTCGGGGCCGGTTTTCGCCAGCACGGTGCGCAGACCCAGAATGCCTGTCGCCGCGCCGAGGAGAGGGGCTGCAATGAATGCTGCGGGTTGGTGTATTGTCGCCAGTATCAGCAACGCGCTTCCCAGCGCGACGTGGAGGAGAAGAAGGTTTCGTGTCAGGGCGGTCATTCTATATCGGTGCAGATATCGTGCTTGAATGTAGGCCGTTGCGAAATAGACGATGTACCCCGTAACAAAAGCGGTGGCCGTGATAGTGAGGCCATACTTGGGAAGCAACAGAAAAATCAATGTAAGGAAGACGATGTTGAAAGAGGCTTCGAGCAAGACGTAAGTCTTGGCCTTTGCTGCTGCCACCACTGAAAAGCTGAGGGACCAACTCGCAAGCTTGAAGATATTTCCGACCGACTGCCATTGCAGGAGTTCAACCGCAGGTGAAAACTCACGAGAATACAGTAGCGAAATGACCCAAGGGGCCCAACCGATCAGCACCAGCAATACCGGCCCACCGATGGCAAGGCCGAGTTGTGCTTGGTCATTCATGAGTGCGACGGCAGCCGGCTTGTCCGCGATCACCTCCGTCAGACGTGGATAGTAGTCGGCGGACATCGAGCTTAGCAGAAAGCCGACGTAGGTCATCGTGATGCCCCATGCGGCTGCGAATTGTCCGGCGGCCTCCAGCCCGAGGTTCTGTGTAATCTGACCACGAACGACGAGCAGGGTCGCAGTCGTCATGAGGCCGCCAAGCATGAAGGCAAAGCCCAGTCGCGCCATAGGAAGCCAGATGGATGGAGTATCGCGCAACCTCGGTGCGGGGGCGGCGGCCTGCGGCACGCGGCCGACGAACCAACGCGCAGCGATCAGGTTAAACAAGGGCTGCGCCAGGACGAACCAGATCAGGCCTGCTTGCCCGAGCGTCAGTACCGCGGCGAGGCCTACGACCGTAGCTGCGAACGCCCCCAGAACCGTAACCCGCCCGAGATCTCCGATCCTGCGCAGGCCCTGCAACAACGCAGTATGCGCTGCTGCAAGCAGGGCAAGCAGAATGGCGATGCCGACGAGGCCGACATTGGTTGCGTATGCTGGATCTTGGAAGAGCCACTCTGCGATCTGATCGCGCAGGAACCACACGCAGGCCATTGCCAGGCCACCCTGCGCCAGATGCGCGAGCAGGAGGACCCGCTTCACTCGAGACAGCGCTTCCGCGTCGTCACGAGCGGCGGCGATCTCTCGAACGCCGCTGTTTTGCATGCCGAGGCCGGCGACCTGCGCCACCAGGCCCTGGAGGCTGGTGTAGAGGCTCAGAAGGCCGATCCCATTGGGTCCGAGCAGTACCGCAAGTATCTTTTGGCGGAAGATCGACAGGGCGATGTTCACGACTTGAGTTGAGCCAATAATCATCATGGACCGGATCAGCCCACGCGAGTTCATTGCGCTGGTATCAGTCACTCGCGAGGGCCCGTCATTTCGATTACTCCCCACACGTCTTTGACGGTGAGTTGTGGCCCCATGGGCAAACTCAGAACCTCATCTGCCAACCGTCGGGCGAGCGGCAGCGCATCAGGTTCGATGCCCAGTGATCCATAGGCAGACTGCATGTGTGGCGGGATGGGATAATGTATGAGGCTGCCGATGCCCTTATCCGCCAGGTGCGCTTGCAATTCGGACCGCTTTTGTGTGCGAACGACATAGAGGTGCCAGGCCGGCTCCGCCCAGCTGGGAACCGAAGGCAAAACAAGGTCGCTCCCCTTCAAGCCTTCTTGGTAGGCCGCAGCCAGCGTCCTGCGTCTCTCCGTCCATTCCTCGAGATGGGCGAGCTTAACCCGCAGCACCGCCGCCTGGATCGGATCAAGCCGCGAGTTGGCACCCTGCACCTCGTTCACGTATTTTTCCCGCGAGCCGTAGTTGCGCAGCAGGCGGATGCGCTCGGCAATACCCGCGCGGTTGGTCGTCACCGCACCCGCATCGCCAAGCGCGCCAAGGTTCTTGCCCGGGTAGAAGCTCCAGCAGACGACGTCGCCGTGGCTGCCGATCTTCCGCCCCTTGTAGCGGGCGTCATGTGCCTGAGCGGCGTCTTCGACCACGGCCAGATCGTGACGCCGGGCGATCTCAAGGATCGGATCGAGATCAGCTGGCTGGCCATACAGGTGAACGGGCAGGATTGCTTTCGTCCATTCGGTGATTGCAGCCTCGATCAGGGTCGGGTCGATATTGTGGGTCGCTGGGTCGGGCTCGACGGGGACGGGCGTCGCGCCAACGGCGGAAACGGCGAGCCAGGTGGCGATGTAGGTGTTGGACGGCACGATCACCTCGTCGCCGGCGCCGATATCGAGCGCCTTGAGCGCGAGTGTCAGTGCATCGAGCCCGTTTGCGAGACCGACCGCATGCTCGGCGCCGCAGAACTCGGCCCATTCCGCCTCGAATGCGTCGACCTCCGGGCCGAGTATATACCAGCCGCTTGCCAATACCCGCTGAACTGCTGCATCGATCTCCGGCTGGAGTTCCCGGTAGGCGGCACCGAGGTCAAGGAAGGGAATTGTCATTGGCGGTTGGCCCCTACGGCGGTCATGAACGTATCATAATCGCGATAATAATCGTTCTCGTCGTAACGATGCGATGCGATGACCATGCAGACCGCACCTTGGCTGAAGCGGTCCATCTCGCGCCAGATCATCCTACTGATATAGAGCCCCTTTCGAGGGTCGCGCAGCCAGTATTCGGATTTCTTGTGGCCGTCGTCGACCTTCATGCGGAAGCTTCCCGATAGGGCGAAGACGACTTGCTCCAGCTCCTTGTGGGCATGTCCGCCGCGCTCGGCATCGACCGGAACGTTGTATAGGTAATAGACCCGAGCGATGTCGAAGGGCAGGTGGTTCCCGCCTTCGACGAAGGTCAGGTCGCCACGGGGGTCGTGAATTTGCGGCAAGCCGATTGTACGGATGCCATCAATAGGTTTCCTGGAGGTTTCCACTATGTCACACAACCTTTCCGCTCAAATTTCGGAAGTTATTCAGGAGATCGGTCCACTCCGGATGGTATTCTTCTGCGCCTCGGCCAAACTTGTCCTTCAAATCTAACCGAGCGCCAAAGTTAAGCAACATTTCGACGATCTCTGACTTTCTGTCTTCCGCTGAGCCGGAGAGGGCATACATAAGCGGCGTGGTACCGTTACAGTTGCTCCAGTTTGGGTCCGCTCCAGCCTCTAACAATAGCCGGCACAAGGCTTGATTGCCGGTGTAGGCTGCGCGGATTAGTGGTGTCCATCCCCGCCTATCTGTCATGTTGATATTAGTGATGTCGAGGTGGTCGGTCTGACGGTCGGCAGTAGCAAGAAACCAATCAAAGTCCGTGCTGCGCGTCAGGCGGAGGTCGTAGTCGATCGTCGCAACCGTCAGGATGTCTTCACTCTTGTCGATCACTCTCCCTGGTGCTTTATTACTCCGCTTGGGCAAAATCTTCCAGCCGCCTACTTCCATTCCGTGGATGGTGGGTGTCTGATATTCTCGAAATGAGTATGCCCTCAATTGGCGCACCACTCCTTCTGCGGTGTCCTTCAATGAGATACTCAGGTGACTGTAGTCGATTGAACTCTTCGAGTAGTAACTGGAGCCTCGAGCCGGCTGGGGCATCGCCTCAGGCGGGTCGTCACCTACTAATTTATCAACGTGCTCCGAGAACAGTTGTGATCCAGCGCGCATGTATGAGAAATACAGATCTCTTGCAGTGAACTCATCGCGCAATTCAAAGACGCTTTGGGCAATAATGGGCCCAGTGTCGATGCCATAGTCGATTTCGTGCAGGGTAGCGCCTACCCGACAGGCTCCATGCAGAATTGGGAGAGCGGAAGTGAACATACCTTTGTATGCTGGCAACGCAGAGAAGTGAATGTTGTATAGGCGGTCCGTTTTGAAAGCGCCAGGTCGCAGTATTTTATCAAATTCGAGCGACAAGAATACCAATCCATCGGTATCCTGAGCGCGCGTCAAATCGACTATTTCGACACCGAACTCTTTAGCGAATCTGATCAATGAAGGCTGCCAGTTGCTACGACCATCGTCGGTTTCATTCGGACAAACTACCAGTCGTTCTTTCCAGCCCCGGCCCAACAAATCACAGAGCGCATCGACTGCGATCTGGTTCTTTCCCGCAATACAAATTCTGCGCGCTGTTGCCATGTTCACAACCTCAGATCACTGGCGTCGTGAGGCAACACGCTCTTCAGGTCGCAGAGGATGCTCGCCGGTTTGCGCCAGGCGGTGAAGGCGTCCGGGCCGCCGGCCCGGAACGTGTCATGAGCCACCGCCAGGACGACGCCGTCATAGGCCCCCGCCGCAGGCTCATCGACCAACTCGATGCCGTATTCCGCCCGTGCCTCCTCAGCGCCAACCCATGGGTCGTGCACATCGACCCGCACGCCATAGTCTCGCAGTTCGGCCACAACATCCACCACCCGCGTATTCCGCAGGTCCGGACAGTTCTCCTTGAACGCGAGCCCCATCACCAGTACGCGCGCACCCTGGACCTGAATACGCTTCTTCAGCATCGCCTTCACCATCTGCCCCGCGACATAGGCCCCCATCCCGTCATTGATCCGCCGCCCGGCGAGGATCACCTGCGGGTGGTAGCCCATCGCCTCGGCCTTGTGGGTGAGGTAGTAGGGATCCACGCCGATACAGTGCCCGCCGACGAGGCCCGGGCGGAATGGTAGGAAGTTCCACTTGGTCCCCGCCGCGTCCAGCACCGCCTGGGTGTCGATCCCCATCTTGTTGAATATGATGGCGAGCTCGTTCACCAGCGCGATGTTCAGGTCCCGTTGGGTGTTCTCGATCACCTTGGCGGCTTCGGCTACCTTGATACTCTCGGCCTTGTAGGTGCCCGCGGTGATGATCTCGGCGTAGAGCGCGTCGACCTTCTCCGCGATCTCGGGGCTGGAGCCTGAGGTCACCTTCTTGATGTTCGGCAGCCGGTGCTCCTTGTCGCCCGGGTTGATCCGCTCTGGGCTGTAGCCGCAGTAGAAGTCCTCGTTGAAGGTGAGGCCCGAGACGCGCTCAAGCACAGGCACGCAGTCCTCTTCGGTCGCGCCGGGGTAGACCGTGCTCTCGTAGATCACGATGTCGCCCTTCTTCAGCACGCTCCCGACGGTTTCGGAGGCCTTGAGGAGCGGCGTCAGATCGGGCCGCTTGTGCGCGTCGATCGGGGTGGGGACGGTGACGATGTAGATCGAGCAGTCGGCGATGTCGGAGGTGCTGGCGGCGAAAGAGAGTTGCGTGGCGGAGGCCAGCTCCTCGGCCGAGGTCTCGCGCGTGCGGTCGTGGCCGTCCTTCAGCTCGGCGATCCGCGCTTGGTTGATGTCGAATCCCACGGTTGGGCGGATCTTGCCGAACTCCACCGCGAGAGGGAGGCCGACGTAGCCCAAACCAATGATGGCGATCTTGTCTCTTGCCTCACTCATGCAATTACTTCCCGTAATACTCCCGAAACCAAGCCACGAACCGCCCGATCCCGTTCTTGAAATCCGTCTGCGGCCGGTAGCCGGTCAATTCCTGCAGCAAGGTCGCATCGGCCCAGGTGGCCGGCACGTCGCCCATCTGCATCTCCATGTAATTGCGCTGCGCCGTCTTCCCGAGCGCCTCTTCGATGGCATCCACGAAGTCGAGCAATCGGACCTTGTCGGAATTGCCGATGTTCACCACCCGGAAGGGTGCGGCGGGCGAAAGCGAATCCCAGGCGGGGATATCCTTGCGCGAGACAGGCCGCTCGGGCACGGCGTCGATCAGCAGGCGGATGCCGCGCACCAGGTCGTCGACATAGGTGAAATCACGATACATGTCGCCATGGTTGTAGATGTCGATCGGGCGGTCATCGAGGATCGCATCGACGAACTTGTAGAGCGCCAGGTCCGGCCGCCCCCAGGTGCCGTAGACGGTGAAGAAGCGGAACATCGTCGTCGGCAAGTTCCACAGGTGGGCATAGGAATGGCCCATCGCCTCGTTCGCCTTCTTGGTCGCGGCGTAGATGGTCAGCGGCGTGTCGGCCTTCTCGGTCTCGGTGAAGGGCATCTCCTCGTTCGCGCCATAGACCGAGGAGGTGGAGGCCATCAGAAGGTGCTTCACCTCGAGCCGGCGGGCGGCCTCCATGACGTTGAAGGTGCCGATGACATTGGCGTCGATGTAGGCGCGCGGGTTCTCGAGGCTGTAGCGCACCCCGGCCTGGGCGGCGAGGTGGACGATGACATCGGGCCGAAACTCGTCGGCCAGAGCGTCGAAGGTCGCCTGATCCTCCAGCATGCCTTCCTTGGCCGAGAAGTTCTCGTTCTGAAGCAGCATGGCATGGCGGCGCTGCTTGAGGGTGACGTCGTAGTAGTCGGTCATCCCGTCGTAGCCTTGGACGCGGAAGCCCTCGGCCAGAAGAAGCTTCGCCAGGTGGAAGCCGATGAAGCCGGCGGTGCCGGTGATGAGGACGCGGGGAGCTTTGGTCACTTTATACCTTTCAGCCTACCCAGCAGGTATCCTGGCAAGGTTGGATGATACCATTGGCGGCTTTTGTCATTCGGGTTTACCGTGGGGCGCAATTCGATACTGCCCGGAAAGTCGTCCAGGATCTCGCGCAGTTTTGGCAGGGCAGTGGCTTGCTGCAACAATGGATAGCTGGCGAAATTGTCTTCGACGGAGGGCTTCGTGCGCAGATGGCGCAGGACATCCCCAGTATCCACTCCGCGGTCAACCTGGTGAATGGTCACCCCGAAGTTTTCGGCGTCGCCGGTCCGCAGCGCCCAATACCCACCATGAACACCGCGGTATTGCGGGGTTATGCCAGCGTGGATGTTGATGACCGGGCAACCGGCCGCTGCAAGGGTCCGTTCACGGATGATCCGTGTGCCGTTCACGAGCACCACGTCAGGCCGAGCCTGAGACAGGATTTCGGCGACCACCGCGTCATTGATCGTATCGACCTGCGTTTCCTCGCCCGTGGCTGGCGTCGTGCGAAGATCATGTTCCTCTGCGAGCCGTGACCGCCGGCCGGCGCTTTCTCTGCGCAAGAGCGGCGCGAGCAACGCCAAGAATGCGAGTTGCCCAACGACAACCGCCGTGCCAAGGCGGCGGCGCCGGTGCTTGAGCATTGCCAGTTTGCTCACCGGCTTCTCGACGATGGTCATCACGTCGTTGAAGCCCGCGTCGGCGAGATAGTTCCTGAGGATATCCGTGGACGTGCCCGGGGTAGCCAGGATGCAGATCTTCATGAGAGCGCGCCCATGGTTCGGGATTGCATCCCATGCTCATCGCGAAGGGCCCGGTAGTGTGTAAGAACGGTTTCCAGCACGCTCATGTTCGCTTCGGGGTCTCGTCCGAAATTATGCGGATGCCACCAAAGGTGGAAGCTCTGTCCGGCTCGGGCGGCCTGCGTCATTCCCCTGCAGACGGTTCCGACATGCAAGGGGTGAAGCCGCGCCAGGCGGCCAACGCAGGGGCGCAGAAAACGGCTGGCGCGATCCTCCGCCGGCAAGTTCAGAGGGTCCGGGCCGAACACATGGCTGCCAAGCGCGCCTGTGTGTGCGTCCAGCAATCTGACCGCTCTGCGTAGCGGGGTCTGCTGCTTGCTATTGGCCGATCTGTAAGCCCAACCTGCGGGGTTGCCGCGATAGACCTCAATCCCTCTGTCTTGGCAAACTTTCAGGTTCTCGGGCCCGAACTGGTTCCGGGGAAAAACGATGGATTTCAGCGTCACGCCACGGCGACGGGCGATATCTTGCGCCGCACGTAGATCGGCATCGAATGCTGCAGCAGTGGCCCCGGTCTCCAGACAGTAGAAGTGCGAGAAGGTGTGCGTGCCTATCTCTTGCCCGGGGGTCTCCTGAATGCGTTCAATGATGGATGCGGCGAAATAATAGGGGTCGCGCCGCTCGTCTTCACCCACCTCATCGAGATAGGTATAGTTGGACAATTTCGGATCGTCATAGGCTGGTCGTTCCTCCGGCAGAACCGACAGGAGCTCTTCCTTGCTCTCGCAGAACAGGAAGCCGACCGTCGCCCATGTCGCCTGAATTTCGAACTGGGCGAACAGGTCCAGAATGGCCGGGATGGCCTCTCTCGCCCCGAGAACGTTTCCGCCGTAGGAGGCCTTGTCCGAATGGTCCCGCACACCCCAGAGCAACTCGAAGTCGAGCGAGATTGCAAACTGCCCGGGCCCGGTCATGCCGACTTCCCCTCGTCGATCTCGCTTTGCAACGCCTCGATCTCTGCCCGCAGCGCCTCGTATTCCGCCCGTTTCCGCGCCAGGAACCGCCGGGTGAGGGCGGCCTTGGTGGCGATGCCGCGGGGCGTCAGGATATAGGCGTAGCGGCGCTTGTCTGGGTTGGCCGAGAAGTTGCCGAGCTTGACCATGCCCTTGTCGACCAGCGCCTTGAGCTGAAAGTTCACGCTGCCGAGGCTGACGCCGACCGCGCGCGCGAGGTCGCGCTGGCTCATCTCGGGGCTGTCGTCGAGCAGGCGGAGGAGGCGGAACCGCATGTCTTCCTGCGTGGCATCACGGCGATCTGTCATGGATGCGTCATCATAACAGGGCAGGGAACGGCTACCGCACAAGAGCTGGCCGAGCCATCTCCTGCGGAGTGCGATTTCGAGGTAAGACTGGTCAGGGTCATATCGTTCAGGAATGAACGTTATATGCTGCGGCGCCACATAGCAAGTGGATCGGATTGAATTCAACTTATGCAGGATTCTGGGGCCAGTCAGCCCGGGCTTCGGAGCCAGCTACCGGCCCGTCATCCGGTAGGCGATCTGCCCTATACGCTCTCGGACAGCGATGGCGAGCACATCGAGGTTGCGCGTCAGGTTCCAGCCGATGCGATCGCCGAAGCGGGCAGTGCGATAGTCGACCGGCCAGGCGACGAGGCCCGTCCAGCCGGCCTGCTCGAAGCTGCGCATGGCGCGCGGCATATGGAAGGCGCTGGTGACGAGCAGCCAGGTCTTGCCAGAGGCGGGGGCGGCAAGGGCGAAGCCGAGACGGGCGTTCTCGGCGGTGTTGCGGGATCGTCCTTCAAAGATCATGCGCTCGGCCGCGAGGCCCTGGCGCAAGAAGAATCGCTCGGCCATCGCGGCCTCGGTGATTTCGGCGCCGGCGGCATCGCGCAGCGCGCCGCTGCCGCCGGCAAAGAGAAGGCGGGCCTCGGGGAATTCCCGTGCGAGCGCCAGGGTCGCCGTGTAGCGTTCGCCGCCCTCGTTGAGCTGCATCTGGCCCCAGAAGGCGCTGGCCCGCGCATCCTCGCCGCCGCCGAGCAGGATGATGCCTTCCACATCATCGAGCCGTGGCTCTGCTGCATAGCGCGTCTCGATCGGGCGCAGCATGAAATCCCCGAGTGGCAGGATCGCGAGCAGCACGAGGCTGACGAAGGCGAGCCCGGAGACTCCGAGTGCCAATCGGCGCCGGTGCGTGACCAGAGCCAGCAGGATGACCGCAAGGGCGATCACGACCCAGGTGTCGGCTCGCAGGAGGGTTCCGACCAGTTTCGACAGGATGAAGAAGGCGGTGTCCATCAGAACCCGCGTCCGGTCATCTCCGAGGTGGCGCGCTCGTAGGCGGCGACGATCAGCGCCTCGTCATATTGGGCGACCATCTTGGCGCGACCGGCAAGGCCCATCTCGCGCTGCGCGCTCGCCTCCATCGACAGGAACCGCCGACAGGCTTCCGCGAGGCTCGCGCCGCTGCGCACCTCGCAGAGGAACCCGTTCGCGTCGTGGTCCACCACCGCCGTGCAGCCGGGCACGTCGGTGGCGATCAGAGGTCGCGCCATGGCCGCCGCCTCGATCAGCGTGCGCGGCGCGCCCTCGCGGTAGGAGGGCAGCACGATGCAGTGGGCCTCGGCTATGTGGGGGCGAACGTCCGGCGCGGTGCCGAGGTAGTCGATGATCCCCTCGGCCTCCCATTCCGCTACCTCCTCGCGGGAGATGGCGGTGCGGTTCTCGGAATCCGGTGCGCCGAGGATCTGGAAACGAGCGTTTGCCCCCTCGGCCTTCAGCGTCCGTGCGGCCTCGACGTATTCCCGAGCGCCCTTGTCGCGCAGCAGGCGCGCAATCATCAAGAAGCGGGTCTCCTTGCCCTCGGGGTAGGGCGCCCTGGCGAAATGCTCCAGATCGATCCCGGACCCGGGCAGAACCTCCGCCTGGTCTTCGCGCACCAGCCGGCGGGAGAGGAACAGCCTCCGGTCATCCTCGTTCTGAAAGAAGACTTTGGGCAGAGGCCGGAACGCGTGGCGATAGAGAGTCTCGGCCACCCGCTGGAGCGCCCCGCCAGAGAGGAAGGCCGTGCCCAGCCCGGTGACATTCGGCAGAAAGGGCACCCCGCATCGCCGCGCGGCCATGGCGCCGAAAAGGTTGTTCTTGATCGTGTAACTGAACACGATGTCTGGCCGCTCCTGCCGGAAGGCGCGCAGAAAGGCGCGGCGCAGGCGCAGCCCTTCCAGCGGGTTGAGCCCCTTGGCCGACATCTCCAACGGCAGGACCCGGCAGCCCATCTCTTTCAGCATTTCCACGCTGTCATCGGGCGGCGCAAGAACGGTAACGCGGTGGCCCTTCGACAAAAGCGCTTTCAGAACGGGCTGGCGGAAGTTCCAGACGTTCCAGGCGGCATTCACGGTCAGCATCACGTTGAGAGGCTGTGCTTCGGCGCTCGATTGCGGTGCCATGGAAACTCGCGCTGATTGGTCTTCTGGTGGTCGCCTGCCAAGTCCTATTGGCGATCCCGCCGCGAGGCCAGATATATTTTCCGCCCGCGCGGGGCGCCTCCCACTTCCTCGAAACACACTCATTCGAGGAGACCACCCCTTGCCGAAAGACATCAATACCGCGCCGCCCGCCGATCCCGGTCGTCGCTTTCTGGACCATTCGCTGAGGAAGCTGCGCCGCGAGGGCTATCGCAGTGCTGCGGCGCCCTCGCCCGGCCGGCGGCCGTGGAATGCGGTGTCCGAGATGGAGAGGCTGGAGGTTCGCCCCCAAGGCGATGGCTGGATTGCCGAGCTTGGATTCAAGACGCGCTGGGGCAGGGCAGGGGTGTTTCTGCGGGTGCCGGCCCGGGGATGCTTCCCGAGCCGGCGGCAGGCGGAGGTGGAGGCGCGCAATGCCCTGCGCCGGCTGATGCGCCGCAGGGACGGCCCAGACCTCACGCCCCCTTGCCGTTGAAGGGCAGACTCCCGGTGTCCGGTGCCCTGTCCTCGGGCGGGGTCGCCCTGGCGGCCGCCGCCTCGGCAAGATCCTGCAGCACCTCGCGCAACGGGAAGGCCTCGCGCTCGCGCGGCTTCAGCCGGCCGTGCACGAGGCCCGCGATCCGTTTGCGCTCGTTCGGGGGCAGGGTGGTCAGCCAGTCGAGAAAGGCATAGCCGAACAGGATCTTCCTGCGGGTGTCGCGCTTGCGGTGCTGTGCGGCGGCTCGCGCCTTCGCGTCGGCCAGTTTTGCGCGTTCCCGCGCGATCTTCTCTTCCAGCGCAGCGATCTGTTTTTCCACGGGTGTCATCGTCATTTCCTTTCGGTTCGTGTCGCCGAAGGGGAAATGCGGCCCCGGGGCCCGTGCCGCTCCCAGGACGTTTCCTGCGTGCCCGATGGCGGCAAAAAGCGCCCCGACCGAGCCTGAAAAAAAGGCGAAGGGCGCGGTTACGCAACTCCGGTGGAGTTGCCGCGCGCCTGCGGCGGGCTTTCTTCCGAGCGGGGCCGGGCAGGGGGCGCCACCTCCTCGGCATGAGACACAAAGCCTCCCGCCTCGAGATCAAGATCCGCAACCGCGCCAACACGCCCTCCATCGTCGCGGCCGCCGCTTATTGTGCGGGCGGGCGCTACCGCTGCGACCGCACGGGGCAGGTAAAAAACTATTCCCGTCGCCGCGATGTCGTCTCGGTCGAATCCATCAAGATGCCCCATGACCCGGAGCGGATCTGGAACCTCGCCAGCGCGGCGGAGAAACACCCCCGCGCCCGGCTCGCCCGTGAAATATTGGTGTCGCTGCCGCACGAGCTACCGCTCGAGACGCAGCGCGTTCTGGTGCGCGGGTTCTGCCTGTGGCTGCACGACCGCTACGGGATTTCGTCCATGGCGGCGATCCATCACCCGCTTGCCCATGGCGTCGATAACGAGGTCGTCGCCGACATGATCCCGCAGGTCGAAGGGCGGAAAAAGACAGCCAAGCCGCGCAAGGACGAGCGGGGGAACGCGCTCAATCACCACGTGCACATCCTCTGCCCCACGAGGTCTTGGGACGAGGAAACACAGAGCTTCGGCGAGAAAATCCGCGACCTCGACGACGTGAAAACCGGCCCCGGATGCGTCCGCCAGATCCGCGAGGAATGGCAGCGGCGCGTCAACCGGCATCTGGAAAAGGTGGGCGTGGGGCCCCGCGTCGACCTGCGCAGCTACGAGGCAGCGGCGGCCGCCGGCGACGCGCCCGAGGGGCTGACCCCGCAGCCCAAGCTCGGGCCCCGTAATGCCGCGCGCGGCCGGCGGCGAGAGCAGGAGACGGGGCGCGATGACAGCTTTCTGGGGCAGGCCCGCGCGAAGACCCGCGCCGCGAACGAGAAACTTTGGCAGAGCTGGCTGATCCTGCGGGATGCCGAACGCGAGAAGGCGCGGCTGGAGACATCCCAACGGATCGCCGCCGAAACCGAGGCGGCGCGCCGTGCGGAGGCCGCCAAGGCCGAGGCGAAAATCGACACCGCCGAAACCGCCGCCGCCCGCGCCGCGGCCATCGAGGCCGCCCCCCACCTCGACGCGCTCGATCCGCAGCAGGCCGCGATCGCTTGGGCCGAAGGCAAGGTCAAAGCCGAGATCGACCCGGATAGCGACCGGATCCTCGACCCCGAAACGGAAACGGCGGCCACCCCGGAAACAGGGCAGCCGCCGAAATTCGTGATGAGCAAGAGGGAGAAGAAACGCGCCCGCCCGCCGCGCCAGAGGCAGAGGGTGAGGGGCGGCGGGTGAGAGCGCGATGGCGTGATGCCAACCCGGGAAGCCGCTCAGTCGTCGAACCGACGATGCGCCTCGTCAACTTCCCGCTCTCTTTGCATTCGCTTACGGCGGTCGTCGGGAAACTCGCCGAAGAGCACGAAATCCTCGAACAGCCAGATCGAGTTGAAGTCGTACTCGGGGTTCCCTTCGGAGTAGTCGTTCAGCTCCCGCGCGAGCCTCTTGTATTGCGCCCGGTCGAGGTCGCGGCGCGCGACCACCTTGAAGTTGTCCACCAGGAATGCGCGGTAGGAATCGCGGCCCAGCATGGTGACATGGCCGGTCAGGAAGGACCGGCCGATGCCGTATTGCAGATCGAGAACTTTCTTTGCCATGTCGAATGCCTTTCGTTTGGCGTGGATGTCGCGCCGGGATTGGCGCTGCCGCCTGCGCGGCGGATGAATTGTCGGGGTGCCGGCCCCGGTCAGCCCCGCCGCCAGGGCGCGCGGGCGACCGTGTCGACGAGGCGGCGCTGCCGGGTGTCCAGCCGCTGCCATGCATCGCGGAAATTGTCGTAGTCGCCGGGCAGCAGATCCAACCGGCTGAAGGCGAGCGCGACGGCGATGGTCTCGCTGGTCGAGAGCGGGCCGATCTCCTCGTCCACCTCGGCGCCGTTCAGGATCCGCCGGCAGGCGCCGGTGTCACCGCCTCCGGTGCCGTTGGTGACCTCGGCCAGGGCGGCCTCATGCGCGGCTTTCTCCGCCTTGGCGCGGCGGAGCATGTCGAGTGCGTCATCCATGGATGTCTTCCTTCTTGTGAAGCGCGGCGGCCGGGGATCGGCCGCCTGAGAAGGATTTCGGAACCTCTTGGATTGCGCGGAAATGATCGGCGGCATTTTCTTGCATCGAGAGCTGACCCCACGAGCGCCGCGCGTCGAGGCCGAGCGCGCGAGGCACCCTCCACCCGGTCACTGGGTCTTCGAGACCTCTTCGCCATCCGGCGCCTCCCTCTTGCGCCGGCCACGTTTCGGCCAGGGCTCGCCCCATATGTTGAACAGTGGGAAGCCCTCCCGCAGCTCGGCGTGGTAGGCCCTGTAGTTGTAGATTGCCCGGGTCTCCTCGGGCGCATTGGTCGCCGTGTGGTAGTGATCGTCGCCGTAGATTTCGGAGTGTGCGACGTCTTCGCTCTCCGCGTGCGCGCGCTCCGCGCACAGCAGTTCACGCAGGGGTTCGGCTTGCTTGATGGCCTGCATCCGCTGGTGCTTTGACCCGGCGCTTTCGCGTTCCTCCATCTCAGCGTTTGCGAGCAGGCCGAGGAAGGCCTCCTGCAGATGACTCGTGGACAGGTTGGGCGAGCCTATGCGCGGGCGACAGCGCGTCTTCAGCGCCTCCAGCGCGTCGTCGTCCAGATGTGCCAGCTCGCGCCCCCACTTCAGGCGGCGGGCCACCGCGCGGCGCAGCCACTCCTGGGTGACGTCTTCCTCGAGGCTGTAGTGCAGGCTGGCGAAGCTGTACCAGCGGACCGTCACCTCGAATTCCTCGGGATGGGACCGCTCGAGGCTCGTGGAAAGTGATTTGAAGGTGCCGCGCGCGTCGAAGTGGAGCCGGGCGAAACACGTCACTTCGTTCTGGCTCAGTGCGTGGCGCAGCTGGTCCGAGACGGAGGCGTTGAGCTGGAGCTTCAGCCGCGCCGCTTCGAGAGCGACCATGCCCGGCAGGAGTGCCGGGAGGCCGACGGGGAGTACATGCATCGGGAGTTCCTTTCTGTGATGCAGGGCGGCCGGGGATCGGCCGCCTGATCAGGATCTCGGAACGTGCGGGGTGGCCCGATGACGATTGGCCATATGACTTAACGTCAATTTCCGGGCAGGGCCGGCCGGACGTAGGTCCTGCCCATGGATCTCTCGCAGCACCACAGTTTCAGCAGCACGCGCCCCGCCGCCGCGCATATGCCGGCCGAGGCCTACCTGCGCCTGCTGCATCCGCTGGGCGCGCGAGGCTCGGCCACGCTGATGCTGCTCGAAGCCGACAGGCGCTGCGCCCGTACGTATCGCCCCGATGCGCTGCCCTTCGCAGCTCTCAACTGGATCGACAGGTCCGCCTACGTCACCCTGCATCGCTTCCACGGCACTCGCTCCGGGGGGAAACTGGCGGCGCTCAACGTGCTGGCGTTGGATCTCGACTATCGGACCATGCCGCAATGGCGCGGGGCCGCGCCGGGGAGGGTCGCTCAGGCAGTGCAGACGGCGGCGCAGGGCCTCGGCCTGCCGCTGCCGTCGGTAGTCACCGACACCGGCCGGGGCCTCGCCGTCCTCTGGCTCATCCACGAGTTGGCCGGTGCCGCCGCGCCGCGCTGGCGGGCGGCGCAGCAGTGCCTGATCGGGCTCTTTTCCGCCTTCGGGGCCGATCGCTCCTGTGGCGACGCCGCCCGCATCTTCAGGCTCCCCGAGACGATCAACGCGAAATGCGGCCGCATCGTCACCGTCATCGACGGCACCCTGCGCCGCCACGATTTCGACGCGCTCGCCGACGCGATTTACACCGCCGCCGGACGACCCACCCGGGCGGAGCTTGGCCAACGGAAGGCCGGCAAGGCGAAGCGGAAGGCCAAGCCGACCGGCGGCCCGCGCGGCCTCGCTCCCGCCGGCCGCTTCGCACAGGTGCGCGCCGACCTGATGGCGCTCGCCAGCCATTGGGGTGGGCAGGTGCCGGAGGGGCTGCGTAACACTTGGCTCCACCTGGTCGCGACCTGCCTCACGCATCAGCACGGAAACCTCGATATGGCCGCCGAGGTCGAGGGTGCCGCGCGCTACTGTGCCGGCCTGTCGCCCGCCGAGGTCGCCGCCGTGATCCGCGCGGCGGAGCGGCGCCAGAAAGGCGAGCAGGATCGGTACTTCTATTCGGGCGAGCGGATGGCCGAGATGCTGGGCGTCTCCGACGATCTCGCCCGCCGCCTGCATCTCAAACAAATCCATTCCGAGGCGGAGAGGGACCGGCGGCGGCTGGAGAGAGAGGCCGGCCGCCGTCGCGCGAAGGGGATGGCAACGCGCGAGGACTACCTCGCCGTCCATGCCACCTCCCGGGAAAAACCATGGGAGGCGCACGGCTATTCCCGCGCGACCTGGTATCGCCGGGGCTGCCCGCCGGCGCCTGCCGCGAAAACCGCCGAACCGGCGCGCCCGGCCATGCGCACCCAGCGTGAGACAACTCCGCCGCCGCCACAGGGGGGCTTGCCACGCCGCAGGCCCCGGCCCGCCCTCTCAGCAGGGCACCAGCCCCTCCACCCATCCCCCGAAGCCCCACGAAACCGCCGCCAGACCCCCGCGCAACCGGCCCCGACCCGGCCCGACACCCGCCGAAGACCACCCGACAGCCTGCCGGACCTGTCGCCGACAGCCGAAGAGATCGCGCTGGCCGAGGAGATCTTCCCGGGGACAATACCGGCCCCCAACCCCCTTGCCGCCGCACGCGCCGCGTGACGCGCAGCGGCAAGGGGCTCTGGGGCCCTGATGGAAGAGCTGCCGTCGTTTCCCTTCACGACAGGAGCCAAGATGTTCGACCAACAACCCCACGAATGGCAGCAGGATCTCACACTCGGTGATGTAGTCCTCTTTCGCTTTCCCACCACCGAAGATCTCCCCGAGGGCGAGGCGCCGAAGATGCGGCCCTGCCTCGTTCTCGACACGCCCCGGCTTGCCGGGAAGAGCTTCGCCAAGCTCGCCTACGGCAGCTCCGCCTACGGCAAATCCAACCGAGGCCGCGAGGTGATCGTCCGGCAGGAACCTTCCATCGCCGCCGCGGGCCTCAACCGACCCTCGCGATTCACGCTCGACCGAAGCCTGCTCGTCAGCCTCGATCACCCCGGCTTCGAAGCCGAGAAGCACGGCGACCCCCGCATCGGCCGGCTGGACGAGGGGCTGATGGAGCGGCTGCAAGCCCTGCGCGCCCGGATGCAGGCCGATGCCGACATCGCCGCCGACCATCGCCGGGCACGGCGCGAGGAACGCCGCCGCTGGCAGGCCGAGGGACGCGCGGTGGCCCGGCACAATCGCGCCCTCCTGCAGGGCCGCGCCGTGGCGGGAGGTGCCCGATGACCGGCGCCGAGACCTCGCCCACCGTCGAAAACCTCGCCGCCGAGGCGCTCGCCCTGGCCCGCATCGCCGCCACCGCCATCCGCGAGGATGTGCTCCACCGGCTGGCGCCGCAGGAACGGACGGGGCCGGAGCGGCTGCTGCGGCTGTTCGATGCGCGCGAGATCTTCGACGCCCCGGCGCTCGATCACCTCGCCAGCCTCGAACGACGGCTGGTGGAGCGGATCACCGAAGGCACCGTCATGGTCGACAGGTTCGAAGGCGGCGAGGGCAACGTCTCTCCCGCCTTCTGGCAGGAGCCGAGGATGACCGAGGAGGCCGACGCCCTCTCGAACGCCCTCGCCGTCATCCTCGAGCTCAATTTTCTTCTCGAGGCCATCCAGGACCGGCTCGCCGCCGAGGCCGCTATCGAAACCCTGCGCCAAGCCCTCTGATCCCCGGAACATGCAGTGAAATCAACTGCATGACGGCGCGCCGGCAGTCTCCCTGCTGCTCCCGGCCGGCGCGCCGGACCGGAGATAATGAACCCTGGTCAAAGTTCCGACCGGCTGGCCCGGACCGCTCGCACCTCCTGCGTACAAGCAACGCAAAAAAGGATGAAGCAATGCTCGACACCCTTTCTTTCAACCCCGGCATGCCGCCCCTGATGACCGGCGCGGAACTGGCAGAGATGATGCGCTACTCCGGCGTCACCTCGGCCTTCCGTCACTCGCTGAAGATGCTCGGCATCACGCCCGTGCCGGGCCGGAACGACATCTACGATCCGCTCCTCGTGCGGCATCGGCTGAACGTGGCGCAGGGCATGGTGCCGCCGGCCTCCGGCGCAAGCGGCGTGGCGAACGCCGACAAACCCCTGAGCAAGACCCAGCAGCGGAGGAACCGTAATGGCAAGAAATGAGAACAAGACCCGCATCGTCGGCGTGCACCGCGTCACCAAGAAACTCGCTGATGGCACAATGCGGAAGTATCACTACGTCTTCCGCGGCAGCGGCACGTGTTTCTGGGATTCGGACCAGGAATTCGACGAGTCGGATCCCCGCTATGTCACCGCCTATGATGCCGCCCTGCGCGGGCTGAGGGTGACTCCCAAGGTGGTCGAGAACTCGACCGCTTCGGTGCTGGAGCGCTATCGCGACTCCCGCGAGTTCCGGAAGCTCAAGCCCCGGACCCAGAAGGACTACAAGCTCTTCCTCAACGCATTCGAGGCCGAGTTCGGTGAGGATCCGATTTCGCTCTTCGAAGAGGCGGAGTCCCTGGGCGAGATCCGCAAGTGGCGGTCCGACAAATGGGGCCACTCGGACAAGCGCTACGACTATGCCGGAACCGTGGTGACGACCTTCCTCAACTGGTGCGTCAACCGTGACGCGGCCATCAAGGTGCATTTTCACACGGGGCAGATGAAGCTCTACAAGTCCGACCGGTCCGACAAGGTCTGGCTCCCGGTCGAGATCCAGATGCTTCTGGAGCAGGCCACCCCTGACGAGAGGCGCATCGTCATCGCGTTTTCCGAAGGCGGGCTGGCGCCGCAGGATGTCGGCCTTCTCCGGCGCCGGCATGTCCAGAACACGCCCGAGGGGCGCCGCCTGTTCTTCCGTCGGCAGAAGACGAACAATCCGGTCAGCATTCCGGTGACGGAGGCGCTCGGGGAGCTGATCGACACGATGCCGGAGGGGCAGGACCTGCTGGTCACCTCGCTCACCGGTCTGCCTCTCACGTCGGAGCGGGCCTCGCAGGTCGTTCGCGACCTCAAGGATCGGCACAACGCCAAGGTCGACGCGGGCGATTTGCCAGTGCGGATTCGGGACGAGCTGCGGCCCTACGACATGCGCGGCACGGCGGCGACTTCTCTCCTGCGGGCGAACTGCTCTCTCAACGAGATCGCCGTCTGCATGGGCTGGGGCCTGCGGCACGCCGCGAATGTGATCGAGCGCTATGCGGCCCAGGTGCCCGAGGTGACCGATGAAGTGCACCGCAAGCTGAGGAAGGCTCGGAAGAAGGCCGAGAAGGCCGAGCGCAAGGCGGCCCAGAAAGCCGCGAAGCGCGGCGGGGCATGATTGCGCTGAACCAGGTGCGGGCCGACCTGACCCTGGCGGCGGCCTGGTGCGAGTTATGTCACCCCCGCATCGCGGGCCGTCCCGTCTACGGCCATGTCTTCGCGCTGCGCTCCGGCCGGACACGGGTGACGCCCATGGTCGACATCGGCGGGGCGGCGTTGGCCGAAGCCGAGGGGATCAACGCGCTGGCCAGTGCCTGCCTCGAACTCCTCGGCTATGCGCCGCTCGACTTCGGCGTGCAGCCGGACCGGATTCGCGCCACGCTGATCCGGATCGAGACCCGGTCGAACCACGACCGCGCCGCCGCGCTCCGCCACTTCTCGGGGTTGGGCCTCACCGGCTGACCGGACGCCAGGATCGGCGAAAACTCAAAGGCCGCGAGGAGAAATCCTCGCGGCCTTTTTGCATGTCTCGAAGGGGGAGAAAGCGGGCGAAGTGTAAACCGCCCTGTAAACCGGTCGATTTCGTACCCCTCCGAAGAGGGTCGAAAACGTCGCAAAGCCAAGTAAAACAAGGTGGAGGCGAGTACCGGAATCGAACCGGTGTACACGGATTTGCAATCCGCTGCGTCACCACTCCGCCAACTCGCCAATCCGTAAGTCGTTGAAACTATTTAGGTTTCCGTGGTGCTTCGGAACTTATAGCCAAAGTTGGAGGGGGTGTCCAGACATGCTGAACGGCGGGTGAGAGGTAACGTGGACGGGCGGAGGGGGCGGGAGATGAAAAAGGCGGCGGCTGCAGGGGAAAAGGCGGGGCAGGGGGGCAGTGTGGCGTTGCCGCTGGCGCGGGCATGTGGCACAACCGGCTCGAAGAGTCCGAACGAACGAGTATTGCGATGACGGATTTTGCCGCGCGGCGCAGGATGATGGTGGACACGCAGGTCCGGCCCTCCGACGTCACGAAATATCCCATCATTTCGGCCATGTTGTCCGTCCCGCGCGAGGCCTTCGTGCCCGCCGACCGGCAGGAGGCCGCCTACCTGGGCGAGAATATCGAGCTGGGCGGAAACCGCGTTCTGCTGGAGCCGCGTACCTTGGCCAAGATGCTGGATGCATTGAACATTCAGCCCACGGACTTGGTCCTGGACATCGGCCCGGCGCATGGCTACTCGGCCGCCGTGATCGCGCGGATGGCAGAGGCGGTGATCGCGGTGGAGGAAGACGC
Organism: Pseudooceanicola aestuarii; assembly: GCF_010614805.1. Lineage (NCBI taxonomy): Bacteria > Pseudomonadati > Pseudomonadota > Alphaproteobacteria > Rhodobacterales > Paracoccaceae > Pseudooceanicola > Pseudooceanicola aestuarii. The sequence continues at coordinate 2,039,675 of NZ_JAAFZC010000001.1, forward strand.
GCAATTCGTTTCGGACGCGCAACAGGCGCTGACCGCCGAAGACGCCGACAATGTCGTGCTGCAGGACGGGGCGCTGACGGCCGGTGCGCCGGAACATGGACCCTACGACGTGATGATCCTGCAAGGCGCGGTGGAAATCGTGCCGGATGCGCTGTTGGATCAGCTCAAGGAGGGCGGGCGGATCGCCGCGCTGTTCTCCGAAGGGCACCTGGGCGCGGTCCGCATCGGCTACAAGATCGACGGTGCCGTCACCTGGCGGTTCGCGTTCAACGCGGGCGCGCCGGTGCTGCCGGGCTTTGAAAAGGTGCGCGCGTTCGCATTGTAGGGGCGCGCCCGGCGCCCTATATGCGCCGGACGTCAAGGGAATGGACGCCGCGCAGGTGGCGGGTCCGAGGGGCAAGGTCATGACAGCGAAAACACGCGGGTTGAAACATTTCATCAGGGGCGCGACCGCGGTTGCTTTCCTGGGGCTGGGGATTGCCGCGCCACGCGTCGCCACGGCCGAAACCTTGGCCGATGCGCTGGCCTCCTCCTACCGGCACAGCGGCCTGTTGGAGCAGAACCAGGCGCTGCTGCGGGTCGCGGATGAAGATGTCGCTCAGGCGCTGTCTGCCCTGCGCCCGATCCTGACCTGGTCCGCGGGGGTCAGCCGTGATTTCGGCACGTCGCGCAGCGCCCTGGTGGGGGTCAGCGCGACCTCGTCCAACGCCGCGTCCGTCGGGCTCAGCCTTGATTGGTTGCTGTATGATTTCGGGGCCTCGCGGCTGAATGTCGATATCGCCAAGGAAACGGTGCTGGCCTCGCGCGCGCAGCTTCTGGCGCTGGAGCAGCAGGTGCTGCTGCGCGGCGTCGCCGCCTATCTCGAGGTGCGCCGCGCAGGCCAGTTCCTGGAGTTGCGGCAAAGCAACCTGCGCCTGATCCGTCAGGAATTGCGCGCCGCGCAGGACCGGTTCGAGGTCGGCGAGGTGACCCGCACTGATGTCTCCCTGACGGAGGCGCGGTTGGCTGCGGCGCAAAGTGGCGTGGCTCAGGCACAGGGCGACCTGATGCGCGCGCAGGTGGAATACCTGGCCGCTGTCGGTCACAAGCCCGGCACGCTGGCGCCGGCGACGCTGCCCGCCAACCTGCCCGCGACCGCCGATGCCGCCGCCGCCGTGGCGCTGCGGGTGCATCCGCAGATGGACGCCGCCCGCCGCCAGGTGACGATCGCGGATCTGGCTGTGGCCGTTGCCGATGCATCGCTGAAGCCGCAGATCAGCCTGTCCAGCAGCCTCAGCCTGACCGAATCCCTTGGCTCCGACACCTATAGCCGGGGTGGGTCGATCACCATCGGAGCCGGAGGCCCGGTCTATGCCGGCGGGCGCCTGGCATCAGTCCAGCGGCAGGCGTTGCAGCGCGTGGAAAGCGCGCGCGCGCAACTGCATGTCACCAGCCACGACATCCGTCAGGGTGCCAGCAACGCCGTCGTCGGGTTGCAGGTCTCCGAATCCAGCATCGTGTCCTCGCGGGAGCAGGTGCGCGCCGCCGAGCTTGCCTTTCGAGGGGTCCGGGACGAGGCCGCCCTGGGCGCGCGGACCACGCTGGACGTGCTGAACGCGGAACAGGAATTGCTGAACGCGCGGACCAACCTGATTTCCGCCCAGGTGGACGAGAAATTCGCCCGCTATCAACTGCTGTCTGCGATGGGCCAGCTGACCGCACAGAAGATGAAGCTGGGCGTGCAGATCTATGATCCGGCTGCCTATTACAACCTGGTCAAGGACGCGCCGGCGGGTGTGTCGGAACAGGGGAAGCGTCTGGATAGCGTGCTGCGCCGCCTCGGGAAAGAGTGACGGAACGCGTAAAACCCTCTCTATCGGTTGTGAAAAAAACGGTGCCGCGCTAAAGTTGTAAGCGTAACAGATTGGTTTCGCAGCAGATGTCCGACCCCGTCACAAATGTGCAGATCGAGGATGTCCTATCCTCCATTCGCAAGCTCGTCTCGGAAGAGGTCAGGGCCCAGACCCAGACCGCACCGCAGGGGGCGTCCACCCCGCGGGAGGCCCCGGCGAAGCCCGGAAAACTGGTGCTTTCGCCCTCGCAACGCGTGGCCGAACCGCCCCGTGACGAGACGGAAGATCCCGCCGAAACCACCCCCGTGGCGCGCGAGGACGAGGTCTCCGACAGGCTGGCCCGCGACCTGGCGCAGGGGCTGACCTCCTTCCTGGACAAGGCGCGTGACGCGGGCGGGGCCGAATCGCCTGCGCCCCTGCGGACGGACCCGGCAGAACATCCACTGGGACCGGGGCGCCGGGTGTTGCATCGTGGCAGCACAGCCGAGGGCACGCCGCTCGCCGACGAATTGCCGCCGTTCAACTTTGGCGATCCGGCGGGGGCGACTGACGGCGACGTGGCGGAAGATGTGTCCGACCCTTGGGGCGATGACGGCGAAGTCGCCGGATTTGCCGAGAACGTCGAGGAAGAGACCGAGGAAACCGTGATCCGCGTGTCCGAACGGCTGTCGGCCGAACGCGATGCCCGCGCCGGTCGCGACACCCGCACTGACCGTGAAGGGGCCGCAGCCTCCGTCTTCTCCGACGCGTTTCGTGCGGAGACGGATGAACCTGCCCCCCAAGCGCAGGACAGTCGTGACAGTGCGGCGGAGGGAAGCGCCGAAGACGACGCGGCGCAGGCGCAGGATCTGGCCGCCCATTGTGATCTGGACTCGGGTCGGGAGAATGACGCGGAAGCCGAAGGCGGGGCCTTTGCAGAGAACCTGACCTTTGCCGATCCCGGCGCACAGGACGACCCGGTGGAAGTCCCGTCCTTCCTGCGGACCAAGGGGGTCACCTCGCTCGAAGTTCGGATCGCGGAGCTTGAAGCCGCCGTCGCCGAAAGCGAAGAGACCTGGGATACGGAGGCCGCCCCCCGCCGGGAGGGCAGGGCCAGCGCCTCGGAGGATACGCTGCCCTGGGAGGACCACGTGCCCGACGTCGACGGCGCACCGGCCGACCTGCGTTGGCCCCCCCGGGCAGAGCGTGGGGCTGATGCCATGCCCGGCGATCTGCCGGAAGCGGAAGGCATGAATGCCGACCTCGCCGATTATCCCCCGGCAGAGCCTTCGGACCTGCCCCGCCGGGGCCCCAAGGCGAAGGCGCGCGATGACATGGCAGATCGCATGCCGGGCGTGGCACAGGGCAGTGGGGCAGGGCATCCCGACTCGGCGGCTGGTGGCTATGCAGCACCGGCGCAGGATGCACCCGATACGGACCATCTGCCCAGTGCGCAGCCCGCCGCCACCGCGCTGGAGGCGCTGGACGAGGACATGCTGCGGGCCATCGTCTCCGATATCGTGCGGGAGGAACTGCAAGGCCCGTTGGGAGAGCGGATCACCCGCAACGTCCGCAAACTCGTGCGCCGGGAAATTCAGCGCAGCCTGACCGCGCAGAACCTGCTTTGACCGGACCGGCCGGGGTGTTCCTGCCCCCGGTCGCGATGTCGTGCCTCGGGGCTCTTCGATGGCGATGTCACCGCTGGCAGGCCCTCAACGCCTGGGGGTCCGGTCCCGTGCCGCAGGGCAGGTCGCCTGACCGGCGGTCAGACCTTTGCGGACATGTGCAGCAGCAGATCCAGGTCCATGTGCCGTTCCAGATGCGCGGCCAACGCGTCCAGCGTGCTGTCCACCTGGTCGTCGTATTTCAGGCCGCTCTGCGCACCCAACTCGGCCAGATAGGCACCGCGAAAGGCATCGGCGGCGAATAGCCCGTGCAAGTAGCTGCCGCGCACCCGCCCTGTGGCATTGGTCGCGCCCTCGGGCCGGCTGCCGACCTCCAGCCAGGGGCGGGCGCAATCCGGCCCCTCCGTCCGGCCCAGGTGGATCTCATAGCCTTCCAGCGGCGCGCCGGAGGCTGGGTGACGGGCTTGGGTCAGCTGCACCCGTTTCGCGGGTGCCATGACCGTGTCGACCGCCAGGTGGCCGAGGCCCGGATAGCTGCCTGCCCTCCCCTCGATCCCGTCGGGGTCGGCGATGCTGCGGCCCAGCATCTGGTAACCGCCGCACAGCCCCAGCACATGGCCCCCGCGCCGGATATGGGCTGTCAGGTCGATATCCCAGCCATTGCGGCGAAAAGCCTCCAGATCGGCGATGGTGGATTTCGATCCGGGAATCAGCACAAGAGCGGCGTCGCCGGGCAGCGGGCGCCCCGGCTCGATGATGTCGACCCGCAGATGCGGCTCTGCGGCAAGGGGGTCGAGATCGTCGAAATTCGCCATCCGGCCCAGGCGCGGCACCGCGATGCGGAATGCGCCATCGCCCGTGTGGCGCCCTGCCAGGTCCATGATGTCCTCCGCCGGCAGGCGCCAGGCGTCGTCGAACCAGGGCAGAACGCCGACGGACGGCCAGGCGGTGCGGATCTCGATCGCGGCCAGCCCGTCTTCGAACAGCTCAGGATCGCCGCGAAACTTGTTGATCGCAAAGCCGACGACCTGCGCCGCGTCCTGCGGATCCAGCACCGATTGCGTGCCCACGATCTGCGCGATCACACCGCCCCGGTCAATGTCACCGACCAGCACCACGGGCACGCCTGCCGCTCGGGCGAAGCCCATGTTGGCGATGTCACCGGCACGCAGGTTGATTTCTGCCGGGCTGCCGGCGCCTTCGACCAGGACCAGGTCGGCGGTGCTGGCCAGGCGGGTGAAACTGTCGGTCACGTCGCGCAGGAGGCGGGGTTTCATCGTCGCGAAATCGCGGGCCGAACAATTTGCCAGCCGCCTCCCGTGCAGCACCACCTGGGCGCCCGTGTCGGTTTCCGGTTTCAGCAGGACCGGGTTCATGTCCACATGCGGCGCCCGCCGGGCCGCGAGGGCCTGCAGCGCCTGGGCGCGCCCGATCTCACCGCCCTGGGGGGTGACGGCGGCGTTGTTGGACATGTTCTGCGGCTTGAACGGGGCGACGGACAGGCCGCGCCGGGCGAAGGCGCGGGCCAGCCCGGCGACCAGCATCGACTTGCCCACGTTTGAGCCGGTTCCCTGAAGCATGATCGCCCGTGTCATCCGGCCTGCCATCCGTTCTGTTGATCCGCTGCGGGGCTGCGGTGGGGGCGGGGATAGACCGCCACGCCCGTCGCCTGCAAACGAAAAGCGCGCCCGGACAGGCCGGGCGCGCTTTTCCTGTTCCGGTCACGCCGTGGCGTGGCCCGGTCGTGATCAGGCCGCTTCGGCCTGCTCTGCCGCTTGGCGGCGTTCGCTTTCTTCGCGCGACAGCGCGACAGAGGTCCGCACCCCTTTGCCCACAAAGTCCATAAGACCCTGGACAACGCGTTCGGTCGGGTCGATCCCCGCACAGCTCAACACTTCGCGACCATCGCGGGACCGCGCCCATCGCGCGATCTGTTCGGGCCCGTTGCCGTATTTCTTGTCATCGGCAATGGCGTCGTCCAGGGCGGCGAGGACGACAGCTGCAAAAAGTTTGCGCGCACGGTTGCCTTGTTCGTTCGTGAAGGCTGCTCCGTCAACGAAATCTCTCATGATCCGTCCTTTGTTATTGCTCTTGCGTTTCGGGCGTGCTGCCGTTTATGGCGAAACGATGACGATTCGGATACAGCAGTTTCGCATTCCCGACATGCGCAAGACGCATGACTTCCGCGATGCAGCAGGGCTTTCGCACATACCTTGCCACCCGCACGAGTGGCAGATATAGGTCCGCCGGATATCGCTTCAACTGAATGCGCAGGAAACGGCCATGCCCAAGATCAACGGCAACGAAATCCGCCCCGGCAACGTGCTGGAGCATAACGGGGGTTTGTGGGCCGCCGTGAAGGTGGATCATGTCAAACCCGGCAAGGGCGGCGCCTTTGCCCAGGTGGAGTTGCGCAACCTGCGCAACGGCTCCAAGCTGAACGAACGCTTCCGCTCCGCCGACAAGGTGGAACGGGTCCGGCTGGAGCAGAAAGACCAGCAGTTCCTCTATGAAACCGACGGGATGCTGGTGTTCATGGATGCCCAGACCTACGAGCAGATCGAACTGCCGGCAGAGATCCTGGGCGACCGTCGCCCGTTCCTCCAGGACGGGATGACCATCTTGGTGGAGTTTCATGAGGACGAGGCCCTGAACGCCACGCTGCCGCAGAAAGTGACCTGCAAGATCGTGGAGACGGAGCCGGTGGTGAAGGGGCAGACCGCCGCCAACAGCTTCAAACCCGCTGAGTTGGACAATGGGGTCAAGGTCATGGTGCCGCCCTTCGTCGGGCAGGACGAGGACATCGTGGTGAACACCGAGACGATGGAATACGCGGAACGGGCATGACCTGACGTCGCGTCATCGTCGTGCGGCGGGCCGCGTGAGACCGGGTAAGGATGCAGTCTGGCCTGCATCCAAGGGGCGGGCCGCAGGCGCTGCCCCTTTTTTTGGTCGACATCACGGGGCGGTGGTCACTGGCGGGAGGTATCTTTCGCGGCGGGATCCGGCCCGGTGAGGGGCCAGCGCGCGGTGAGCAGACGATGTTTCGGGTACAGCTTCAGCCGCATCTGCGCCTGCTGGTTGCCGCCCAGCATCAGGTAGTGGTCCCGGCTTTCGCCGACGCAGAACGCCACATGCCCGAAGGGAGAGCGCGGGAATAGGCGCCAGAACACCAGGATGGCGCCGTATTGCGGACGCACCGGCATCCCGAAATCGCACCAGGGGCGGGCGCGCGGTTCGATCTCGGGGATTGCGTCATCGGCCACCACGCGGCGCATGCAATGGCCGACGAATAGCCCGCACCATGGCAGAGTCGAGGGGAGGCGATCGCCGATCGTATGCATCAGGTGCAGGACACGCCTGCGCGACAGAACACCCGGTTCGCCATCCTCCTGGTAGAGTCGCAGCGCCTCTTCGATCCAGGGCAGATCGGTGCGCGGGGCCTCTGCCCGGGTGCCATCGGTAGACAGTTCGGCCGAGGTGGGCCCGGATTTGGCCGCAGCCACAGGGGGCGCCCCGATGTCGGGCGCGGATCGTTGCGGGAAATCGAACACGGGGCAATCCTCCGATGCGGTCAGCGATGGGGTGGCAACGCATGAGGACGCATCGGGTTTCCGCAAGAGGGGCCGGACCGCAAGATCTGTCACGAAACCGCCGCGCGCCGGGCGGGCCTGAGGAGGGCCTGCCCGGCGTCGTATCCTGCCTTGTCAGCCGTCCATGCTGACCTGTGCGCTGCCGGCCTGCATCCCCGGCCCGGCGCGGTCGAACCGCAGATAGGCGATGGCCCGATCCCCTGCGACAGTGTGAAGGCGGCCGATGGTCTTGCCGTCGCGGGTGATCTCCGTTCCCGGCGTTGCGGTGCCGGACAGGGCGACCGTGACCAGCCCCTTGCGCAGTTCGGTCTTGTGTTTCATCCGGGCGGCGATCTCCTGGCCGACGTAGCAGCCCTTGCGGAAATCGACGCCGTTCAGCCGCTCGAAACCGGCTTCCAGGATGTAGGTGTCGGGGGTCAGCTCGATGCCGGTGGCAGGGATGCAATGGGCGACGCGGATCGCGTCCCAGTCACTGCCGTCGTCGCCCTGTTCGTCCCCATATAGCCGCCAGCCAAGCGCGGGGTGCCGCGGATCGGCCAGCGCGCCCGCCGGCGCAGGGCCGGTGCCGCGACGGACGTGCAGATCGGCCTCGGCAATGGTGACATCGGCGCGCAGCTTGTACATCGCCAGCCGCTGGGCCAGGGCATCGGCCACCTGCTCTGCCACGTCGATCAGGATGTCCTCGCCCTGTCGCAGCATGATGAAATCGGCGATCAACTTGCCCTGCGGGGTCAGCAGCGCGCCATAGGCCGCCCCGTCGGACAGGCGGGCCAGGTCGCTTGTCACGAGGTTCTGGAGAAAGTCATAGGCATCGGCACCTGACAGGCGCAAAATGCGCCGGTCGCGCAGGGGATCGGGGCCGGTGGCCGTGTCGTCGCGCCGGGGGGTGAGGTCTGCGGTTGTCATGGGAGGCTCCCTTTTCCTTCTTGGTCCCAGTATAGCCCTTGGCGAGGGAAACGACAGGAGGGGTGCGATGCGCGCCGCATTATCCGTGATCGTGCCGGTGCTGAACGGCGAAACGCAGCTGCCCGGATGCGCCGGCGCGCTGTACGAAGGGGTCCAGGCCGGGGTGATCCGCGAATTGATCGTAAGTGACGGCGGATCGCAGGACAACAGCCGGACCCTGGCCGAAGACCTTGGCGCCCGCGTGATCATCGGCGCCCCCTCGCGCGGAGGGCAGATCGCACGGGGCGTGGCGGCGGCGGCGGG